>CAZQKT010000036.1:0-28470 GCA_964594055.1 uncultured Spirochaetales bacterium
CGGTAAATCCCGTTACACCTAAAAAGCGGAACCCTGCGATCATTTCCGGAAGCATCCAGAGAATGATAGGAATGGTAAATCCCCACGCCGTCCACATTCTTTTACGGGCCTGATCAACTTTCTCCTCATCACTTTTCAAGTCACTTTTCGAGGTGCCCTCTTCATCGGAAGGCAGCATGGTAAAACCGGCCTGATCGACGGCTTTTTTTAATTCATCGTAGCCGGTTTGGTTGGAACGGAATGTAACCTGAGCGGTCTCGGTGGCCAGGTTAACGGTTGCCTGCTCGATACCGTTAACTTTTTTTAGCGATTTCTCGACATTTGCCACACAACCGGCACAATGCATCCCTTCGACCCGGTATGTTTTTGTGATTACAGTATTACTGTTTTTATCATCTATAGTTGCGGAATCTGACGCCTTTTCCTTCGTTATCATGTCTTTCCTCTCCTTGGACTCTCCCGTTTATCAGCCGGTCTTCCGAAATTTTGAGAGCACACTCATAATTTCATCGAGCTTTTCCTGCTTTTGGTCTATCTCCCCGCTTCGCACGGCATCGGTAACACAGGTATGCAGGTGCTGTTCCATTACCGCATCTTCTACACCGTGGAGAGCGGCGACAACAGACGCTGTTTGGGTGAGGATGTCGATACAGTATCGGTCTTCATCGATCATCTTTTGAAGACCGCGGACCTGCCCTTCAATACGCTTGAGGCGGAATACGACCTTTTTTTTCTGCTCTTGATTCAGCATCTCACTGTTCCCTCATATGGTTATTTTCTCTTCTAAATATACAGTAGGGGGGTAGGGTATGTCAAGGATATAACTTACTAAATCGATACTAAATCGACAAATCTACGAATCGTTATCTCCGGATTCGGCAGGGAATACCGTGAGAAGTGATTTCTTCACGCATCGATTCGAGCACGTGCATTGGATGCGGCTCGAGTTCTCCGTACGCCGGGTCTAGCGTTTGCCCTGGCCTGAAAGGTACTAAGTAGTGAAGACGGGCCCCTTGCAGGAGGGGAATCATCCCTTGAATGTCCTCTTTCTCGACAATTCCCGGTACAACGGTGGTGCGAAACTCGTGCATAACTCTTGAGTTTTTTATGATTTGGGCTGCCTGTAAAACGAACGCGGCCGTCCGGTCTTCGCCGGCCCCGCCGTCAGCTTCCACGATAGAATATTTTGACGGTGCGGTTTTGATATCAAGGGCTATATAGTCCGGCCGAGTGCCGGACGAATCGAGGAGAGCCGCAAGCTGGTTCGGGAAACTTCCGTTTGTGTCGATTTTTACTTTGTACCCCAATTGTTTACAGATTGCTATCACCTCTGCGAGGTCTTGATGCATAAGCGGCTCTCCGCCGGTAATGCAGACCGCCTGTAGTACTCCCGCCCGCTTTTGAAGATGAGCGAGCACTTCTTTTCGGGTTGCGAGGTCAGTTGGATACGGTGGTGCTACGAGGTAAGGATTATGACAGTAGGGACAACGGAGATTGCACCCGGGGGTAAAAATCGCTGCTCCAACTTCCCCCGGGTAATCGAGAAGGGTGGTTTTTACCAGACCGAACTGTTCTAGAGCCATTGTGCTAAAGTCATCGTGCTAAAGCCATAGTAAAGCCCACCGGATACGAAAGATGAACACCTTACAAAAAGCAGTACTGCAGGAGAGCTTGTTATGAAACAGTAACCGCTTCTTTGCGAGAAAAACACCTCTGAATGGACCGAACGTCGCGGGCCCGACTCATCTCTTTGTTGTCCCCGTCGAATAGAACCACTGTTGGCGTGCTCAGCACGGAAAACTCACGGGCCTTTTCCATTCCTTCTTCCGTATCGACATCTATAAACGCACCCTGTATTTCGAGCCCCTCGAGGTAGTGCCTCACCGGAGGACAATTGGGGCAGCTTTTCCTATAAAAATAAATATATGAAGAAACATCCGTTCCCTCGGTTGCTGTCTCTGCATCGGAAAGGCCGGGAACGGAGAAAAGTTTTCGGTAGTTGTACTCTTCCCGTTTGCCGCGGTTCCAGTTTTTTACCGACCGGTAGTAACCGACAATGCGGGTGTATATTTCAGTTTCGGTTCCTTCGACAGTGTCGAGCTCCTGCTTTAAAGCCGCAATCTTCGCATCTATATCTTTTGCCGTTCTCATCGTTATTTCTCCTTATTGTCCTGTATTGTTTCTCTCTCTCTTTCGAGGGCTTTGATTTTTTGTTTTATCTTCTCCCGCTCTTCTTCTCTGCATTTCGGACAGTGGAAATGTTCGCCGGAGAGGTATCCGTGAATCGGGCAGACGGAAAAGGTCGGACTGATCGTGAAATAGGGGAGCTTATAGTGGGAAGCAATCGTGCGGACCAGCTTCATGCAGGCCCTCCAGTCTGTGACCGCTTCTCCTAAATAAGCGTGAAAGACAGTTCCCCCGGTATATTTTGTCTGCATTTCATCCTGATGGTCGAGTGATTCGAATATATCGGTGCTGAAATCCACCGGCAGCTGAGAAGAGTTCGTGTAATACGGCTCATTGCTTCCGGAGGTAACGATCTCGGAGTATTGCTCCTTATCATGCTTTGCTAAACGGTAACTCGTACTTTCAGCAGGGGTCGCTTCGAGGTTGAAGAGATCACCCGTTTCCTCTTGAAAGTCTGCGAGCTGGTTACGCATGTAATCGAGGACCTCTTTTGCAAACTCCGCCCCTTCCTCCGTGGTGATGTCTTCTCCTAAAAAGTTGAGAAGACATTCGTTCATCCCTACGATTCCGATCGTGGAAAAGTGGTTGTTGAGATGTTTGAGATACCGCTTCGTGTAGGGGAAAAGACCCGACTCCATAAGCCGGTTAATCACTTTCCGTTTGATAACGAGAGATTCTGCGGCGAGTTCCATCAGATGGTCGAGCCGTTTGTAGAACTCCCGTTTCGAGCTCGATACGTACCCGATGCGGGGCAGGTTGATGGTTACCACCCCGATGGAACCGGTAAACTCATCGGAGCCGAACAAACCGCCTCCCCGTTTACGCAGCTCCCGTTTATCGAGCTGGAGCCTGCAACACATCGACCGGACATCTTCGGGGTTGAGATCACTGTTGATGAAGTTTTGAAAGTAGGGAGTACCGTATTTCGCGGTCATTTCGAAGAGCAATTGTGCGTTTTCGGAGTCCCAGACGAAGTCATCGGTAATGTTGTACGTCGGGATGGGATACTGGAACCCTCGTCCGTTCGCATCCCCCTCGATCATCAATTCGATGAATGCCCGATTGATCATATCCATCTCTTTTTGACATTCGCCGAAGGTAAACTCCTGCTCTTTTCCGCCCACAAGCGCGGGACGGTCTGAGAGGTCTGCAGGGACGTTCCAATCGAGGGTGATGTTCGTAAACGGGGCCTGAGAGCCCCAGCGGGACGGGGTGTTGACCCCGAAAATAAAACTCTGTATGGACTGTTTTACCTCTTTATCAGAGAGGTTGTCCTTCTTTACAAACGGGGCCAAGTAGGTGTCGAAACTCGAGAGGGCCTGGGCCCCTGCCCATTCGTTCTGCATTATCCCTAAGAAGTTGACCACCTGCTGAATCAGCGTGTTGAGATGTCTCGCCGGCATGGAAGTGATTTTGTCGGGGACCCCTCCCAACCCTTCCTGAATGAGTTGACGGAGCGACCAGCCTGCGCAGTATCCGCTGAACATGGACAGATCGTGTATATGCAAATCGGCGTTGATGTGTGCGGCGGCAATCGATTCAGGATAGATGTTTTTAAGCCAATAGTTCGCCGTAATGGTGCCGGAATTGTGGAGGATCAATCCGCCCAGTGAGAAATTGACATTCGCATTCTCATTGACCCTCCAATCCGACTGAGAAAGATACCCGTCCATGGTAGCGTTGATATCGAGCATCAATTTCTTGGTATCTCTGATTACTTCGTGCCTGGCCCGATAGAGGATGTACGCTTTGGCCAGCTCGACTTCTTTCTCTTCGATCAGGACCGACTCGACGAGGTCCTGAATCTCTTCGATTGCAGGAACGGAGTTCGGATGCCGTCCGCCCATGAACTGTTTAAGTTTCTCTTCGGTTTTTCGGGTAAGCTTCTCGGCTATATCGTCATCGACAACACCTGTTACAGCCCGGACCGCTTTTGCAATAGCGTTGTATATCTTTCCCCGATCATACTGCTCTATCCGGCCGTCCCTTTTAACGACTTTCCCGATAACACCATCTGCCGTTTTCTCGTTCACTCTTCCGAGAAACTCCTCCCAGTAGTTCTGTCTGTCCTGCAAGCTCTCCCCCCCCGCTACTGCGTTAGTTTTTCAATTTCTTTCATAAAAGCCTCGACGTTATCGAACATTTTATACACTGAGGCAAACCGTACATACGCAACCCGGTCGATGTTGTACAGATTCTTTAGTACCATATCCCCGAGTTCATGCGCAGGGATCTCATGATTGCTCTTTCCCATCATAAGAGCGGCATCTTCGATTTCCCGAAGCATTTCCTCAATCGTTGAGGTGGATACCGGTCGTTTTTCAAGGGACCGTTCGATTCCCCGTTCGAGCTTTCCGATATCGAACGGTTCTCTGCGGCCGTCTCTTTTTACCACCATCAGTCTCTTTTCTTCGATATGCTCGTAGGATGTAAAACGATATCCGCAGGCAAGACATTCCCGCCGCCTTCGAATGGCCGTTGCTTCGGCAATAGGCCGCGATTCAATGACTTTATCGTCAAGACTCCCGCAGTGCGGACACTTCATCCTCTGTTTCTCCATTTTAGGGCAGTATACCGGTCCCACAGCTACCACTAAATATAGTGCATTATGAAGAACAAACTTCATCATATCACTCTACATATTGTGTTGCAAGTGATATTGCAAATACTATCTAGTTTTTTATCGGATTCATTCGATAAAGTACTAAATATTTTTTAAGTACATTACATCTTGTATTGCAAAAACGGCCCGTATTCTGCACTATACGTATAAGCAGGATAAAAAAACGGGGATGAAGAGTATGGACGAAGAAAAAAACGAAGATATTTCGCTCGAGAGGATAAAAGAACATCTTATCGAAGATCTGCAGGACCACTATGCACGCGGGGTCCTCGATATGGATGAATATGAGGAGCTGGTGAAAAAAACACGTCAAATCGAAAACAAGTACGATTTGGCGCGACTTGCCGATGATCTCCCCGATATCCGAAGAAATGATGACACAACCGGTGGCGGACCTGACCGGGCCGCAGAAGATGGTCCGCACTCTTTTGCGGGAACATCCTCCCGGCGGGAATGGGAAAGGGAGAATTCAATCGTTTCGATATTGGGAGAGAACCATAGAAGCGGCAGATGGAAACCGGCAAAACAGATCAAGGTGTTCACCCTCATGGCTGATCTGAATATTGATTTTACTCATGCCGAGTTTCCCGGGAACATCGTCGATATTGATTTCTTCTGCATCATGTCCGACCTAGATATCGTTGTTCCTCCCCATGTGCAGGTAGAGTTCGGCGGAACACCTGTTTTAAGCTCGCATAAAGATAAAACAATGAAAATTAGTGATCAAAACGGACCGGTTTTACGAATTAATGGGGTATCTTTTATGGCAGACGTGGTGGTAAAAGAACATGATATTGAATAACCGTACATGTAAGCAGGGAAGAGGTTTTTTTGTTCTCGCTCTCGTTAGTATACTCATAGCCTTGTTTTCCGGTTGTGCAAATGACCGGCAAAGCTCCAATGACGAGAACCCGATTTCAAAACAGGCCCGGGATATGCAAGAGGTGCTCTACAAAGAGGCCTCTATTAGCGAAGAATTGGGCGACTATTCTATTGCCTATTTTGAGCCTTCCGAACAACGGCAGGAGTCTGTCCCTCTCTCCGAGAGTGATGAGCCGTTTACCATAACCGATTACGGCCCGGTCGATGAACTTCCTGCGGAACTGAAGTTCCCTTCGATTTATGTGACCTTTTCACAGCCGGTCATTCCCTTGAGCCGATTGGGAAGTATAGAAGACAGCAGCAATGTTTTCCGGGTGAATCCACCGGTAGGGGGCGTGTTCCGCTGGTACGGTACGAGAATGGTGAGTCTCGATGTTACGGAAGAGCTTCTCCCCCAGCGGGAATATACCGTCACTGTTAACCGGGAGCTTACCTCGTTAGGCGGAAAAAAACTTACCGGAGATACTTCCTTCACCTTCAGGACCGAATATCTATCTGTGAGGGACTTTTTTACCGGTGTAACCGAACGGGTTACCGATCTCGAGGATGTCCCCATAGAAGAAGCCAAAAAAATCCACATCGTTTTCTCCTACCCGGTTGATGTGAAAACAATCGAACCGTACATCGATGTTTTCTGCCGGAACAAACCCTATTCATTTACTCTCCACCGCCCATTATCAGGAGCCGAGAATGGAGAGGCCGGTTCTTCACCTCAGCTTGCAGAAGAACTGGTCGAGAGGACTGCTGTTCTCCACGTAGATGAATCCTTTCCACCCGACAGTGATGTGCAGGTGATTATCAACCCCGGGGCCCGCTCGTTTCCGGAAGCTCTCCCTATCCCGAAACCGATTATAAAGAGTTTTCACACGCTAAAACCGTTTCACTACGAGGAGTATTCGAGTTACTCCTGGTCTATTCCGAGAAGCGAACGCGGAGACGCCAATCCGGTTTATCTGAAGTTTAGTCATCCCGTTGCCGATGAAAAGCTCCACGAAAAGATCACCGTTGTTCCGTTTCGGGAAGTAACAGCAGAAAAGGTGTCGGTGTGGGGTGAGACGGTCAAACTAAACAATCTGTTTTATCCCGATACCACCTATACCATTGCACTCGACCCTGCGATTCGTGATGTGTATGGAAGGAAGCTCGGGAAAGCGGTCTCGACCAAGGTCACCATGCCGCCTGCCGAGCAGTACGCCTTTTTCCCCAATACGGGGGCCCGGATGCTCGAAGCACAGTTTCCCCCGAAGATCGTGTGGGAGACCCAGAATGTATTCGACGGAGTATGGAAGGTCGCCTCGGTGGAGGACCCCTACGGCTCGTTCGAACAGGAGGAACTGTATCCGTTCGATTTTACGGCACTCGAGAAGAATGTCCGTCATTTCGAGGAACTCGATCTTTCTCCATGGCTTGACAATGCGGGAAAGGGTTTTGTCGGCATAGCCTGGAATTTCAGTGAACCGGATGCTGAAGGAAAGAGAAAATCGTGGGGCAAACGGGAACTGCGGCTGCAGGTGACCGACTTAGCAGTTACTACTCGATACGGGTATAACAAGGTAATTGCCATGGTCACCTCGCTTGATACCGGGGACCCGGTAAGGGAAGCCCGGGTGGACCTTCTCGATAAGATGGAACAGAAACGGAGTGCCGTCACGAATGAGGAAGGGCTTGCCGTCTTTACCTTTGAGCCGGGAGAGTATAGCCGTTTGTTCGGAGATGAGGAGTATGCTTGGTCCGATCATCTCCGGATAGAGGTGGAAAAAGCGGACGACAGAATTATCTTTAAACCGAACAACAGCCATAACGCATGGCGGTTCGGCATCTATAACGATCTGCCTCCCACACGTGTTGGTGAGCCCCACATGGTCTGTCAACTGTTTACCGACCGGGGAATCTATAAACCTGGCGAGACGCTCTCTTTTCGGGGAATAGACCGCACTCTGCAGAGAGGTCGGTATAAAGCCTATACAGGTCCGTATGAAATCATACTGCAGGAACCGGGATATGACGGCAGGGTCATCGAGACGATTACCGGTACTGCAACCGAAAACGGAGGGTTTGCAGGATCGGTACAACTGCCGAATGAGGTGGAACCGGGACACTACACCATCATGTATTCCCGAGATGGGAAGAGCGCGTACTACTCTTTTCAAGTCGCCGAGTTTCGGAGACTCGGTTTCTCGGTTTCCATAGAAAAACCGGATCTTACCTATTATCAGGGGGACAAAGTCGGGTTTACAGTCAGTTCCGATTATCTTGCCGGGGGTGCTGTGAGTAAAGGGACCTATGAATCGGTATGGTTTAAAGAACCGTATCGCTTTTTCCCCGGTCAGGAGAGCAAGGAGAAAGAACGGCTTAAACAGTATCGGTTCTGCCCCGATGAATACGACGGAAGAAGACATGTGGCAACGTCAGATGGTGTGCTGAATGCCTCGGGAGAGTTTACAACAAATTTTCAAACAACAAGTGGCGGTATTACCGGCATGCCCTACGTCTACGAGATGGAAGCTCGCGTAACCGATATCAGCAATCAGCAGATCGCGGCCCGCAAGGGAGTTCTGGTCCATCCTGCATCATTTTATATCGGGGCCAAATTAAAGGATGCCGGCGAATCGTACTGGTCCCCGTTTGTAGAAAAAGGAAAGCCTACCGATGTAGAGTTTATTACGGTCGGGCCCGACGGAACAGCTGCAGGAAATATGGTAGACGGGTCGACCGTCACGGTCTCATTGTTCCGGGTCACCTGGAAACTTGCCCGGCAGCAGGGGGTGTATGAACGTTTTAATACCCGTTGGGAGCGGGTCGAAGAGCTCATATCTGAAGAAGAGATAAACCTTTCCGATTCAAACGGCTCTGTTTCGGTTACTCCACCGCAGAGCGGCTCCTACTATGTCCGTCTGGAAGGGATTGATAAAAGCGGAAGAAAAGCTGTGACCGAGTTCTCCTTTTATGCTACCGGGGCGGGGTATGTCCGGTGGGGCGGGGGGAATGAAAGTGAGATCACCCTCAAGCCGGACAGGGACACCTATGAACCGGGAGATACGGCCCGAATTTTAGTACAAACACCGCTGCCTGAAGGACGGTATTTGGTAACTATTGAGCGGGAAGGAATACTGGATGAGCGGGTAGTCACTTTGGAAGGGTCCGCACGGTTGCTGGAAGTCCCGATTAAGGAAGAGTATCTTCCTGTCGTCTATATTTCACTCGCTTCCTACTCGGTACGAAGCGGTGAGCCGACCCATACCTATTTTGAACCGGACCTCGATAAACCGAAGGGGTACTTCGGGATTACGCCTGTCCAGGTGTCTCCCGAAGGGAGAAGAATCGACCTCGAACTTACCCGTGATAAAAAAACCTATCTGCCCGGTGAAGAGGCGACCCTCACCGTTACGGCGAAAAGAGGCGGTAAACCGTTCGCAGGTGCGGAAGTCGCTCTGGTGGCGGCGGACAGGGGAGTACTCGATCTTATCTCCTATCGTATTCAGGACCCGGTCGGGTTTTTCTACAACTCGTCCCGGTTCCCGCTCGGAGTGCGCGGGGCCGATTCACGGTCGCTCCTTATCGATCCTGTTACCTACGAAGTAAAAGACCTCCGGGGAGGCGATGCGGGGGACGGGAAAATGGAAGAGCAGCAGGAAGCAGCTTCGTTGAAGGAGCGGAAAGATTTTAATCCGACCGCACTATTCGAACCTTTTCTCGTAACCGATGAAGAGGGGAAAGCGACGGTGACGTTTACCCTCCCGGATACCCTCACCCGGTATCGAGTTACAGCGGTCGCTGTAAAAGAGGACCGTTTTGGTATTATCGAAGATGAAATTCCGGTAAGCAATCCGATTAACATAAAAACGGCATTTCCCCTAAAGCTCCGTCTCCGGGATACCGCTATAGGCAGTGTCATTGTTACTAATGTAAGCGATGAATCTCATGAGGTCGAAATCGGTATTGAAACCGAACTTCTCGAGGTAACCGGTAAGAACAGTCACAATTTTGTTGTCCCTCAAGGGGCCACGTTGGAGGTCCCCTTCAAAGTAGCGGCGACCCGGGAGGGAACGGCCACCGTTTCCATCACTACCCGGTCCGAGGTAGTAAACGAGAAGCTTACAGAAGAGATAGTAGTTGAAAAACCGTATGTCTACGAATCATTTACCACTATCGGTGAGACGAAAGAGCGGGCGGAGGAGGGGCTGGTCATTCCATCCGGAGCGGAAGACGGAATTGGGGGACTCTTTGTAACTTTAGACGGTTCCCGCATATCTTTGGCAAAAGAAGCAATCGAATATCTTCTCTTCTATCCATTCGATTGTATGGAGCAGCGGGTAAGCAGGATGCTTCCCTATATTCTTCTAGGAGACTATCTTATCGATTCGGGATTAGTCGAGGATTATGAGTCGATCGAGAGTCGGGTAGCAGAAGAGCTTCTTTTCTGGTCTACAATTCAGCAGCAGGATGGAGGGTTCCCCCTCTGGCCGGAACATCCGGTATATTCGTCGTTCTATACGACCATCCGGGTCGCTCATCTTCTCCACCAGGCTAAAGAGAAAGGGTTTTCCGTCCCTGAAGAGATCAACCAACAGGCTCTGCTCGAGTATCTCGTTCCTGAAAAAAACAAGAGACAGTACTCGGATTTTCTCACACTCTACAGTCTCTACGTCCGGTCCCTCTACGGGGAAGATGTGTATTATCAAGCCAACCGGTATTTTCACCGAGGCGATGCAATCGGGTTGACAGGCTACGGGTTGTTAGGGCTCACTTTTTTGGAGCTCGGAGACACTGCTATGGGCGGCAACTGCTTTAAACGGATTAAACAGTTTATCCGTCCGGGGACCCGGACAATCGATATTACCGACACGTATGAAACAGCAACCTCTTTTTATAATTCACAGATCGAACAGCTTGCCCTTCTGCTCATGCTTGCCGCACAGGTGGATGGTGAAGAAGATGTAACACGAAAAGCGCTGAACACGCTTCTTGCCGGACAGAAGTCTTCCGGGTGGAGGAATACGGTGGAGAACCAGTGGATACTACAGGCGGTTGATGCCCTCAGCCGTTCAGACGCGGAAACTGCTCCGCAGTTTGATGCATCCATCGTATTAGGCGGCAACGAGCTCGATGCGACCTCTTTTTCAGGTACCGATGCGCCGCCGGCCACGTTTCAGTATGATTTTCGGTCCAAGCAGTTTGACAACGTCGCCAGAGATACTGTCCTTCCCCTTGCCTTTGAAAAAAACGGAGAAGGAACACTCTATTATACAGCGACACTTAGGTATGCACTCCCTTCGGAAATCACTGCTGCTCGTGATCTCGGGCTTTCAATTTTATGCACCTATGAAGACGTGGAGGGAAACCCGGTGGAGAACAACCGGCTGACTGCCGGTGAGACATACCGGGCGAAGATAACGGTAACCAGCCACCGCCGCAGGAATTTTATCGCTTTGCGTGCCCCTGTGCCCTCAGGGTGTGATATTGTAAACAGTTCCTTTGATACCGGCCCCCGGTTCGATGAGTTCAAACCCGAGGTGACGGGGGACGTTTACCGAATACCGCCCATCCAAAAGATCATGGTCAATGAGGTGCGCTATTTCTGGAACGATTTTTCTCCCGGGAAGCAGGAGGTCTCCTTTATTTTCCGTGCGACCAGCCCCGGCGTGTATCCGACACCTCCGGTAACCGCAGAATGCATGTACGAACCGGAAATTGCAGGAAGGACCGAAGGAAAACTGTTTTTTATCAGGTGGAACAATCCGTAAAGCAATACTCATTCTTGCCGTTATTTTCCTACCTCCGCTGTTCTGTCTTGCAGGGATGGCCCTGCTCCCGTTCCCCGAATTGGACCAATTCTTAGAAAAGGAACGGAGTACCGTCATTCGGGACAGGAACGGGGAGCTTCTCTGGATTGCACCGGTCGATGATCAAGGTCTGCGGCGAGAGTTCGTTCCGCTCGAAAACATGCCGGCCCATGTGGTCGAGATTATGCTTGCGAGTGAAGATAAACGGTTTTTCTACCATCCCGGTGTGGACCTGTACGCCGTAATACGCAGTCTGTTTCAGAATATTCACCATGGAGAAATCGTTAGCGGTGCTTCCACTGTAACCATGCAGCTTGCAGGTAGTATGTTCGGCACTGAACGAACTCTTCGAGGTAAAATAAGAGAAGCGTTTGCGGCGGGAAGGATCGAACTCCGCCTCTCAAAAAAAAAGATCTTAGAGGAATGGCTCAATACGGTTCCGTTCGGATTTCAGGCAGAAGGAGTGGGTACTGCCTCCCGCGTATTTTTCGGGAAACCGGTGTGGAAGCTTACTCCGGCAGAGGCCGTCGTCGTAGCGGTCGTCCCCCGGTCCCCCGATAGGTATAACCCCTTCTACAACAAGGAGGCCTGTACAGATGCTGCACTAGCCCTGGCCGAAGGGAAAGGGATACCGGTCAGTAAGGAGGCAATTAAAAAAACGGTTGCAGGCATTACCTATGAACCGATCGTTAAAAAAGCGCCTCATTTTGTCGATTACCTGATCGACAGTGCGGATTTGTCTGAAAATAGAGACGGTGCTCGGGAGGTTTTTTCCAGCCTGGACAGCGAGCTTACCGAGTGGCTCGAGAAACGGCTCGGCTACTACCTCGGGCAGGAGAAGACGAGTAGGATCCATAATAGTGCAGGACTCCTGCTCGACAACAGAACAGGAGAGATCGTAGCGTACGTTGGGGCACACGATGTAGAGGACTCCGAACAGGGCGGTATGATAGACGCGGTACACATTAGAAACCAGCCGGGCTCCACACTAAAACCGTTTCTCTATGCCCTTGCCATAGAGGAGGGGTTTCGCCCGAATTCGGTGTTACCGGACATCCCTCTCACATTCGGGTCGGAGCACATGTATGAACCGCTCAATTTCAATAACGCGTTTCATGGTCCGGTCCGGCTCCGGGTTGCTTTAGCATCCTCGCTCAATGTCCCGGCAGTGTATACGCTCAATACTGTGGGGACAAGCCGCTTCGAAGAGTTTTTAATACGTCTTGGATTTGATTCTATCCGAGATCAGAGAGGCGAAGCAGGTCTCGGGCTTGCACTCGGCAACGGAGAAGTAACACTTTTTGAATTGACTCGCGCTTTTTCACTCTTTCCCCGGCGGGGTGTTCCGCTACAGGTAACGCCGGTAAAGACAGCCGGCGAAAGCCGCTTTGATCGGCGAGAGGAGAATACCCAGTTTGTCTCCCGCTACACCGCCGATATCATCTGCGATATCCTTCACGATGATGCGAGCAGGTTTCTGGGTTTCCGGGACAATCCGGTATTCGATGTGGGGTTTCCGGTCATGTTTAAAACCGGAACAGCCGACCAGTTTCAGAATATCTGGGCTGTAGCAGCGACGCCCGATTATACGGTTGGAATCTGGATGGGCAATGTAAGCGGGGAGACGGTAAAAGGGAGGACCGGAAGCAGCCTTCCGGCACGGGTTGCCGGAGAACTTCTCCAAAACGTGCAGACCCGGCATGCTGCGTTCCCTGTTCCTGATAATGCAGAAGAGCTTTCCATCTGTACGCTTTCAGGAATGGCACCCGGTCCTGTCTGCCCCGGAGTGCGTAAAGAGTATCTGCCCACAAGCGAGCATCTTCAACAGTGCTCATTCCACCGTCTGCGTGATGGAAAGATGACGGTTATCCTACCTCCCCTCTACGATCAGTGGCAGCAGCGGTATATGGAATCACCGGGATCGATTTTTTTTGGAGACGGCATAGATACTGATTTTAGAATCGTGTATCCTCGAGACGGATCGGTGTTTTATATCGACCCGGCCGTGCCGAACGACGTACAGGCTGTTGCGGTTCGTGCGGTTGGGGGAGACGGCGGGCCGGCGGCAGTGTATATAAACGGAAAAAAAGTGGATGCGGTATTACCACCGTACCGGTGGTTGTTTACTCTCGAGCCCGGCAGCTGGACGGTCTCTATGAAATCCGGAGGAGAGGAGGCGCGAGTACGATTTAGCGTAAAAGGTACTCGAAATGATGATGACTAATGGAGAAACCGTACTGTGGGAGCAGTTAGAAACTAAAAACAGCACTACTGTCTGCACCAGGGCAGGCGCAGGATATGACCCGAAAAATAGCTCCTATACCCTTTCCTGTTTCGGAGAGAAGATGCGGGCCGGCCTGAACGAGAAAACGGTAGGTCCCGGCCCTGGTAACGATACTGAAATCGGCGACCGGCTTTTAACGGTCCATCGTGAGCATTTCATACAGGCACTGCTCGCATATCTGACATACGCTGAGGGAAACGTAATTACCGGAGAGCTGATAGGGCCCCGCGACCTTTCCGGGGGGCAGATTTACAGACAGGGTGCTCATAAGCTGCCTCTCGACCGGCTTGCTATGAAATACCGGCAGGATGAATGGCATGTAAAAGCGCGAGTGGAGCAGTTGGAAGGATACGTTCTCGACTACGGTGACTACTCCTTCCGCCTGTTTCCGTTTCCGAAACTGCCGGTTACTGTGGTGCTCTGGAAGGATGATGATGAGTTTCCCTCGCGAGCTGATCTTTTCTTTGATACATCCTGCCGGGGCCAGTTTCCCCCTGATGTTCTCTGGGGGATTGCTACCTTCTGTGTCGATCTGTTTCTTCTCTAAGCCGTGCTTCTAAGCCGTGCTGTCGTTTTATGCCTGCACCTATCCTGACCGTCGTTGCACGGCAGCGTCAAATGCTTTACACTTACAGTATGAAACACGGATTTCTCATACAGACGGCAGGAATCGTGTTCGTGCTTTCTTCTGTATTGCTATCACCGGTTTTTGCCGGAGGAGAGCAGGAAGCCGGAGAAACGGAACAATCGGGCAATGCCAATGAGGACAAAGAGGATCTTTTCGGTGAGAGGAGGGAAGATCGTCTGAGAATGGTCGAGCGTCAAATTGCATCCCGGGAGGTAACGGACCCGGAAGTACTCGAGGCGATGCGCACGATACCGCGGCACCGGTTTGTACCCGATGATCATAAAAAAGCCGCTTATACGGACCAGCCTCTTCCAATCGGTCACGGGCAAACAATTTCTCAACCGTATATCGTTGCCTATATGACTGAAAAACTCGATCTCGACCCCGGAGAAAAAGTGCTGGAGATAGGGACGGGCAGCGGATATCAAGCGGCGGTCCTCTCCGCAATAACCGATAACGTATACACCATCGAGATCATAGAACCGCTTGCTGAAAGAGCACGAGAACGGTTTGCCGAACTTGGTCTCCCCTCGATAAAAACGAAAACAGGAGACGGCTATTACGGCTGGGACGAGTACAGCCCGTTCGATGCCATTATCGTCACTGCCGCTGCAGGCCATGTGCCCCCGCCTTTGATAAACCAGCTCAAACCGGGAGGGCGGATTGTCATACCTGTCGGAGGGGTCTATCAAGTACAAACGCTGATGCTTATCACAAAGAAAGAGGACGGTTCGGTACGGTCCCGGCAGCTGCTTCCGGTGCGGTTTGTTCCGATGACCGGAAGAGCACAGAAAGAAGAAGAGTAGTTCTCCGTGCAGCGTAACCCGCTAACAGGATTGCAAACTCATATTTTTCTCGTACTTATTTCGATTACGGTCATTGTTTTCCAGACCGTACTCATACGCGCTCTTTCAATACTCAGCTACAGTCATTTCATCTCTTTTGTCATTAGTATTGCCCTCTTGGGGTTCGGTGCAAGCGGTACGGTCCTTTCTCTTGTAAAATCCCGATTAGAGAAGCACTGGACGGAGTGGCTGTTTTACACCACAGCGTTATTTACCGTTTCCATACCGCTCTGTTATCTTGCAGCGTCGCATCTGCGGCTCGACATTCAGTACCTCTTTATGAGCGGAAACCAGATACTGCTGTTGGCAGTATACGCGCTATTGCTTTCCTTCCCGTTCTTTCTGGGCGCGTTCTGTATAGGAATGGTGCTGACATTCCGGGCAGGACACGTTAAAACTCTCTACGGTGCGAATCTGATCGGAAGCGGATTGGGTGGAGCGGCCGCTGTAGGACTGCTGTTCGTATCGAAAAGCTCTCTTCTCCCCCTTTATCTCGGTGCAGGGGGTGCACTATCGCTGGCAGTACTCGCACAGCCTTTGCGGATACAGCTTGGGAAGGGAAAGCTTCTAAAACTGTTCGCCACTGCAGGAGCTTTCTTTTTCACAGGGATTTGGTTTTTCGCCGCTCCGTCGGTACCCGTCGATCAGTATAAATCGCTTTCCAGATTACAGGAGCTGGAAGCCCAAGGAGATGCCGAACAACTCGTTACGAGATTCGGCCCCCGGGGCAGGATCGACCTTTTCTCTTCTCCGGTCATGCACACGACCCTTTTTGCGGGGATCCAAGCGGAAGCTGTGCCGCCCGAACAGCTTTCGCTTCTTATCGACGGAAATCTCGAAGGGGGCGTGTTCCGAACAGAGGCCCTCGAAGAAACGAAAATTTTAGATTTTACACCGCAGTCTCTTCCGTATCGTCTGCTTTCCGGACCTTCCGTATTGCTTTTAGGAGAGCGGACCGGTATAAATATATGGCTTGCAAAACGGTTTAACGCGCGTTCAATCACCGTCGTCCAAGAAAATCCCCAGCTCTACGATCTGTTTCAAGACGAAGCTTCGAGTATAAGCGGGGGTATTTTTTCCGCTCCTGAAGTCGAGCTTATAGCGGAAAACCCTCGGCATTTTCTTGACACTACAACCCGGCAATTTGACATTATTCAGATCACTTCTGCAGAAAGCATGAGTGCGATGAACCCCGGGCTACAGGGTATGCATCATGACTATATCTTTACCGTCGAAGGGTTTCGATCGTGTTTGAATAATCTGAGCCCCGGAGGACTTATATCGGTGACCAGAGGAGTCCAGACACCGCCGCGGGACAATGTAAAATTGTTTGCAACAGCAGTGTATGCACTCGAGAAAACGGATTCACCTAAAGTAGAGGACCATCTTCTCATGGCCCGAAATTATCTTGCCGCCACAACGCTTTTCTCACAGGAGCCTCTCAGCGAAGATATAATTGCCCGCTTTAGTAGTCACTGTAGAGAGCTTGGAGCTGATACCGAGTATTATCCGGGCATCGTCTCTTCAGAAATCGAACAGGTCAATGTCATTCCGGGCCCGGAAGGAAAACCGTATTCCTATTTTCACCATGCAGTCACCTCCATTCTGGAGCGAGAAGAGCGTGCGCGGGTTTTCAAGGAGTGGGCCTATGATGTGGTCCCTGCAACCGATAACGCACCGTTTTTCTATAATTTCTTTACATGGGGCTCCCTCCCACGTTTTATCGAGACGTACGGTTCTTACTGGTTCCGGCAGGCGGAGATGGGCTATCTGGTCGAGGTGCTCACCCTTGCGGTCGTCACAGGTGTTGCCTTTTTTCTTATTCTGCTGCCGGTCCTCGTGTTCAGAAAAAAAGGAGAAGGGCGGGCCGCCCTAAAAACCCCTTCTCATCTGCCGGCGCCGGTAAAAGTGCACACCAAAACACCACCCCTCTGGATCGTTTTTCATTTTCTGAGTATCGGATTCGGGTTTATGTTTTTCGAAATTATTTTTATTCAGTTTATGGGCAGATTACTCGCCGACCCCGCTCTATCGGCAGCTTCAATTATTTGCTCGCTTCTGGTGTTTTCAGGATTGGGAAGTACCTTTCAGACAGTTGCAGGGCCGGATGGTAAGCGGAGAATTCGTCTGGCAGCGTTCGTTACCACAGCACTGGGGCTGGCGTATTTGGTTCTCCTCCCCACGATTGTTTCGGTTTTTCAAGGTTACGGTTTGGCTGTTCGGTTTTTGATAACAGCGTTCTCCATCGGGCCAATCGCATTTTTTATGGGGTTTTTCTTTTCATCCGGGGTTGAGGTCATGCAGGATGACGCCGAGAGAGGGGTCCCTCTCGCATGGGGAGTAAACGGGTTTGCTTCCGTTATGGCCTCTCCGCTTGCCGTGCTGCTTTCTGTAGCAGTTGGTTTTACCGGGGTCATGATTACAGCCGCACTGCTTTACGGCGCAGTGGGTCTTTTTACCCTTCTGTTGGACGACGGAGCTGAAACCTCCGAAGCCCCATCTTAATGTCGCCGTTTTATTCAATAACGATGTTTGTCTCGATAGGGGCCGCTTGGCGGAGCATAGCGGAGACCCCGCAGTATCGTTCTTCGCTTAAAGAGACTGCTTTCTCCGCTTTCTCTCTGGTAATCTCTCCCCCTTTAAAGTAATAGGTGATGATAATTTTTGTGAATACCTTAGGATGATCGTCTGCCACCTCTGCTTCAGCCTCGACCGAGAACTCTTCCGGTTCTGCGTGCATCTTGCGGAGAATGCTTATTACATCCATGGCCGTACATCCGGCGAGAGAAGTGAGGCTCAACCCTTTCGGTTTGGGGCCCTTGTTTTCCCCCCCTACACTCTCATCTGCGTCTATGGTACTGGTAAAGCCGTCCAATTCAGCAGTAAAAGACATTCCTTCATCTAATGTAACTTTCGATTTCATATGTTCTCCTCTTCCCTTATGGTAAGCTCTGTTTGCATGAAATAGTATCGACTGTAATCCGTATTACGGCGACCGAGTCGAGATCAGAGTCGTTGAAATTCCACCCGCTGTCCGTGTATTTTTGAGTAATTTTTGAAAGTGCTGCCTGCTTTTCCTCCTGCTCTTCGAGTATTTCCGCGGTCCCGGCGGCGATCACACTTTTAAACGAATACCCGTACTCGCAGGGTGTATCTCCGGTAATAAGGTCTCCTACGAGCTCAATTTCAATGCACACCTTGTTGTTTTTATTTAGAAGATCGATCTTTTTTCCGCTTTTTCGGGAATGAAGATAGAAACACGAATCTTCATAGACGAAATTCATAGGAACAATATAGGGAACATCTCCGTCGAGGAGGCCGAGTCGGCAGACCGGTGCTCGTGAAAGAACCTGCTCGAGTAATTCCCGGTCATCAATACGCTCAACGTGAGACATTAATGTACTCACCTTTCATGTGCTGATTTCAAAATGCATTGAAGCAGGACGTTCGCCCCGGCTTGGCAATCTTCCCACGTCGAATTTTCGACCTCTACATGGCTTCTCCCGCCGATGCTCGGAACAAAAATCATGGCCGTAGGAGAGATCTGGTTCATATAGCTCGCATCGTGGCCCGCACCGCTTACCATGTAGTGGTTGGAATAGCCGAGCTCTTCCGCCGATTCTAAAATACGTTGTACCAGTTTATCATCAAAAGGAGCATGTTCAACTCTCCACGTCTCTTCCATCCTGATAGGGGTCCCTCTTCGGTCGGCTATCACCTGAAACTCTTTTTTCATCAACTCCCACGCCTTTAGAGCGTGATCATCATCCCAGGACCTGATATCAACGGTAAAATGTGCTCCGTTCGGGATAATGTTTCTTGAGTTCGGATAGTTCTGTATTTCCCCTACCGTTGAGACCAAGTTTCCCATCTGATGTGCAGTTTTATTGACCGTTATAATCATCTCTGCGGCGGAGCAGAGAGCATCGTTTCTTCCCTCCATGGGTGTGGGGCCGACCTGATTCGCGGTCCCTTCCAAATAAATATCGTACCAATGGAGGCAAACAATACCTTTCGGTGCTCCTATTGTTTTCTTCAACCGTTCGAGTATCGGTCCCTGTTCAACGTGGATTTCGTAATGTGCATGGACGGGCCCTTTTTTTGCCGGGACCGTCCCTTTATAACCGATCCGCTCGAGTTCATCCCCCAGTTTTTTCCCGTTGATATCGGTCCGGTTATAGGCCCATTCCAGATCGAGTGCACCGGCCCACACTCCGGAAGAAACCATAGCGGGAGCAAAGCGGGAACCTTCTTCGTTAGTCCAGTCCACGATTACCACAGGACGTTCGGTCTCTATCTTGTTTTCATGGATGGTGCGCATTACTTCGAGCATCCCCATGACACCTAAGGCCCCGTCGAACCGGCCGCCTTTCGGCTGACTGTCGAGGTGAGACCCGCTCATGACAGGGGGAAGATCGTTGTTTTTCCCTTTGCGTTTTCCGAAAATATTTCCCATTTCATCAATGGTAATTTCCAAATCGAGTTCTTTGAGCCACGAAACAAACAGGTCCCGTGCCTCCTTATCTTCATCGGAGAGGGCGAGGCGGTGCACACCCCCCCCGGGGGTGGCCCCGATGGAAGCCATTTTTTCCAAGCTTTCCCGCAGTCGTTTTCCGTTTACACGAATGTCCTGTTTACTCATGATCCGTTGCCTCCCCTGGTTACTTCCACTGATGTAAGTGCGTTAAAAACCGTGCGAAAAGTGTACCACTACAGGTCGCGGTGATCAACCACACGGTCCATTTTTCCGCCGGTCGAACGGCGGAGACTTTTCGGTTCTACCAGTGTAACTGTAGGACGGAAACCGAGAGAGTTACTCAGATGCTCTTCTATGGTCGTTTTAAACTGCTCGAGTTCCTTGATTTGGTCCATGGACGAGAGAATCCCGCTCGCCTCTACTTCGATTTCCATCGTATCGATTCCTGCTTCCCGCTCTAAGACGATTTGGTAATGAGGAAGCACTCCCTCAACTTCGAGAAGGACCTCTTCGATCTGTGATGGAAATACGTTTGTCCCTTCGATAATGATCATATCGTCGGTACGTCCTGAAACCCGTTCCATCCGGTGCAGGGTCCTTCCGCACGGGCACGGTTTTTCTATGAGTGCGGTAATATCACCGGTCCTGTATCTGATAAGAGGAAACCCTTGTTTTGTTATGGTCGTAAACACGATCTCTCCTTCTTCACCTATGGGTTTGGTTTCCAGTGTGTCAGGGTCGATTATCTCTACGATAAAGTGGTCTTCGTTGATATGGAGTCCGTTCCGTTCGCTGCATTCAAAGGCAACTCCCGGTCCCATAATCTCGGTAATACCGTAGTTATCAAAGGCATCGATATGCAGGCTCTCTTCGATCTGGGAGCGGAGGTTTTCACTCCACGGCTCGGCACCGAAAATCCCTTTCTGTAGAAAGAGTTCTTCTGCATGAATGTGATGCTCTTCGAGAATTGCTCCGATGTGGAGTGCATATCCGGGAGTACTGAGAAGTGCGGTCGTCTTGTAGTCTTTCATTATGGTCAGTTGTTTGGGAGTTTCGTAGTTCGATGCCGGAATGACCGAAGCACCGATTTTTTCCGCTCCGTAATGAAAGCCGAAGCCCCCGGTGAACAGACTGTAGCTGAAAGCAATTTGGATAAAATCGTGATCGGTTATACCTGCTGCGGTAAGGACCCGGGCTATCAGGGAGCTCCATATGTTGATATCGTTTTTAGTATATCCTACGATAATCGGTTTACCGGTGGTCCCCGAGGTGGAATGGATCCTTACGATATCACGCAGAGGTACGGCGAACATATCGTAAGGATAGCTTTCCCGCAAATCTTTTTTGGTGGTAAACGGTATGTTCTGCAGGTCGGTAACACTTTTGATCTTTTCGATATTTACATTGTACCGGTCGAATTGTTCTTTGTAGAAAGCGACGCTTCTATACACTCGGTTCAGGGTGGTCTGAAGCCGTTCGATCTGTAGCTGCTCGAGATCTTCCCTGGACATTGATTCGTATTCTCTATTGTACATCATGTTTTTACCCTCGTATTACTCTACCCCTGCTCATCAATAGATCGGTAATCCTTACCGAGATAGGCCCGTCGGACATCATGGTTGTGCAGGAGTTCTTCTGCATCCCCTTCGATGAGCAGGGTGCCCGTTTCGAGCACATACCCCCGGTCCGCGATTTTGAGTGCCGCCCGTGCATTCTGTTCCACTAAAAGGATGGTAGTACCTTCCTCCCGTAATGTTACGATAGTAGCGAGAATATCTTTTACGATAAGCGGCGCTAAGCCGGTAGAAGGTTCATCGAGCATGAGCAGTTTCGGTTTTGTCATAAGTGCTCTGCCGATTGCAAGCATCTGCTGTTCGCCTCCGGAGAGTGTTCCTGCTAATTGCTGCGCCCGTTCTTTGAGACGGGGAAAAAGCGTATAGGTGTGCTTAAGCTGTGCAGCAAACAGCTCGTTCTTTTTTTTGTTCAGGTGGGGGTACCCGCCTAAAACGAGATTGTCCTCCACCGTCATGTCTGCAAACAGCTGCCTGCCTTCCGGGACGAGGGAACATCCGGCTGCAACGATTTGCTCCGGCCGCTTCCCGATTATTTCAGTGTCGATAAAAGAGACCATTCCTGAAAACGGTTTATTGATCCCTGCAAGGGTGTGGAGAAGGGTGGTTTTGCCGGCCCCGTTCGCGCCGATAAGGGTCACGATCTCTCCGGGATTAACGTGGAGGGAGATGTTTTTCAGTACCTTAAGGACGCCGTATCCTGCTTCGAGGTTTCGGACTCTAAGCATCGACCTCTCCTAAATAGATGGAAATTACCGCTTCATTTTTTTGAACATCTTCCGGCTTTCCTTCCGCTATCATCTTCCCGAAATTCAAGACAACGATCTCCTCGGAAATATTCATAACCAGAGACATATCGTGTTCCACCAGCAGCACGGTAATTCCCCGCTCTTTTATCAGCTCTATCTGTCGGGCGAGCTCTTCTGTTTCGTGGATGTTGAGTCCTGCAGCCGGCTCATCGAGAAGCAGCAGGTGGGGTTCCGCGGCGAGGGCGCGGGCCAATTCAACTGCGCGCTGATTACCGAAGGGGAGGTTCGAAACCGTTTCATCGCAGAAGTGATCGATCCCCAGTTTAGCCAATGTGCTCATCGCTTCCTCTTCGATATCTTTCTCTTCTTTCCAGGTATGGGGAAGATTGAGCAGGCCCGAGAAAAAACCGGCACTGCTGCGGGTATGTCTTCCCAGTTTTACATTCTCTAAAACGGTCATATGGGTCGAGAGTTTGATGTTCTGGAATGTTCGGGTAATGCCCAAAGCTGCAATCTGATTGGGACGCAGACCGGTTATGGTTTCTCCCCGATAGATTACCGTACCTTCTGAAGGCGGAAGAGACCCTGCAATACAGTTGAAGAGGGTGGTTTTGCCGGCCCCGTTCGGTCCGATTACCGCTTTGATTATTCCGTCCGGTACACCGAACGAGACCCCGTCTACCGCGTGTAAGCCGCCGAACCGTTTTTTAAGGTTGCTAACGCGAAGCAGGTCCACTTCCGCCTCCCTGTTTCTTTTTTTCAAGTACAGATATTCTTACCGACTTGACGTATGCTTTTACAGACCTCCATACCTCGCGCCGCAGAAGGCCGTTGGGAGCAAAAAGCATAATGAGAATAAGGACGGACCCGAAGACCGCATCATCATAATGACCGAACACTCCCCGAAGAGAGAGAAAGTTCAGCACAGTTCCCATGATGAGGGTGCCCCAGAGGTTTGCCATCCCCCCTACAGCCACAATGGCTACGTACCGGACCGATTTCATAACTCCGGCCTCACCGGGACCGATCCCGCCGTTGTAGTGGGTGAGAAAAATCCCTGCTGCTGAGGCGAAAAGAGCACTCAACACAAAAACTCGTATCTTGTACGCCGGAACATCCACTCCCATGGCCAGGGCCGCCTCCTCGCTGCCGTGCAGAGTACGCAGTGCCCGGCCGACTCTCGAGGCTATGAGATTGGTCAAAAGCACCATTGCGACAATGACAACCACCCAGGCGATGTAATAATTGAGGACCCGTGCGGTAAAATCCCCGCTTACGGCGAGCCCGTCTGTAATCCGAAACGGCGGCACCTGTGTAATGCCGTCCGCCTCCCCGAAAAGCCGGGTGCCCAGGGCAATTCGGTAGATGATAATACCGAACCCAAGTGTTGCCATGGCTAAATAGTGGCCTTTCAACTTGAGAACAGGTATCCCGATAAGGACTGCTATGATAACGGTAATACATAAAGCGACGAGAAAGGCGATGAAAGGAGAAAAAACGGTGCTTTCATTACCGTAGAGGTCGGTAGTAGAGACAAGAACATGCAGATCGTAGAAAAGTGAGCCGATGCCGGTCGCCGCAAAATCTGAGAAATCCGCGGTCGTAAGAACCGCAGTGGTATATCCGCCAATTGCGAAAAAGCCTGCTTGACCCAATGAAATCTGACCGGCATACCCCATCAGCAGACAGAGCCCGACCGCTACGAGAGAATAATAGGCGGCCATGGTAAGCTGAGTAAGATAGTAAGCAGCCCCTGCTGCAGCGGTTATAAGCTGTATGACG
Source organism: uncultured Spirochaetales bacterium (assembly GCA_964594055.1). GTDB lineage: Bacteria > Spirochaetota > Spirochaetia > SPDA01 > CAZJBZ01 > CAZKZZ01. The sequence goes on from CAZQKT010000036.1 coordinate 23,812, forward strand.
ATGATCACTGCCGCAAACAGAAGTGAGGGGAGATGCCTCTTAACAGCCATCTAAAACTCCTTCAATGCGGCTGTCTCGGCGGAACCGAAGAGGCCGCTCGGTTTGAAAAAGAGAATGATGAGCAGGATCCCGATGGCAATGGCATCTTTATAGGCCATGGGGAGAACACTGATGCTGAAGGCTTCGAGAATTCCCAACAAGAGTCCGGCAGCTACTGCAGCCAAACTGTTTCCGAGCCCGCCGAGTATTGCGACCGTAAAACCCTTGATGGCGAGGTCCGTACCCATAGCGTAGTGGGTTTGGGTAAGGGGGGAGACGACAGCCCCGGCGAGAGCCCCTATTCCGGCACTCAGCATGAAGGCGAGGTTTGTCATGACTCTGGTATTTATCCCGCAAAGCCCCGCAGCTCTGAGATTCGAAGCACACGCCCGCATTGCCTTTCCCACGAGGGTATAGGTGAAGAAGAGAGTCAAACCGATTACAATAACGGCAGTTGTACCTAACACCCAGAAAACCTGTGGGGAGACATGTGCACCGAGAATGGAAACCGAAGATATCTCACTTCCGGTAAAAAAAGAAAGGGCGCGCACTTTTTCATCCCATATGAATAGGGTCAATTCCCGAATTACCATTGAAAGTCCTATGGTGATCACAATCATCCGCAGTATCGAAGGATTGTGCAGCGGTCTAATAAAGGTGGTCTCTATAGCAGAACCGACAAATGTGGTGATAATAACGGCAATGGCTACTGCCGGGAAAAGCGGCAGTATCTGGGCGAATGTGTACGCTATCATCCCTCCTAACATTACGAACTCACCCTGGGCAAAATTGATAATACCGGTAGCGTTGTAGATGATATTAAAACCGATAGCAACGACGGCGTAGATACTACCGATTGTGATGCCTGAGAAGATGTACTGTAGTATCTGTCCGCCGGTCATTGTTTGGTACAGGTGTCGGGGCTAATACGGTACGAATTTCCCGTTCTCCACGGTAATCATAGCGAACGAATCGATGCCGAGCCCGTTATGGTCCTGGGGCGAGAAATTGAAAACCCCTGCCGTTCCCGGAACATTTTGAAGGGTCTCCAGCGCTATGCGGACAGCTTCCTTCTCTGTCGTCCCTGCTTTTTTGATCGCCTCGGTGAGCACTAAGAACGCGTCATAGGCATGCCCGCCGAAAGCACTTACATCTTCATCGTAGCGAGTTTCGTAGTTTTTCTTGTACTCCATAAGAACATCTTTTTGGGGGTGGTCTTCCGGCAGTTCTTCTGCTACGACCAGCCTTCCTGCAGGGAAGATAATACCTTCAGCTGCAGAACCGGCAGCTTCTACATACTTGATATTTGCAAATCCGTGACTCTGAAACAGCGGTACATCCATGCCGAGCTGCTTCATGTTTTTAGCAACGATTGATTGGGCCGGAACAATGGACCAGTTTACTACAGCTTCCACTCCCGCTCCTTTCAGTTTGGTCAGGACTGCGGTCAAATCGGTTGCTGCCCTGTCATAGCTTTCGGAGAGGAGAATATCAATGCCGTATTCCGGCGCGTATTTTTCAAGCTGGGCCCGGCCCCCGTTCCCGAAACCGGTGTTCGCGGCAACGACTCCGACTTTTGTAATCCCCAGATCGTTCATTGTGGCATAAATCTTTTGGGCCGCGTAGCTGTCTTTCTGAGGTACTTTAAACACCCAGGATGCAACCGGATCGACGATCTGTTCAGCGGCAGCGCAGGAGATAAGCAGGGTTTCCGCCTTCTCACACAGTTCTTTTATCTGCAGGGTCTCCCCGCTGGTCGAAGGCCCCATTATTGCCAGCACCTGCTCTTCTTCGATAAGCTGCTTGGCGAAGGATATGGCCTTTTCCGGATTTGCGGTTGAATCTTTAATAATTACTTCAACCTCTCTGCCTAATAACCCGCCGTTGTTGTTCATCTCTTCGACGAGCATTTCTATAGTCTTCGCTTCCGGGGCGCCGAGAAAGGACGCTCCGCCTGTTACAGCAAAAATTGCTCCAATTTTTATCGGTTGTTCCTCGTCCTGGCCTCCTGCAAAGCAGAAACCGGTTATCATTGTTACAATGATCAGTATCATTCCAATTCGTTTCATGTTCGAATCCTCCTTGTATTAAGTGTATCTATGTATCAGTACACCTTGTGAGTTCCCATTATATGGAAACTGTACTCCCCGTGTCAAATATATACGGTTATTATCTTACATCTTTTAGCAGCTCGGGGAAGGGATGTTCGCATTGCCATCCGGTTTTTCCTCTCTTCCGGTACCGTTCGAGCCTTCTGATAGACAGTTCTGCAAACACCGGATCGATATCACAGGCAATGCATTTTCTTCCCAGCTTTTCTGAGGAGATCAAAGTTGTCCCGGAATGGGAGAAGCAGTCGAGTACCGTATCATCCGGTTTGCTGCCGGTTGCGATAATCCGCTCCATTGCGGCGAGTGGTTTCTGGGCGTACGCTCCAGGGACGTTTTCTTCCATCCTGTAGAATACCTGCTGGATATCGAGCCACACATTACCGGGTCGGATGGTATCGGACCTGCTCCGCTCTATATTTTCGGTCCGCCGTCCCCCTACTGTTTTGTAGTAGCCTTTCAGTACCTTGGGGATTTCCGTATAGACAACGGTAAAATCAGGAGAGCCTTTTACGTAATAGAGCAGTTCTTGTCGAATGCACATCCAGTTTTTTTGGGTACCGTAACCCCGCTGGTTGCGAACGGTAATAAAACTTCGCGAGGTAATACCCGGGACCTCCCGCATCATCATCATGAACTCGGGAAGGGGCTGAAAGCCTTCGTTTTGGTCGGCCCCGAGCCATATATAGAGATGACTGTCGTCTGCGAGGAGGGGCACTGCCGTTTCCACCCACTTTTTGGAAAAATCGATGTACTGATCGAGGGATGTCTTAAAAAGGGTTGTACTTCTTTTTTTGCCGAGAAGGAGGTTGTAGGGAGGGTCCGTTGCCAACAGTGCCGGTTTAGTCCCCCCCGCGATTGGGCCCACCTCTTCCGGGTTCGTTGCATCGAGGACCCCGACCCGGTGTTTTCCGAGCGGGTCGTCCCATATCTCTCCCCGACGCAGTCTGCACAGAGGAAGAATACGGTTGTACAGTTCGGGGCTGTTGTCAAGCCTTTCAAGAGGTTCTTTAAGCGCCATCGGTCATGCTCCTGCAATTCATACGGCAGCCGGTATAATGCTGTCCCCACGGTCCGCACCATTACGTACAGTGTAACGTAAACGGGAAATGTGTACAAATGGAAAAATTTTATTGCTGTCAGAATTGTGTTTTTTGCTTATAATGGAAGTGCGAGGTGTTGTGTATGAGAAAGTTGAAACATGTAGCCGTTATGTGCCCATTACTAATTCTGGTTTTTTCGTGTTCCAATACGGTAGAGAGAACGGAAACGAGGGAATTATCTCTTTCAGCGAGTTCGGTTGAGTTTATCGAGATACATGCGGGGCCGGGGGAGCTCGATATTACCGGAGTACCCGGAGGCAGGAAAATCACCGCGGAAGCGGAAATTATTTCTACCGGGAAAGCGGATAAGACGATCCGGCAAACCGGCGGGGTTGATTTTTCTGTAAGTGAACGTACGGGCGAAGAAGAGAGTAGTCCGGAGGCCGGTCAAACGGCGGAGGAAGAGGAAAAAGTGGACCTTAAGCTGGAGAAACGGGGAAACAGGGCCGTTCTTACCGCCCGGGGGCAACCATCACTATTTTTCCTCGAATGGTTTGATTTCGGCAAAAACCTCATTCATCTCGACGTACGGGTCCCTGATACAATTGAAGTCAGAGTATGGGACAGTGATGGGGATATGTACATTCAGAAAATGAAAAGCCCGCTAATCATCGAAGACGGGGCCGGCGATATAATTGTGCAGAATTCCCGGGGAATGATGGAGATTCGAGATGATGCCGGTGATATCTTTGTAACGGAGTTTACAGGAGAAGTTGACATAACCGATGAAGCCGGAGATATTGAACTCTCACACGTGAGGGGCAATGTGTCTATTAAAGATAACCGGGGCAGCATCACTGTAGAAAGCATTACCGGTGATGTCTCTGTATTCGATAAAACCGGAAGTATTGATATTGAAAAGATTACAGGTGATGTCAAAATAACCGGCGGGGGGAAGGGCACTGTACGTATCCGTAATGTAGAGGGCAACATACAGCAAAACGTTCGATAAGGAGTTTTATATGGCAAAACAGGTGCACCGGGATACGAAGAATACGACGAGTACTAAAATCAACGGCGCTCGGCTGCAAGATGAATGACACGTCTCGCCCCCACATACCTCTTTGCGTAGTACTGTTTGTTTAAAGAGGAGATGATCACCCCTGTTCTCTCTCCTTCGGATGCAGCGTGGACGAAATGGTCATCTCCGATGTAGAGACCGACGTGGGAAGGGTTTTCCCCCGTAGTATTGAAGAAAACCAGATCTCCCGGCTCGAGTTCTTCTTTTTTTAAAGGAAGACCGAAGGAAAAGATATCCCGCACCCGTCGCGGAATGGAGGGGATCTCGTCACGGAGAAGGGTAGCGATGAATCCGGAACAATCCATCCCCCTGGCATCTGTCCCCCCGAACCGGTAGGCAATGCCCACATACGAAGCTGCTTTTATTACGACATGGAGCTGCAGCTCTT
>CAZQKT010000037.1:0-28330 GCA_964594055.1 uncultured Spirochaetales bacterium
AGACTGCGTTCTCCGCTCTGCTGCTTCTCGCTGTAACAAGGTTCGAGGCAGTAAAAAATACTTGCAAAATCTGCAATTATCACTATACTATTATTAGTAAAATTATAAAGAATAAACGATGCTTTACAAACAGATGAAGTTATGCTAATTGAAGATGATAGGGAATTTTTTTTCTATCAAATCTATGACAGGTGAGGTGGCAAGATGAAAAAACGGTCAGTAGTATTAATACTCATTATTGCAGCGGTTGTTCTCCTTACAGGATGTGCAACGTCTTCCCGAAAAGTTACCCGGACATCGGCCGATACTCAGACCGATTTAAGCGGACGGTGGAATGACACCGACTCCCGCCTCGTAGCGGAGAAGATGGTGGAGGACCTCATGAATCGTCCCTGGCTGAGTGAGTTTGTTGATAAAACCGGCAGCAAGCCGGTCGTAATCGTAGGGACAGTTCGAAACCGCAGTTCCGAACATATCGATACGAACCCATTCATTAAAGACATAGAACGGGAGCTTATAAACAGCGGTAAAGTGACTTTCGTTGCCGGAGATAAGCAGCGGGAAGAAATACGTAAGGAGCGGCAAGACCAGCAAACCGAAGCGGCCGAAAAGACGATCAAACGGCTCGGGGAGGAAACCGGTGCGGATTTCATGATGCAGGGTGTTATTACCTCGCAGGAAGACATGGTGGACGGCACGAAAGCGGTCCTCTATCAGGTAGACCTGGAACTTATCAACATCGAAACAAACGAGAAAGTGTGGATGGGATCGAAGAAAATCAAGAAGGTGATAGAGCAGAGGAAATACAAAGCATGAGGCGCTGATGAAAAAACAAATCATTCTAATTGTCTTAACAGGTGTGTTCCTATCAGGGTGCGCGAGTGTCGACAGAAGGCTTGAATTGTTTCATTCGGTACGTGAAATGGTAGTACAGCAGCGCTACGAAGAGGCAATCGATACGATTTCCGGTGAGGATAAAAATATACTCTACACCAAAAAATCGGAAGTCGTATTTCTCCTCGATATGGGATTTCTCCATCATTATGCCGGTAATTATGAGAAAAGCAATGAGTATCTGACCGAGGCCGAATACCGCATCGAGGAACTCTACACCGAAAGCGTCAGCGATATTGCCGCCTCACTGCTTACCAATGACAACGCCTTGGAATATGCAGGTGAAGATTACGAAGACCTGTATACGAACATTATCAAAGCTATCAATTATCTTAAACTAAACTCCTTTGACGGTGCATTTGTGGAAATCAGACGCCTTAACAATAAACTCAATCTCCTCGAGGACAAGTACAAAAAACTTGCCGAGAAGTACAACAATACCGGTATGATGGTGGATGACATCGATAAACAGAGCATCAATTTTTACAGCTCTGCTTTAGGAAGATATTTGAGCCACCTCATCTACTACACGGAAGGCCAATACGGCGATGCCGAACTCGATCTCAAGAAAATAGATGAAGCGTTTGAAACCCAGAAGGCGTACTACGATTTCAAACAGCCTGCTCTGACCCTCGATGAACAGACCACCGACAGTAAAGTGAGTATTCTCTGTTACGGCGGGCCGTCCCCGGTCAAGGACTACACCACCTATCGAATAAAGTCGGTAGGCAACATGATTATCATCATTAAAGAGTTTACTTCTCAATCCGGAGAGAAATCGACGGAACGGGTCGGGGCTTTTCCTTTCCCCGGTGTGGGCGACAATTTCTATACGAAAATCGAAGTTCCCCGTATGATAAAGCGGAACAGCAGGATCGCGTCAATTCGGGTGGCTGTCGACGGGGCCGATGTGGGAAGCGCACAGCTTTTCGAGAGTGTTAATACTATTGCCGTTGGAACATTCAAGATCAAAGAATCCCTTATCTATCTAAAGACGATTACTCGGGCCATGGTGAAAGGGGTCGGGTCCGCGGCGGCATCTTCCGCAATCGAACGTGCAAGCGGAAGCGGAGCGCTGGGACTGCTTTCTAGTATCGTATTTGGTGCGGCTACTGAGGTAAGCGAGAAAGCTGATGTACGAATATCCCGATTTCTTCCCGCCCGGTTTTACCTAAAGGAGTTGTATTTGCCCCCCGGACCGCACGCAATTTCGGTAGAATATCTCAATAGTGCCGGCAATGTGCTGTACACGCATTATATTAAAGACTATCAAGTAACTGATAACAAGGTGAATCTAGTAAGTTCATATTATTTGGACTGATTATTTAGACTGACTTTCCTTAGAAAATCAGAATCAATAGAAAGGAAGGAGAGATGAAAATACTGTTACGAATCGTGTTTGCGGCAGCGGCAGTAGCACTCATGACAGCCTGCGCAACGCAGCCTTCAGAAACAGCGTCTGCAAGCACGCCTGTAAATAAAAAAGCTACGGCAGAGAAACCGGAATGGGTCACCAATCCTAAATCCAGATACCCTGAGGACCGCTATCTCTCCGCCGTCGGCATCGGGGACACCGCCCGGGAGGCAAAAGCCCAGGCAGTTTCCCAACTCTCCCAGATATTCGAAGTAAAAGTCAAATCCTCCTTCGAAGGGGTGGAGAAGTACAAAGAGATTATAGAAAATGAGCAAAAGGTGCAGACCAGTGAAGAAATAGCTGTTACCGAGGAAGTGCGATTAGAATCGGACCAGTCTCTTATCAACGTCCAGTACAGCGAAGTATATGTAGATGAAGATGGGCGAAATTACGCGGCAGCATATATCGACCGGGACAAAACCGCAGACATCTACGAATCGAGGCTCGATGCCTTTTTTGACCGGGTAAGCAATTTCATCTCTCAGGCCCGGGCAACAGACAGAATGGGCTACCGCTACGTCTATCTGAAAAACGCCATTCTCGCCGATCAGGCTGCAACGGCATTCCTCAACCAGCTCAGCATCATAAAGAACGAGAGGTATTCAGCGATACGCTATCCGTACAACCGTGAACAAATCTACAACCGGTTCGATGAAGTCTCCGAGAAAATGACCTTCTCCATCTCCGTCGAAAATGACGACAATGGTAAGATCACCTCGATTTTAAAGCAGATTTTGAGTGAGAACAACTTCAGCATCGCGGAAGATGGGCTCTATCGGATAGACGGCAGTGTTCGGTTTGAAGAAATGCCTACCAATAAAAATGAGTATTTTGTTTTCAAATGGTATCTCTCCCTCGATGTTATCGACGATACCGGTAAGGTCGTGATTACTCTCGATGAGCAGAGGCGGGAAACCGCGATCTCCGAAGAGGCGGCCCGCTCCTTCTCCTATGCGGAGATAGAAGAGGTCGTAAAGAACAAACTTACTTTGCGTTCCTTGAATACCTCAATAACATGGTGAGCATGGGTCGGGCTTAAGCGGGATCGAGTGAAATCCCACCCCCGAGAACGAAACCAATTTGACCTCTTTATCCATTTCGGATACCATTGAGCAATGCAATGGGGAGATGGCCGCACCTTGGATTTTTCTCGTACTCCCATAGTAATGGGTATTATCAACTGCACACCGGACTCGTTTTACCCGGGGAGCAGGAGGCAGGCGGCGGACGAGGCGGTAGAGACCGCCTGCAGAATGGCTGAAGACGGTGCCGATATTCTTGATGTGGGTGGAGAATCAACCCGACCCGGCTCAGTTTTCACGGAGGCCCAGGAAGAACTCGAACGGATTATTCCGGTCATCGAAAAAGTGAGGGAGCGGATTGCGACACCGATTTCTGTGGACACGAGAAAAAAAGTGGTAGCGGAAAATGCTCTGAAAGCCGGAGCGGACATGATAAATGATATTTCCGCCCTCCGGGACGATCCGGCACTCGGGCCGTTTATTGGTGAAGCACAAGTGCCGGTAATTATCATGCATATGAGGGGTACCCCGAAGACCATGCAGAAAGATCCCTATTACGAACATACGGTGGAGGAGATAGCCGAAGAGCTCGAAGAATCTATCCGGCGGGCAGTGCAATACGGTATTGATAAGAACATGATTATCGTGGACCCGGGGGTGGGATTCGGAAAGCGGTTCCATGATAATTTGCTCATCCTCAAGCACCTTTCCGCCTTTAAACGTTTTGGATGCCCTCTCTTGATCGGCCTGTCGAGAAAGGGGTTTTTAGGTGCAGTATTATCAAAAAACGGCGAACCCCTTCCGGTGGAAGAACGGCTTATCGGATCACTTGCTGCAAACAGTGTTGCAGCCCTTGCGGGAGCCGATGTCCTCCGTGTACATGATGTGAAAGAAACAGTGGAAATGGTACGGGTTTTACAGGCAATTCAATCGGCGTGATGGAGGAAAAGAGTAAGTAGATGGATTGGCTGAGGCAATTCTGGGTTATCAGTGATATCATACGTCCCGTCCTCGACATCGCTATACTATCGTTTCTCATCTACAGAATCTATCAGATTCTCATGCAGACACGGGCAGTCCAGCTCATCAAAGGCGCTTTCATCATCGCCGTTATCTACGCAATCGCCTTTTTCCTCCGTTTAGAGACCCTACTGTGGATCTTGAACCGTTTGGCAACGGTGCTGGTAATAATCATTGCAATTGTTTTCCAGCCCGAGCTGCGAAACATTTTTATGCGGATCGGGCAGGGAGAATGGTTTCGGTTATCGGACCGGGCAAAACCGCAGCACCTAGACAGTGTACTAAACGCAATCGAGGTGCTTGCCGGCAGGCGGCGGGGCGCTTTGGTTGTGTTCACCCGGAAAGTTGGTTTGAAAAACGTGATCGACTCCGGTACCAGACTCGATGCCGAACTCTCATCGAGTCTACTCTTGACGATATTCGGGCACGAAACACCCCTCCACGACGGTGCGGTCGTCATTCAATCGGGTAAGGGCCGGGTTGTTGCTGCAGGATGTTTTCTGCCTCTCTCCGAACAGCTCGACATTCGGCGGAATTTCGGCACCCGTCACCGGGCCGCTCTAGGCCTTGCAGAAGTATCCGATGCTGTCATTCTCATTGCCTCAGAAGAGACCGGGGCTATATCGTTAGCGCATGATTCGAAACTCTATTACGATCTTTCGATCGACGAGATCCGAAGAAACGTAAAATTTTTACTCGATGTACGGGATGAGGAGACGGAAAAACCAAAAGAGGGAGAGGCTGTTGAAGAGTAACTCGTTTTTCGAAGCACTCATACGTAATTGGCCGGCCAAAATAATCGCAATTGCGGCAGCGGTCCTGCTCTTTCTGTTCCATCGAACTTCGACCCTCGAACAACGGTTTTTCAGCGTACCGCTCGAGGTAATAGAAAACTCGAAACTTATTCCGGCAGAGGATTTTCCCGAAAAAGTAGGTATCACCCTCAGGGGAACAGAGGAGGGTGTATATCACATTTTGGAAGAAGACATAGAGGCCTATATTGATCTCTCCCAATTTAACAAAGAGGGGGAGTATGATGTTCCTGTGGAGGTTGAAAAAAAAGGATCTGCAGTAAATGTCGACCCGCTCGAAATACGGGTTGAACCGATGATGATTCACATTGAACTCGAAAAGAAGGTGACAAAAACCTTGGAGGTTGCCCCTCAATTCGAAGGGTTCCCCGCTCACGGCTATGAATTGGAGCAGTATTTTATAACACCGACTTTTGTAAAAGTCGAAGGGCCGGAAAGCAAGGTAGAAAATCTCGAGACGGTCAAAACTGAGAAAATAGACCTCACCGGGAAAAAAGAGGACTTTACCGTACGGGTGCAAATCGACCATAGTGATTCGCTCGTACAGTTTCCCAGTGGTGATGTAGTCGAGTTTCATGCGATCATAGAGGAGGCAATCATTCTCAAAACGTTTGAGCCGGTCGATATCGTGAGAATCGATCTCTCTACCGACTTTGTCGTTGTGGAAGGGGAGAGGACCGGATCGATTAAACTGCAGGGGAGCCGGCTTCTCATAGAGAAAGTAGGTAGTGAACAGGTTCGCCTGATTGTGGATTGTTCCCTGATCAACAACCCGGGTACGTACACGTTGCCGACTAAGCCCGATGTGCCCTTGGGGCTGCTGGTGCTCAATTATGAACCTGTAGAAATCACCCTCACAGTGCAGCCTCTCGAGGAGCCGGAACAATGATTTTGGGTGTCGGCATTGATGCCGTGCGTATAGACAGGCTCAAAGAGTGGGAGTCTAAGCCGAATGTATTGGACCGGTTTTTTCATCCTCGGGAACTCGAACAAATTTTGAAACGGGGCAAAGGCTCTCTCCAGTCGCTTGCAGCACGTTTTGCGGCAAAAGAAGCGTATGGAAAAGCGTTAGGTACGGGGTTAAAAGGGGTCTCACTTCGGGAGATTAGGATCGATACGGATGATTTGGGGAAACCGCACTTGCTGGTATATGGAAAAGCGAAAAACCAGCTCGAGGCTTTAGGAGGCAAGTATCTGTTCGTCTCCTTGACCCATGAAACCGAACATGCGATTGCCGTTGTTGTAATCGAGGGGGAATAGATGGCGGAAGGAAGCAAATCCGACGTCTCTTTTTTTTCAAAAGAGCCGTTAGAATGTCCTGTCTGCGGGGCCGCATTTTATAAAGAAGAATTAAAAACGGGGAGGGGGAGGCTTATTGCCGGAGACCTTACCATCGACCTTCGGCGGCTTTACGAACCGTCCAAAAAATACGGAGCAGTGTATCCGCTGATCTATCCGATTACAGTCTGTCCCGGCTGTTATTACGCTGCATTTCCTAAAGATTTTTCCAATCCCCCGGATGAGACGGTCGAACAGCTGCGGGAGAACACCGACGAAAGGGTCTCGTCTATCAGGTCTATATTTGACGAACTGGATTTCGAAGAACCGAGGACCTTAAAAGAGGGAGCTGCAAGTTACTTCTTTACCATTATGTGTTACGATTTCTTTCCTTTAGAGACGAGTCCGACGATAAAGCGGGGACTCTGTGCGGTGCGGGCCGCCTGGTGTTTTCAAGACCTGCATAAAAATTTTTCTAATGAAAACTACGACTATCTTGCTAAACTGTTTTTCAGAAAAGCGCGGTTTTTCTATATTCTGGCCGTTGAGTATGAACAAACGGGGAAGGAAAGTATGCGCGGTCTGTCTAACTTCGGACCGGATGTCGATAAAAACTTCGGGTACGACGGAGTGCTCTACCTTGCTGCGTATTTAGAATCGAAATACGGGCCAAAGGAAAATCCGGAAACACGGAAAAAAGCGCTCGAAAATGCCAAGCGTACGGTTGCCAGGATTTTCGGTATGGGGAGAGCTTCGAAAGACAAGCCTACGGCCATTCTCGAAAACGCCCGTAACCTGCATGAGCGGATAGGAAAGGAGATAGAACAGCTATCCGATGAAGAGTAAGCAACGGACGATCAAACTCGTGCTGGCATACGATGGAACAGATTTTCACGGCTGGCAGGTACAAAACGATAGACGAACGGTGCAGGGTGTTCTGGGAAAAGCGCTCGCTGATATGCACAAACATGAAGTTGCGGTTACTGCAGCAGGGCGGACGGATGCAGGGGTCCACGCAGCGGGCCAGACGGCCCATTTCAAAACGGACCTCTTCGGGGTCCCTGAAGAAAAATTCGCACCGGCTCTCAACAGCCTGCTCCCCGACGATGTAACGGTGCTTTCGAGCAGGCACGTAGCGGACAATTTTCACGCCCGGTATGACGCCCGGGAGCGAACGTATCGGTATTACCTGTATCCGGGGAATCCGAGCCCGCCGTATCTTTCACGGTACAGTGCTCCCGCCCCCGCTGCTATTGATATTAGACGGCTCAATGAACTTGCCGTTAAGTTGGAAGGCAAACACGACTTCCGCGCGTTTGCCACAGCTTTGGAAAACGAGCAGTCTACGGTACGGACTATCAGCTGTTCGACTTTTTTTATACAGCATCCCTTTCTCGTGTATCAGATCAGGGGGGACGGGTTTTTAAGACGGATGGTGCGTGCTATTATTGGTACACTTCTCGAGTTTGAACGTTCGAAAAAGAGTAGTGAGCAGCTTAAAGAGATTGTCCGCTCGGCCGACAGAAATCAGGGCGGTACAACCGCTCCTTCGAAAGGACTGTTCCTGCATAAGGTGACCTACGATGAGTGATTCGCTGGACAAATATTGGGAAATACTCGTATTAGCGGAGGATTATGTAACAGACAGGTACCGCAAAAAACATGCAGTCCCTGAACTCGGGTTCCCTGAGGCCCCGCGGGAGAGCGCAGTCAAACATGGGTCGTCCGGTCTCTCACCGGAGGAAAGAATGGCTGCCCTCGAGGATATTGCTTCCCGCGTTGCTTCCTGCACGTTCTGCGGCCTGCACAAAACCAGGACCAACACCGTGCCCGGATACGGAGTGTTGGACCCGCAGGTCATGTGTATCGGGGAGGCCCCCGGGCGCGATGAGGACGTAAGCGGTAATCCGTTTGTAGGAAAAGCGGGTCAATACCTCGATAAATGGCTCGCGGCAATTGAGCTCGACCGTCACACGCATTGTTTTATCGGAAATATCCTCAAGTGCAGGCCTCCTCAAAATCGGGACCCCGCCCCTGCGGAGAGTGGAGCGTGCCTGCCGTACCTGGAAAGACAAATCGAGCTCATTAGACCCAAAACCATCCTCACTCTGGGAAGAATCTCCACTCAGATCCTCTTAAATACCACTGAAGGCTTGGGATCGCTTAGAAAGAGGGTGTATACCTTTAAAAATATACCCCTTGTTCCCACCTATCACCCCAGTGCGGTGCTTCGAAACCGGGACTTAAGAAGAGCGGTTTGGGAAGATTTAAATCGCCTTAAAGATCTGTTTTAGCCGATGTCGAACTATGTTGAAGTAGCTTTTAACCTGCCCATCCACCAAACATTTGTCTATGAACTGCCCGAGGAGATGGAAGCCGATATCGGTTTTCGGGTCTCCGCACCGTTCGGTAAGCGCAAGGCTACAGGCAATGTCATAGCCTTAAGGGACACCCCCCCTGACGGGGATTTTACCATCAAACCGGTCCAACGGGTGTTGGATGCCGAGCCCCTTTTCGATCAGGAGCATATCGATCTCGCGTTATGGGTTTCGAGGATGTACGTGTGTGCATTCGGAGAGGCGCTTGCAGCAATGCTCCCCGGCGGATTACGGGAAAGTAATATTCCTATATTCGATGAGGCTGAAATCCCGGACTCTAAAGAGCACACCTTAGCTGAACAGCAAATTGAGGCTATAGAGACGATCGCCGCCTCACCGACCGGTTTATTCTATCTCTACGGAGTTACCGGGTCCGGAAAAACGGAAGTGTTTCTCCGGATTGCAAAACGCACCCTCGAAGAGGGGAGGAGCATTATCTACCTCGTCCCTGAGATAAGCCTTACTCCCCAGGTGGTGGAAGCGGTCCAGGCACGGTTCGGTGCTACGGCAGCTCTGCTTCACTCGGGCCTTACCCAATCACAACGGTATAAAGAGTGGATGCGGATAAAAAAAGGAGAGGCTCGATTTGTCGTCGGTGCGCGGAGTGCCGTATTCGCCCCGATAAGGGATTTGGGGCTTATCATCCTCGATGAAGAGCATGAAGGGTCGTACAAATCCGGGTCCTCTCCCCGCTACCACGCCAGACAGGTGGCAATGCACCGGATCAAGGAGAGAGGGGCACGGCTCATTATGGGGAGTGCGACCCCGTCGGTCGAAGCGTACCACCTGATGAATACCGGAAGGATCACTATGGTCCGGCTGCCAAAGCGGCTTGCCGGAGGAAGCATGCCGGAAATCGAAGTGGTGAGTATGAACAAGGAGAAAGGAAGCATCTCCCGACGGCTTGCAGCTGAGATCAAAGAGACACACCGGCAGGGAAGGCAGGTCATCCTCTTTTTAAATCGTAGAGGGTTCTCGTACTTTTTTCACTGCCGGACCTGCGGTTATGAGATGAAGTGCAGATTCTGCTCGGTGGCCTTGACCTATCACAAGAGCAAAAACAAGATGCTCTGTCATTACTGCGGGTATCAAACCGGGCCGATCGAAGTGTGTCCCGAGTGCGGATCGCTCGATGTGGGATATTCCGGGTTCGGGACCGAGCGTATCGAAGAGGACATCAAAAGACAGTTTCCCGAGCTCGTTGTGGCCCGGGTTGATTCGGATACAGTACGGAAACGGGGCGCGCTGAAAAATGTACTTTCCGGATTTCGGGATGGGAACATCGACATGCTCTTAGGCACCCAAATAGTGGCCAAAGGGCTCAACTTCCCCGGAGTCAAGCTCATTGGTATTGTCTCCGCGGACACAGGGCTGCACCTTCCTGATTTTCGTGCATCGGAGCGGACCTTCTCCCTTATCGTACAGGTCTCCGGCCGGGCCGGCCGGTTTTCACCCGATGGAAAAGTGATCGTACAGACGTTTAAGCCGGACCATCCCGCTATCAATCTCGCCTCGAAAACGGAGATGGAACAGTTTTATACAAGTGAACTGGAAATGAGAAAAACGTTGGAGTTTCCCCCCTTTAGCAGAATGTTTAGAATCGTGTTCCGGTCTAAGCAGAAAAACAAGGCACATACACTGATCGGGGAGCTGGGCAAACGGCTTACCGCCGCAGCCGGTGAAGATGCCGAAATTCTAGGCCCCGCCGAGTGCCCCCTTGCAGTGATTGCAGGAAATTACCGGTTCCACATCATCGCACGGACCACCCGTTTCTCCCGGTTTCATACCATTCTCGAGCAGGAGGCCCGCCGAACGGCCCTCCCCGCGGGAGTGTACATGGAAATCGATGTCGATCCGGTAAGTTTACTCTAATCCCGGTTTATTTTAAGGTCTGCAGCTTTTTGAAACAGTGCTTCGAGCCGCTTTGCCTCGGCCGGGGAAATGAGGGCCCGGGCAAAGATATCGCGGAGAAATCGGGCCATTTCTTCTTTTCCGGTGAGAGTAAAAAAACCGATCCGTTCGAGATCTCCGGTCACCGCGGTGAGCGACCCTTCGAGTTCTCTCCGTGTTGCAATCCTGCCGATGTTTTTTATTTTTGTATCGCTTCGGTAGAGCAGATAGGTGATGATCTGCACGGCGTGGGAGAGATTAAGAGAGGGGAAGCGAGGGTCGGAGGGAATCGTGACTGAACAATCACAGCAGTTAAGCTCATCATCGGTTAGGCCCGTACGCTCATTTCCGAATACCAGAGAAACTTCACCTGAATCGATTCCGGCGGTTTTTGCTACAAACTGTTCGGGGAGGTAGGAGATGTGTTTCCGTTTTTTCCCCCTCCTCCGAGTAAAACCCGCGGAGAGTACGGAACCTGCAAGTGCCGAATCGAGGCTGCTTTTACGCACAGCCGCCTCGAAGATATCGTAGGCGTGAACGGAAACCTGTTTTACCCGCTCGATATCGAGGCGGTCCGGGGCGAGGTCCACTAAAACAAGGCGGGTAAGTCCCATTGTCTTCATCGCACGGCAGGCCGCCCCCACATTGGCACCGTCCTCAGGCCGCACTAACACTACCTGATACTGCTTGTCTTCGGTCATGGAAGAAGGTATAGCACGCTTAAAGGCAGTTGAACAAGAATTGCACTCATCGATTCGTTGACGTTTGCTGATTTTTTTACTACTATATTGTTAGGATTGATAAACATGCTTACAATTGTAAAAGTTGGTGAAGATATACTAAAACAGAAGGCGGCCGTTATTCCCGAAGTTGATGAAACTATTGAGCAGCTGGCGGAAGATATGCTCGAAACCCTCGGACCAAATAACGGTGTGGGGCTTGCAGGCCCGCAGGTGGGAGTGTCGAAACGCATCTTTGTCTCGCACGTACCGGAAGACAAACCGAGGGTATTCATAAATCCGGAAATTATCGAAACCTCACCCGAACAGATTGCTATCGAAGAGGGATGTTTGAGTGTCCCCGGAGTGTATGCCGACCTCATTCGGTCCAAGCTGGTCAAAGTGCAGGCGTATGATATCGATGGAAAACCGTTTGTACTTCATGCAGACGGCCTGTTGGCGAGAGTGGTCCAGCATGAGCTCGACCATTTAAACGGCATCCTCTTTATTGATCATCTTCCGGAGAAAAAACGTCTCAGGGCGATGAAAAGTTATAACAGACTCGCCAAGCGCTGATGAAGATACTTTTTGCAGGTACTCCTTACATCGCCGTCCCCGCACTCGAGGCGATTGCAGAAACACATACCATAGCCGGTGTTCTCACGAACCCGGACCGACCGAAGGGCCGGGGGAAAAAGCCCGTCCCCTCTCCGGTAAAGGAGAAAGCCGTCGAGCTCGGGCTCGAGACGATCGAATGCACAAAGATCGATGCCTCTGTACGCAAAGCTGTTAAAGAGAAAGGGGCCGATCTGTTGGTCGTCGCAGCGTTCGGGAAGATCTTCGATACCGGTTTTTTAGACCTTTTCCCAAACGGGGGAATAAACCTGCACCCGTCCATCCTCCCTAAATATCGGGGCCCGTCTCCTATCCCGGCCGCCATAGTGAGCCGGGAAGAGCAGACAGGTGTTACCGTGCAGCAATTGGCTTTAGAGATGGACAGCGGAGATATTCTCGCCCAGGAGATAATCCCGCTCAACGGGACCGAGACAGCGGACGCGATAACTGAGCAGGCGGCACAAATCGGTGCCCGTCTCCTGGTCACCGTTATTGCCGATATAGAGAACGGCACGGTGAAACCTGTCCCCCAAGACGACTCTGAAGCTACCTACTGCCGATTATTGAAAAAAGAGGACGGGCTAATCGATTGGAATACCGGTGCCCGAGAAATCAGTGCTATGGTCAGGGCGTTTTTTCCGTGGCCGAAAGCATACACCTACTTCGACGGGAGAAAGCTCGACATACTCTACGGGCTTGCGAGCGGGCAACCCGGCCCGGAAGCATCCGGCCCGAATGCCAATAGTGCCGTTGCCGGAGAAGTCCTTGGTATAGACAAGAGGGCCGGAATTCTGATACAAACAGGATACGGTATTCTTGCAGTAACACACCTTCAGCTCGAGGCAAAAAAAGCCCTGGATTGGCGGTCTTTCTTAAACGGAACACACGGTTTTATCGGCTCAAAGCTTGGAGAGACAGGATGAAAGAAAAGAAAGGTAACGGTGGATATCTCAATCCTTTCCCGAGCGGCCCCACCGGGGGCGGGCATGTACGGACCGTTATTCTGTTTTCGTTAATAATCGTTATACTTGCCGTACTTGTTGCGGTCATCGTCTTTTTCCTCTCCCTTAAAGGGGCCGAACAGATAAAAGTTCCCAATGTTGAGAACATGTCCTTGGAGAAAGCTGTTATCGAACTGCAGGAGCGGGCCCTCAATGCCCGGGTCCAGCTCCACTTCTCATCAGATCCGGAAGAAAAAGGAAAGATTTTAGGACAAGAACCGGAACCGGGGGCTGTGGTAAAGGCCGGCAGTAATGTGGTCCTTCGGGTAAGCCGCGGTGCGGTCATCGACCGTGTCGAAGATTATATCGGCTGGACTTTGGAAGATCTCGAGATCCACCTGCAGACCCTCTTTACGACTTATGGGCCGCTGATGCGGATCGAACAACCGGTGGTAAGGGTGTTCGACGAATCGGAGCCGGGTACGATACTCGAACAGAAACCAGAACCGGGAACGCGGATAACCGGAATGACTGAACTGGAATTGGTTGTTTCAAAAGGGCCGGAAGAAGAGCAGGAGCTGGTCGACAAATACGTCGGGATCGATTTTAGGGAAGCAGTTGAGAAACTCATCGAGAGGGACATTCCCTTCGCTTTCTCTCTTTTATCGGATGCAGACGCGGAGACAGATACTCCCGTAACCGAAGTGCCTGCCGAGCCGGGTATTGTTGTTTCCCAGACCCCGTCACCCGGAGAGACCGTCGAGAAACGCACACTGCGGGAATTGGTAATGGTCCATCCGGAAGAACTGCCTGAAGATCATGTATTCGGCATTCTCAAACGAAAGCTCTCTGAATATCCCGTACTCGTGGACCTTACTCTCGAGGCAATCTCGGTAGAGGGGAAGAGAAAAGAAATCCTTACGATGAAGCATCCGGGCGGGGGAGTGGCCATCCCCTATATCGAAGCAGAGGGGACCTTACTCATTCTTTCGGTATTCGACCAGGAATTGGTCCGCCATACGGTCCGCCCGGAGCGGGAAGCCGAAGAGCAGGAATAGCCGTACGGGGTAGATTGACATGGAAAAACCGGCTTGCTACAATGGTGCGTGTATTCTACACGGATGCGCGTGCGGAATAACCGAACGTGCGGGTGTGGTGTAGTGGTCACACGGAAGCTTCCCAAGCTTCAATTGAGGGTTCGATTCCCTTCACCCGCTTTTTTTTCAAATCACAAATCTAATTATTGAGTCTATTGAGAAACAGAAGTTTTTCCAGTAGACAACCTTAAACAGCAGTCATTATTTGTTTTTTCTCTTGGGCGCCTCCCGCCCTGCCGGTATTACCTTCTGCAGTCGGTGACCCCGGCAGGGCAGGACCGGGCTTTGCAGGGCTCCGCTTCCGCTCCGGTGCTTCTCACCTGCCTGCGGCAGCCCCTCCAATCCCTGGCGCGTTTTAAAAGCTGTACCGTTTTACGCAATCGGTACATGCGGGTATCGCGAAGAACTGGACAGTGTACTGTATATTCAATACTAAAGAAGAGCAAGGGGTAACACGGGTTTCTGCGGATGGGAGATCGGCGGTTGTTGAAAATATCCGCGGCGATCCGTGTTGATCAGTAATTAACTATAGTTTCTCTTTGATCAATGCCGGGAAAAACAGAATGCGTTCGGTATCCGCGGGGTTAATGAGAAACGGGGCTACATCTGTTGATAGTTGGTTTAAATCTATTGAACTGCAACGAGTGAGAAGCTGTTCTTTTGTTTCTTTTAGAGAACCGATACCGGTTTTCTCTTTTAAATAATTTATGTCAGGAGTTGTTCTGCCGATCAGGAAAGACGCATCAAAAAAATCCCTTCCTAAAGGCCGGGGCCGGGTCAAAATACATAAGATTTTTTGAGAAAGAAGTATTCCGATAGGGACTGTACGGACTCTACAGAAGACTTCAAATTTATTTAGAATAGCAAACTCTTTTTGGTATGAAAAATGTTGCGGTTCCGTATCCACCTGAATGTGCATCTTTTCGTTCCTGTGTCCGGTGAGACCACTTTGCTGTAGAACAGAGGTGAATCCGACATAAGCGCGGTATGTTCCTTTCAATACAGTTTTTACTTCTACATTGTATCCTTCACGAAGAAGTGCTTTTTTGATAATAGATGCTAATACTGTAAAACTCTCGCAGTTCATTCCATCATTGTCAAAATCAAGGTCTTCTGAAAACCGAGGAATACCGTGAACAATATGGAGGCATGTACCTCCCATAAAAGCGAGACGGGCGGAAAACTTAGACCGGAAAATAATTTCTAGTATCTTATACTGGAGGTACTCCCGGAGAATATGTACTTTATAAGGGCGAAGAGGCTCAGGATAGAAGGCTTCGATTTGTTCATAGGTAAGCATAAATATTTCAAATCCTTTCAAGGAAACGGAACACCCGCTCAGTCAGGGCTCTAGAGCTGAATCTGGTCAACTGTTGCAACAGACGTTCCTTATGCAACTGATTTGTGAGTTCCTCACGGTTTAACCGAAGATAATCAATAGCTGTATCACCGTCTATACTACTGTTTAGATAAAAGAAATCGAGCAGAGTCTTTTCAGGAGTAGCAATCATAAGTGATTCATCTGTTATTGTATATCCGAAGAACAATTTCGGTGCTATCGTGCGGTAAGAAAAGAGGGCTACGGGCGTTTCAAACCGATAGGTCCTTCGTGTGCTCACAGAAGTTATCCCGTATACTGCTTCCGGGATAAAATGATAATAACCTAATGCGGTTTCCAAAGAGATGTAGGAAGGTCTATACAGTTTATTGGCAATGCGAAAGAGCATTGCTTCATCGAGATCAGCATCATTGAAAATGTACAGACCTTTAGCAATTTTTCTTATATATCCTTTGTGCTGCCACTCTGTCAAACGCCGCCGGTCGAAATTCGGATATACGGTTGTGATATCAGAGATGGTAAATACGGGAAAATCTTTAAAATAAGACTTAAACGAAACAAATTTCATTTCTTATTCGTGTTAAATATAACAACAATACGAAATATAATAGTGCGTGCTTGTGTTGTCAACAGGTTGATATCAAAGGCTGCAGAGACAACCTGAAACACGAATTGAACTGGCCGAGCAGACAGCAAGTAGCTGTACATGGATGATTTAACTAATCATTTAAACTACGGATATAGCAGGTTTCGCAGGAGAGACACACGGAGATGCTCTGATGACGTTGTCTCACGCATTAAATATAACAGCTTTACCGGCTGAAAATCTACTAATTGTAATTATAGCCAAATTGTATATAATAGAGACAAAATACTATAATAGAGGGAATATGCATAAAACCGAGATATTCAAACTGAAGTTAAAACTTATCATCATCCTCGTCGTAGTCTTGTTCTTCTTCCTGTTCAGTAGTGAATTAATGAACTCTTTATTCAACAATCGCCTGGATGAATTGGGTTTTACTCTCTCCGAACGAATTGAATTTACCTTCAAGCCTACTGTTGTGGGTATCTATTTTGTTTTTACGGCCCTACTCCTGTTTGGTGTCTTTCGCTACCTTTCGCCTCTTTTCTCGTATCTGCGAACCAAGATTGACTATGATAAGGCTCGGATGGCGACGGTGAGGATACATTGGCTTATCATTATATTTCAGCTTGTTGCCTGGACCGTCGGTACTACTGTGTATTACGCGATCAAAGGATGGGAAGCTGAAAGCGGTATCCCCTATGTGCTCGGGCTTCTCTTGAAACTTTCAGGTGGGCTGATGGGGGCCATTTTTACCTCCCTTTTCTACAATCTGATTCTCAATGATGTAAAAAATTATTTGGGGATCACTTCCGTTCGAAGCGGGGAAAACGACGAATTTTCGAGAAAAAAAGACCAGATTTGCGGTACGGTGATTGTATTCTATCTCGTAACGAATCTTTCCTATTTCATTTATTACCATGCTCATAAAGCGGAACAAGCTGACCCGAGCGAACTTACCCTTCTACTCGTTATGGCCGGAATATTCTATGGCGGCATTTCAATAGCTATGGTGCTCTTTTCCAAAGCAGATTACAAACGACAAATCGAAAAACTGAAAAACGAACTCGAACTTCTTGCGACAGGAAAATCCGATTTATCCAAAAGAATAGTGATAACAAACTTCAATGAATTGGGTGATATGGCGGCGGACATCAGTCAAATAATCGAACGGTTTCACGAATTGATGACCAAGATCCAGGAAACGACGACCATTCTGCAGGAGTCGGCACACAACCTCAATGATGCTGTTCAAAACAATGTCTCCACCAGTAATGAACAGGCGGCAAGTGTGAAGGAAGTTGTTGCAACAATGGAAGATTCCGACAAACTCACCAAGCAGGTAGGATCAAAAATAACGGAAGTTGCCGCAAAATCAGTTAACACCAAGGAAAATGTAGAAGAGGGATTCTCTATAATACATGAAAATCTTGAAAAGATGGAAGAAGTAAAAGAGGCAAATAATAAAACAATCGAAGAAATCCGCACCTTAAACGATGAGATATCAGGAATTTGGGAAATCGTGAAAATGATAAACAGCATCGCCGGGCAGATAAGAATGATTGCTTTTAACGCGGAGCTGGAAGCATCTTCCGCCGGAGAAGCCGGTAAAAACTTCGAGATTGTAGCGAACGAAATAAGACGGTTAGCCGACAGCACTGTTACATCAACCGGACAGATCCGCGAAAAGATCCGCTCCATTCAACAATCATCCGACGAATTGATACTTTCTTCTGAGAAAGGGACCGATAAAATACAGGAAGGTTGGGAGCTCTCATCACATGTAGAGCGCGTTTTTACCCATATCCTCGAGTCTTCCGAGGAGGCGGCAAGTTTTTCTCAGGACATAACCACTTCTGTTGAGCAGCAAGTGCATGCCATCGAACAAATTGTAGAGACCTTTAAATATATATCGGAGGGAGTCAACAGTTTCGCAGATTCAACCAATTCAATGGCTGAAACCGCTCGAAATCTGGAATCTTCCGTAGCACAATTGACGACTTTGATCGAAGAAAAAGGCGAGTGAACAAAGGAGCATACGATGAAAATCAAAAAACTGTCCGTAAAAATGCAAATCGCCCTCAATGTGTTGTTTCTTGCGGTTATGGTCCCTCTTACCCTGGTTATCTACTATACGCTGCATAACAGTATCGAAGATCAAAGACGTGAACAGCTCTCAAACAGCACGTCCATGGCCTTTGAGATGATAACACTCTACATCGACAGCACGGTAAAGAACCGTCTTCGTGGTATTGCCGAGAAAAGCAGAGAGATGGTCTCGTATAACTATTCATTGTATCAAAACGGGGTAATAAGCGAACAAGAAGCATACCAACGGGCCCGGGACCTGATGCTGTCACGGGGATATGGAAAAATAGGGGAAACAGGATACCTAGCCGGGGTAAGCAGCGAAGGGGTCCTCTCGATCCACCCCAAATCCGAAGGGGTTGATGCGAGCGGGCACGAGTTCATGCAGCGGGCGATCTCAATGAAAAACGGGTATATCGAATATGACTGGCAGAATGTCGACGAAGAAGAACCGAGAGCAAAAGCGGGCTATATGTCGTACTTCGAACCATGGGACATCATCGTCTGGGCGTCGAGCTACAAAGAGGAGTTTCACTCCTTGCTCGATTTACAATCGCTCTGGACCAGACTGAGAACAATTCATTTCGGGGAAACCGGATTTATCTTTATAATCGATTCGAACGGGGATATCGTCTTTCACCCGACAAAAAAAGAAGGAAACATAATCTCTGCCGAAGCGGCCGTCGACAGGTTGAAAGAAGTAAGCGAACAGGCAAAGAACGCTCCCGGGGAAATTATCCAGACCTCGTTTACAATACCGGATAATGATGCGAGTACTCGAAGACTGGGAGCACTCGTTTACCTTCCGGACATGGACTGGATTATCGTCTCCAATACCGATACGCGGGAGGTCTTTTCCATAGTCAACACGATTCGAAGAATCATGATTATAAGTCTCATCCTCGCCTTTATCGGTATGAATGTCGTTATCTTCCTGGTGTTTCGATCTCTCCTTAAACCGGTGAGGGCAATGAAAGAAGTGGTCGATGACGTTGCCGCCGGTAATGTTTCCACTTTCATTGAGGTGGAATCGAACGACGAAATCGGGACGATAGCAGTGGAACTGAACAAATTGATAGAAAGCTTTCAACAGCTGCTGAGGAAAATGAAGCAGGACATAACCGTCCTCAACGATTCCATCCAGGAATTGACCACCTCTTCCCAGGAAATTTCGACAACCTCGAACGAACAGGCGGCGGCGGTCAAAGAGATTGTCTCTACTATGGAGGATTCTGACAGTCTGGCCAAAAGTATTGAAAAGAAAATCGAGGAAGTAACAAAAATTGCAACGGAGACGAAGAGCACCGTGGATAAAGGGGTAGGTACGGTTGACCGAAGCAGGTCAAAGATGGATGAGATAAAACAATCGAACAGTGAAACCATCACCGGCATTCGTTCCCTCGGAGAAAAAATCGACGCAATCTGGGAAATCGTGAATATCATCAACAGCATTGCAGATCAAACTAAGATCATCGCTTTCAACGCGGAACTGGAAGCTTCCGCCGCCGGAGAAGCCGGAAAAAACTTTCAAATAGTCGCTTCCGAAATACGACGTCTCGCCGACAACACGGTCAGTTCTACAAGCGAGATCAAGACGAAGATCAACGAGATACAGCACTCTTCCGACAACCTCATCATTGCCTCCGAGGACGGAACTGAAAAAATAGAAGAGGGTTCTTCTCTTACCGAAAATTTGTTCTCCACATTTCAGGAAATTTTAGAAACATCCGAAATCTCTGCGAAGTCGGCTTCCGACATTAATACCTCCATTAAGCAGCAGGTATCTGCTTTTGAACAGATCCTGTTAACTCTGAAACAGATCTCGGAAGGCATCAACAATTTTGCCATATCGACGAAATCGACAACCGAAATCTCCCAAAACCTCAAAAGAATGTCCGACACAATGCAGAACTCATTATCGCAATACGTTATTGCCGAAAGAGGGGAGAACGAACAATGAAAGAGAATGAAGATCTTCTCAAGACCCTGGAAGAAAACAAGGAGGAAGAAGAGCATGAGACGTCACTAGAGGAAGTGTATTATAAGTTTCTTGTTTTTCTGGTAGGGTCCCAACGGTACGGATTGTATGCCGAGGAGGTGCGTGAGATAATAGGCGGTAATCCTGTCTTTTATCTCCCTTTCGTGCCTGCTTATATCCGGGGCTTGATCAACAGACACGGGGACCCGCATACCGTATTCGATATACATGCTCTGCTCGAACAAGAGAAAACAGAAGCTGACAGCTTCCTCATATTGAAACTGGAGGATGACAACATCGCTATTCTCATCTCCGAAGTTCTGGAGATCGTAAAAGTACCCCAAAGAGATATAAATATGCTGACATCGAAGGATAGTGAAATGCGTTTTTTTCGGGGTTCGATCACGTTGAATGGAGATGAAGTGTTCATACTCGATGTACAGAATCTTCTTACAAAACTCGAAGAAGATCTAACGAAGGCATAACAGTGGAAAAACACAATTTCCTTTCCATTGATTACGGAAGCCTCGGTTTTCTCATCAACAGGGCCCGACTGGATTCGAGCTGCTACCTGGAAAACGAAGTGAAAACAAACAGTCCGCCCCCCTATTTTGACCTTTTGTTCGATTATGGCGGACAGTATATTCTTGTTTTCAACATGCACGGCGCGCTCGGTGAATTGTTCGACTTTCAAGACGAAAGTAAAACACGGCTCTTACTCATTGCCCGTCTCGAAACGGGTCCGGCTATGCTGAATAAGATATGTAACGGAATCGATACAAACGGGAAGATGATAAACAGAGAGTTAATCGGAATCAGGATAAAGAGTGCATCGAGAATGACGGTATTGCCGACAAACGAACTTCGTTTGCTTCCCGCTTCTTTGAAAAACGTTCTCAAGAACTACGGTATCCTTGCCTGTTATTTCCCGTCACGCGATCGGATTCAGTATCTTATCGAAGTGGACAATATATGTTCAAAATTTGTCCAAGAAGCCTTAGAGGATGAGAAAGGGAAATAACATGAACATATTAATTGTCGACGACAGTGCCTTGCTGCGTGGAATACTGCGAGAGTTTTTGGAAAAGGAAAAGGACCTGACTATTGTCGGGGAAGCTACAAACGGTGAGAAAGCCATCGCCGCAACCCGAGCATTGAACCCCGATCTGATCATTATGGATGTCAATATGCCGGTCATGGACGGGATAGAGGCAACAAGACAGATCATGAAACAGAACCCGACCCCTGTGCTGGTTTTTTCGGCGGAAACGGACGCCGAGCGGGGCTTCGAGGCTATGGAGAAAGGAGCTATAGAAATATTGCGAAAACCGCCCATCGACCGGCTGAATGATCCTGCTTTTCACAATATGTTTGTAGAACTGATACGTACGGTAGCCGGAAAAAAGAAGGCGATATCGAGGAAACGAAGTGTCGACGAACCGGAACGACACAAGCCGCGACGCCGTGCGTTTTCGCTTCTCGTTATCGGGGCTTCTACGGGAGGCCCGGTTGTCGTGCGGGACATTCTCAAAGCGCTGCCGTCGGACTTCCCCCTTCCCGTTGCCATTGTCCAGCATCTGGAAATGGGTTTCGAAGGCGGCTATGTGGAATGGCTCAACGAGAACTCCGCTATCTCGGTCGTACTGGCAAAGGATGAAGGAACCTTCGCTTCAGGCACGGCGGTAGTTGCGCCTGCCGACTATCATCTTCGCTGCACGCCGAAAGGATATACTCTGGATAAAGGGGAGAAGGTGCTCAACCAGCGTCCGAGTGTTGATATTCTGTTTTCTTCAGCTGCAGACGTGTACACCGACGAGGTGCTAGGCGTTCTTCTCACCGGGATGGGACGGGACGGGGCAAACGGATGTGTGGCGATAAAGGCGAACGGTGGATATACCATCTGCCAGGACGAAACAAGTGCGGCCATTTTCGGTATGCCGAAAGCGGCTATAGAATTGAAAGGTGCCTCCGAAGTTCTTTCTTCCGAGGCAATTATCCGGTTTTTACATGATGTATCGGGAAACAAATGATGTATGTGTTGAACGACGAAAGACAGATACAGGATGTTGTGGAAATGATTCTCACCACCTTCGGAATAAAACTGCCGGAGACGCATTACCGTGATGTCACCAAATTTATTGAGAACCGTCTTTCGGCAAGGGGCCAAACACTCTCTGATTATATCAGTTCATTATCACATGACCGAGAAGAGTATAGTAAGTTTGTCGATACGGTTACCATTAACGAATCATACTTTTTCAGGGACCAGAGGCACTTCTCGTTGCTGTACCATAACATTCTTCCCGAGCTGTTACAGCGCAATGACCACCTCAAAATCTGGAGCGCTGCAACTGCATGTGGAGAGGAGGCTATGAGCATCGCCGTTATGTGCGAAACACTTCTCAAGAACTTTCCCGGAAAAGAGTATACGATCTATGCAAGTGATATCAATATTTCATCCCTGCAAAACGTAGCAACCGGACGGTATAGAAAATCAGTGCTGCGTACCGACGGTTCTGCTTTTCACCATTTGCTGTCCCCGTATATTACCGAATATGATGACGGTTTTCTTGTGCATGAAGATATACGGAGACGGATCATCGAGTCGGAACACAATTTATATACGGAAGATTATTCCGGTTTTCCTAACGATTTTGATCTTGTCATGCTCCGAAACGTTTTCATTTATATGCCTATAGAGAACAGGAATAAAGTGGTCCAAAAGATAAGTGAAAAAATAGCCGGCAACGGAATACTTTTTTTGTCCGCCGGTGAAATTCCTCTTATCTGGCACCCCTGCTTGCAGGTTGAAGAGCGGGAAAGTATTTATTTTTTAAGAAAACGGCCGTTAGGCGAATGTGCATCCGGGGGCGAACCTCGGTTTTGCGAAGTCTCTAAAGAGGAACCCGTCGCGGTGAAGGATTCGGAAGCAGCTGAACAACTAGCATCCTCGCCGCTTGTCGAGAAGAAAAAAAATGCCGGCGGCAAGCAGCATAAAAACATCAACAATGACGAATTGTACAACAGGATCAATTATCATCTATCCGCTCCCCATGGCAGTAAAAACGATACCCCCGAGAACAAGCTTGCAGAGACCTTTATTCACCTCATTGACCTGATCAATGTGGGATCTATCCAGGATGCAGAGCGTGTTCTTGCGGAGCTCGAAAGCGAATTACCGAACAATGAGGTAGTACTTTATTATTACGGGATTATAGAGAAAATGAAAGGATGTCCGGAGAAGAGCGCGCGCTACTTTAGGAAAGCGTTGGACTGTTTCCAGAGGTTTTGGCCCGCACGCTATGAGCTGGCGATGAGAATGAAGGAAAAATCTCCCTTGAAAGCAACAAAGCAGTTCGGTCTTTGTAAAAAACATATCCGGCTCTATTTTGATAAGGGAGACTATTCCTATCATTTCTTGCTCGACGGATTCAACGCGCTCTATTTTTTACAGATTTGTGAATTCTGGGAAAAACGATTGACATCTGGTACCGAGTAACTCCGGAGGATCGGCTATGGCTTTAGACAGAAATGCGTTTACTGAAAATTTCCTCGACGAGCTGAGAGAAAATATTGGTGCCGTCGAACGGAGTATACTTGTTTTAAAACAAGACCCTGAAAACCTCGAAGAACTCTCGATTCTCCTTAGAGTGCTCCATACGATAAAAGGCTCTTCACGCATGTTGAAATATGAAACGATAGAATCTGCAGCACACGGTATTGAGAATGTTTTTAAAGGAGTAAAAGAGGGCAGGTTTCAGATTGATAATAAGATCGTTCAGCTGGTATTTCTCACAATCGACTATATTAATATTGCCGCAAAAAGCATCCGAGCACAGAACAGCGAAGAAATCGATGTCGCGAAACTTGTCACTGTTCTCGAAAAAGCGTACGCGGGAGAACATTACGAAATAGAGGCGGCAAAAAGGTCTCTCGCCGAACAGATACAGTCCGAGCAAGGAGGAAAAGAAGAAGAGGAACCGGAAGAAACGGGAAAACAGAGCGAGAGAGAAAAACAAGGAAACACACCGAAGAAGGCCGCCGATTCTTCAAAACTGGAGACGGTGCGCGTTAAGATCGAGAAAATTGACGAACTCGCCGGTACTATGAACGGGCTCATCATGCGGCAGTTCCAGCTGAAACGGGAAAATGAAACTCTATTTGATTTAGAGAACAAACTTCGGGGGCTTACCGTCGGGCAAGAGACAAAAACCGATTTTGCTGAAATTATGGAAACAGTGCAGAACCTGCGGAAACGGTATCATGACGAGATGGTCCAGCTGGAACACATCTCTTTTTCTGTTCAGGAAAAGATCATGGCACTACGCATGCTTCCTTTGGAATTGATTCTGGGCCA
Source organism: uncultured Spirochaetales bacterium (assembly GCA_964594055.1). Taxonomy (GTDB): domain Bacteria; phylum Spirochaetota; class Spirochaetia; order SPDA01; family CAZJBZ01; genus CAZKZZ01. Next base: position 24,429 of record CAZQKT010000037.1, read on the forward strand.
TTTGGGCAAGATGGTTGAAGAGATGGCAATCAATTTGGATAAAGAGATCATGTTGGAAATTACCGGAGAACGAGTACTGGTAGACAAGTATATCCTTGAAAGCATCTACGATCCGATTATTCATCTCGTTAGAAACGCTGTAGATCACGGTATCGAGAAATCGGACGATCGGGAACGGCAGGGGAAACCGAGGCAAGCCACGCTGGGAGTATACTGCTCTGCCGAAGGTGGTAATGTAATTATTAGAATAGTAGACGACGGGAGAGGAATCGACTATGAAAAAGTCCGTCAGAAAGCAATGAAGAAGAATCCTTATCAAGCCGACGAAATCGCAAACATGGACGAGCAAGCTCTTCATCCGTTTCTCTTCTCTTCCGGCTTCTCAACAAATGACAAAGTGAGCAAATTATCGGGGAGGGGTGTCGGGCTCGACATTGTAAAACACAATATCGAAAATCTGAAAGGAAAGATCACTCTCTCCAGTACGACGGGAGAAGGTTCTGAGTTTCTGCTTTCTCTTCCTCTCTCTCTGGCTACAACCGAAGGGTTTTTTATTTCGGCAGGAGGGGAGAAGTTTTTTGCCCCTTCGAATTTCATCAACGAAATAGTTATTCGCTACAAAAGTGACATCATCAAGAATTTACAGAAAGAGTTCATCAAACTTCGAACCGAAATTATTCCGCTCTACTATTTGGTCAGCATTCTCGAGCCGGAGAAGCAGCAGAGGAGCAAAAAACTCTTTATCCTCATCGTCGAGACATTGGGAGAAAAATACGGCATAATTGTCGACTCGATCATTCAGTATTCTTCTCTTATCTACAAACCGGTTCCGAAGAGTATCGCCGCAATGGGCTATCTTCAGGGAATCGTCTTTGATGAGAGTTTCCATATAATAAATATTCTGCACATTCCGGAATTGATTAAAAAGTTCAAGAGTATTAAAAATATCGCCCTCAAGCAGCGCCATTCGCTGGACCAGCACAAGTACAAGAAAATACTCGTAGTAGATGATTCCTACTCGACGAGAGAAATAGAGAAATCGATTCTTGAAACAGAAGATTATAATGTCGATACTGCAGTTGACGGTGTTGAGGCAATGGAGAAACTATCAGAGAGCACCTACCACTGCATCATCACGGATATCCATATGCCGAAAATGGACGGAATAACGTTCCTGGAAAATATTCGTCGCTACGAAAAATACAAAGACCTCCCGGTTATCGTCGTAAGTTCAGAAAAAGACCATGAAATGCAGCGGAAATGCGAAAAAGCGGGGATTACCGCTTTTCTTCAGAAGGTGGATTTTGAGCGGGGAAACCTTCTCAATGAAGTTAAAAAAAGCATAGGATAAACCATGGCGGATGGGAAACAGAAAAAGGTGTTGATTGTCGACGACTCCGATCTTGTTGCCGGTATGCTCGGTTCCGTATTGGAGGAGAACTCTTTTACGGTCGTGCGCGGAAAAAACGGCCTGGAAGGAGTTATCCTTGCGTATAAAGAGATTCCGGATGTTATTATCCTGGATGTAGAAATGCCCGTGATGCAGGGGTATCAAGCCAGCAGAATCCTGCGCAGCAGAAGGGGGTTGAAGGAGATTCCGATTATCATGCACACCAGCCTCTCCGAAGACCGCGACCGCTACTGGGCGCTCAACTCCGGTGCCGACCTCTTTGTCAACAAGGACTTCGACAATATCGACAATCTTGTTGAGAAGGTAGAAGAATTGAGTGATCATCCTCCTTTAGATGAAAAGACCATCCGGGAGGACGGAAAGAATATTAACGAAAGCAAAGTGTATGAGATAATGGGAGAATTATTCGACAATCAGCTGTTCCAGTCAACTATTCTCAACATGCTGGGAGACGCAGGAAGAAGCATCGGTTCTCTCACTGTTACCGCATACAGGATCCTTCAACTAATCGATAAAATCTGCGAAGCCGATATCACCGTGCTCACCTTCATTTTCAACCGTATTCCGTTTTCATATATTCGCCCGGGAAGCGAAGTGGTAAAAAGCGATGTCGATGGAATCAAGACGGTCTGTCTCGAGGATTTCGCCGAAACGTTTCCCGGAATTGACCTGAGCAAAATCGAGGAGAGAATTTTCGACATTGAAAACCGGGACGATTTTGATAAAATAAGAATCGACGAGAAAAACATCAGTTCCTATACCTATTTCGTTTTGGAAGGGAAGGGGGGGGCAAGTATCGGGACCCTTCATGTAGGGAATTTTATTAACAACTATTTTTCCGAGAAAATTCTGAATAACCTGCATATCTTCGCCGAAGGAGCGGGAATTATTTTGGAAAACTCGATACTTTTTCGTCAGGTAACGGAAATAAAAGATAAAATACACAATGTGTTTACGAAATTTGTGCCCCAGGAAATTATAGAAGACTTGATTGAGAAAAAAACCGTTGCCGAGCAACTCATCGGTCAAAAGCGAAAGGTCGTTATTCTTTTTTCCGATATACGGTCTTTTACTAAAATATCGGAGAACAACTCGGCGGAATCGGTGGTTGGTTTTCTCAACCGATATTTTAACTGCATGGTAGAAACGATAAAACAGCAGGGGGGTACGATCGACAAATTCCTCGGGGACGCTATTCTTGCCATCTTCGGCGCGCCTAAAAGCTATGAAGACAATGAAGAACGGGCGGTAAAAGCGGCGTTGCAAATGATCGAAAACTTAAAAACGATTGAGACGGGAAATCTTTCTCTGCCGGAGGGAGGTTTTAATATCGGAATAGGTGTACACAGCGGGGAGGCCATTGTCGGCAATATCGGCTCGAGTGACAAACTTGATTATACTGTTATCGGAGATACGGTCAATCTTGCTTCGCGGCTCGAAGGGTTAACGAAAAATTACGGCCAACGTTTGATTATTTCGGAAGCTGTTGAAAACAAGTTGTCTGAAAACTACTTTATCAGGCTCATAGATACGGTCAAGGTAAAAGGGAAAACAAAACCCACCAACCTTTTCTCTGTTGAAGCCGACGGTTCGAACTATCATGAAGAGTTTTTCGGTGTGTATCAGAAAGCAATAAAATCATATCAGATGGGTAACTGGACGACCGCCGTTGAGTATCTCTCTGAGGCCGCAACACTGGCGCCTGATGACAGAGTAGTCGATATTTTACTAGACCGGTGCCGGGAGTTCGAAAAGGATCCTCCGAAACAGTGGGATGGTGCCATTGCCTTGCAGACAAAATAAAGCGTGTCGAGGAGTTGGGACATGAGGAAAAAAAACAGAAACACACGAAAAGAGGTAAGAAGAAATCTGATTTTTTATTTGTCCGTTACCAATAGCGAAGACGGGACCACCATTGGAGAAATCTTTGACATTACCGAAACGGGCCTGTTGCTCATTACGGAACAACTTTTCCCGATAGGACAAGAGATGAACGTAAAAGTTGAGTTGCCGAAAGGACCCGACTTTCCGGACAAAACACTTGACCTGGATATCATTGTCCAGTGGTCGCGGAAGGACACCGCCAATCCGGACTTATACCTTATTGGCTGCAAGATAATCGAGCCCGGCGAGCCCGAAAGACGCTTGATAAAACTGCTGATAAATACGATCGGATTCAGCAACGGGCAGAGACATATTACCTTCACTGAATCGGTCCCCGACTTTACCGAACCGAACGAGTGATAGTCCGTATTTCCCGCCGGGTGCTAAAAGACTTATTCACCTTTCCAACAGATACTGATACAATGTTGCGAAGTGAAGTCTTCCTGCTTATCTTCTCTGCTTCGTAAAGGGCCATTGCTTCTCTGATGAGTTCTGATGTGCTGCGATCCTGCTGTTTTGCATATTCCTAGAAACATCTATAAACAGGTTCTGATTATAAGCTACAGCAGTTTTGCGAGTACTTCTCCTTTCGTGGTGGCCGAGAGAA
>CAZQKT010000038.1:0-28297 GCA_964594055.1 uncultured Spirochaetales bacterium
AAACGTTTGAAAATGGGCATTGTTGCGAAAAAACCGGGTGAGATTGGTCGTTACACTGTCTAAGAGTATCTTCAGTTCGTCGCTGTTATTTTTTATGAGGGAATAATACTCGGAGATGCTGTCCATTCCGGCTTTCTTGAGACGTTCTTTGAGCCGGCTCTCTAAAATCGATCTGTTGGAGCTGGAAAAGTGGATGCCGCTTTCATCATAAATTATTGTGCGGAACTGTTGGAACTCATGCTCTGCTAAGAAATTATCCATATATGTGTTCGACAAAGTGTATTTATTAACAATTTCAGTGTCAATATCAATTAATGTGCTATATTGAAAACAGAGATGAAAGAGCACATGTCGGAAATGACCATAAAAGGGATCGCAATGGACCAGAAAAGCGATCTGCCCATCCTGATCCTCCAATCGAAGGGAAACGGTGCGGCCCTTCCCATTTGGATCGGACCGTTCGAAGCGAGTGCCATAATCACCGAAATGGAGGGAGTACATCCCCCCCGGCCTCTCACTCACGATCTTTTTTCTTTTTTTCTTTCCAAACACAAATTCACAATAAACCGTTTAGAGATTTACGGAAAAATCGAAGACCGCTACTTTGCCCGGCTCGATTATCGGCACGGCATCCGGCAGTACCGGATGGAGGTACGCCCAAGCGACGGCGTTGCCCTCGCCCTGCGGCAGGGCGCTCCGATTATGGTAAGCGATGAACTGGTAGACTCCCGGGTCGCGGACAATTTTCTCCTCAACAATTCGGACAATCTCTCTTCGGAAATACTTTTCTTGAAAAAAGACCAGCTAAAGACCTACCTTATGTAATAACCGGTTGGCAGAGTATCCCTGGTTTCATATAATCAAACACAAATGAAAAAATACATCTTTGTTACAGGCGGAGTGTGTTCCAGTTTGGGGAAAGGGATTGCAGCGGCCTCCCTGGGTACGCTCTTAGAAAGCAGAGGTCTTGCTGTGCGCATGATCAAGATAGATCCCTATATCAACGTAGACGCGGGGACTATGAGTCCGTACCAGCACGGTGAGGTGTATGTAACCGATGACGGCGCCGAGACCGACCTGGATCTGGGCAACTACGCCCGGTTCACCTCTTCCCCGTTGAGCCGGGAAAACTCCATCACCACCGGCCAGGTGTATCAGGAGGTCATCAAAAAGGAACGGGAAGGCCGTTTCTTGGGCAGGACCGTTCAGGTCATCCCCCACATCACAGACGAGATAAAACGGCGGATCATCCTTATCGGGGAACAGGAGGATGTGGATATCACCATCATCGAGATCGGCGGTACGGTGGGAGATATCGAATCGGTCCCGTTCCTCGAAGCCGCCCGGCAGTTTATTACCGACCTCGGGAAGAAAAATGTGATGTTCGTCCATCTGACCTTGATACCCCAGGTAGCAGGCGGTGAGCTGAAAACAAAACCGACCCAGCATTCGGTCAAATCGCTCCGCGAGATCGGCATCCAGCCGGACATCCTTCTCTGCCGCACTCCCACGATTCTCGAAGACAGCCTTCGAAACAAAATTGCCCTGTTCACCAATGTAGATGTGGAGGCGGTCATTTCCGCCTACGACGTAAAACGGTCCATCTACGAAATCCCTCTGGTGTATAACAGCCAGAAACTCGATGAGATCGTTTTGGACAGGCTGCACATCGAGAAAAAACCTGCCGCTTTAGAGGGGTGGCAGCAGGTCGCAGAGATATACAACAATGCCGAGAAACAGGCGAAAATCGCCCTCGTGGGCAAATATGTAGAACTCAACGACACCTATAAATCGATACACGAAGCACTCATTCACGGAGGCATTGCCAATGAGGCACGCACCAAAATTACATATATCGATTCGGAAACACTGGAAAAGGACCAACAGTATGAGAAACTACTCGAAGGGGTAGACGGGATACTCATCCCAGGCGGTTTCGGGCAACGGGGCATTCAGGGGATGATCAATGCAGCGAAGTTTGCCCGCACGAACGGGACACCGTATCTCGGTATCTGTTTGGGTCTCCACGTGATGATCATCGAATACTCCCGCTCCGTGCTGGGCCTGGAACAGGCAGACAGCACCGAGTTTTCTCCTGAAAGCCCCCACCCGGTCATTTCCCTCCTTGCCGAGCAGATCGACGTCAAAGCGTACGGGGGAACGATGCGGCTGGGAAGGGGAGAGACCCATCTGATAAGCGGCACGATCATGCGGGAGGTGTACGGAAAGCCGATTATATTCGAACGGCACCGCCACCGCTACGAGGTAAACAACCGGTACCGCAATCAGCTTGCCGAGAGCGGCCTGATCATAAGCGGGGTTACCCCGGACCACGCGCTGGTCGAATCGATCGAATGGCCCGGCCACCCGTGGGGGGTTTCCGTACAGTTCCACCCCGAGTTTCGGTCAAAACCGATCGATGCCCATCCGCTCTTTACGCAGTTTATCAGGGCGGCCATAGAAAAAAACTCATGAACAATGCAGTAGTTATCTCGATTCCATTTTTTCTAGCATTACTCGTTATGGCAGGATGCAGCCTCGACTACGAAGAGGGGACCATTGCAGAGGACATCTCCGAGAACATCCCCAACCTGGTCCTCTTCGATGTGGAGCAGACCCTCGTTTCCAAAGGTGTGCCCGCCTACCGCGTCTCCGCGGAACGGGGAGAAACGTTTAACAAGCGAAATACGACGATCCTGTACAATGTGCTCTTTCAGGAGCTCGATAGCGATGGAGAAATTATTACCGAAGGGTGGGCCGATCATGTGGTGTTCCACACCGACACGGAAAACGCCGAGCTTACCGGGGAGCTCTCATTCTACTCTTCCAAAGAAGAAGCCCAAATCGAGGCCGACTATCTCGAGTGGAACGACGAGACGCAGACGCTCACGGGGAGACCGAATGAAACCGTCTCTATCCGGGAGAAATCCGGCTCCAACGTAAGCGGGACCGGCTTTGTAGGGGAGTTCTCCGAAAAGCGGATCGAGTTTTCAGGGGCTGCGAGCGGAGAGTACATCGATGAGGAAGAAGGAGAGGAAGAAGAAGGGGAAAATGGTGTTCGGTCCGAGTAGCAGCCGCAACTGTCCGCACGGGGGCTTCAAGCACCGGCGCATTAGGCACGGGGCGGGTGGTGCAGCCGTATGTCTTCTTTTTTTCATTCTGTGCGGACTCCATCCCCCCCGCCTCTTCGGGGCGGAGGATTTTACCTTCTCGAGCGACCGTATGTCTACTATCGTTGCCAAGGGCCGGGAACGGACCCTCCTCTCCGGCAATGCCCGGATCGTCTCCGATACAACCGAGATTACCGCGGACGAGATCGAACTGTTCGGGGACGAATCCCGGTACGCACTCTGTTACGGGAATGTCACTGTTATCGACGAAGAGAAAGGGATAAAACTTATCTGTGACGAGCTTTTTTACGACCGTGACATCGACTTGAGCCGTATAGACGGGTACTCCGAGATGATAGACCAGAAAAACGAGCTCGTAGTAAAAGGGGGGTTCCTCGAGCATTTCGGGGACGATGACATCACTATTGTGCAAATCGGGGTGAGAATTCTCAAAGAGGACATGGCCTGCAGATCGGAGTTCGCCCGGTACAAACGGGAAGAGGACCTGCTCGAACTTTCCGGGATGCCGTACGTGTATTGGAAGGAGGATGAATACCGCGCCTCGAGAATAATTATTAACCTCGACACAGATGAGATCCGGCTCGAAGGCGAGGTGACCGGAAAGATCACCGCGGAAAAGGACGAGGAGAACGGCCCCGATGGGGACACACCGGGAGAGGCAGTGGAAAATACGGAACAAGGACCGGGCGATGAATAATGAGGAGACAAGCGGCCTGGAGGCCGTTGCAACCGAGACCGTTACGTTGTCGGTAGAAGGACTGAAGAAGAGCTTCGGAAAGAAGGACGCGGTACTGGATATCAGCTTTTCGATGCACCAGGGTGAGATCGTCGGGCTTCTCGGTCCCAACGGTGCGGGAAAGACTACCGTGTTCTACATGATTGTGGGGTTTATCCGCCCAACGGCGGGCAGGATATACCTAGACCGGCGGAACATCACCTCGCTTCCCATGTACAAACGTGCCCGGCAGGGGATCTCCTACCTGCCTCAGGAAGCCTCGGTATTCAGAAAACTGACCGTAGAACAGAATATCATGGCAATTTTAGAGACCCGGAACGACCTTTCCGGAAATGAGAAGAAAAACCAGCTCGAATCACTCTTGAGTGAATTGGGCATTACCGAAGTACGGAAACAAAGGGCATTTACCCTCTCCGGAGGGGAACGGCGGCGCACCGAGATAGCCCGTTCCTTAGCAATACATCCCAAATTTCTGCTCTTAGACGAACCGTTTGCAGGAATCGACCCTATTGCCGTCTACGAGATCAAGCGGATCGTCCAAGCACTCTCCGATAAAGGCATCGGAATCCTCATAACCGACCACAATGTGCGTGACACTTTGGAAATCACGAAACGTTCCTACATCATCAATCTTGGCGAAATTATGGCAAGCGGGTCCCGGGACGAGCTTCTCTCCAACGAAGTTGCCCGTCAAATTTACCTCGGCCGGGACTTCCGGATGTAAAACAGCCTGAACTGGGCACGAAACAATTGACAAACACGCCCTAGATAATCATCATTAATACTAGTGCAGTATCAGAAACCGATAATAACCCAGCAGCAGAAACTCAAAATGAACCCGCAGCTGTACCAGTCTATCCGGCTGATGGCAATGCCGATACAGGAGCTGCGTTTTCGAATACAAGAGGAATTGGAGCGGAACCCCGCCCTCGAAATCATAGAAGAACGGTCCGAACTTTCGCTGGATGAAGAGACTGCAAGCCGGTCCGAAGAGTACGATTACTTTGAAAACAGCTCCGACCCCGGATATACCGGCAGAAGGGGAGAAGAGGCGAGTGAGTCCAAGCGGCAATTTATAGAAGGGGCACTCTCCAGGTCCGAATCCCTCCAGGAACATCTTCTCTGGCAGCTGCGGCTGCAGCCGATACCGGAAGTATGGTTCGAGATCGGTGAGATGCTCATCCGCAATCTCGATGCTAACGGCTTTCATTTAGAAGACCCGTTTTCGCTGGCAAAAGTCGAACATCGGGAAATACTTATCAAGATGATGGACCTTGTCCGCGGATTCGAACCGGTAGGGACATGCACTACCGACTACATCGAATCACTCATCGTCCAAACTGAGAAAGCTCCGGATGCACCTGAGCGCACAAAAGAACTTTTAGAAAACCATCTCACCCTCCTCGAGAAGGGCAAACATGAAGAGATTATGCACAAGATGCATATCAGTAAAGAGAAGTTCGAAGAGATCGTCTCCTTTATCCGCAACCTCGACCCGATGCCCGGGAGAAACTATTCATCCCAGCAGCCGACGTACGTTATTCCCGATGTCATGGTACGAGAAAAGGACGGCGAGTTCGTCATCATTTTAAACGATGAAGAGATACCGGTATTGGGGATCAACTCCTTTTTTACCACATTGATAAAAGACAAAAAGAACAATCCGGAACCGAAAACAAAGAAGTTTGTTACTACAAACGTTAAAGATGCCCGTTGGTTCATCAGGAGCATCAATCAGCGCAACGAGACGCTTTTAAAAATCACACGGGCAGTGGTGGAATTTCAGCGCGATTTCTTTTTAAAAGGCCCCAAATATCTCGTGCCGCTTACCCTCAAAGATATTGCAGATGAAGTCGGGGTCCACGAAACGACGGTCTCTCGTATTGCCAATGCCAAATACATACAAACGGAATGGGGAATTTTTGAGTTGCGTTACTTCTTCTCCAACTCCATTACCGGTGCAGGTTCGAGCGGGTCCCGGTATTCCAAAGAAGGGGTAAAGGCGATCATCAAAGAGATAATCGAAGAAAACAGTTCGGGAAAACGCCTGTCCGATCAAAAGATTGCGGATTCACTGCAGCAGCGGGGGATTAAACTTGCCCGGCGTACTGTTGCAAAATATAGAAACGAACTAGATATCATGTCATCGTATGATAGATGAGGGGGTTTTATGAACATTGATGTAAAGAGCGTCCATTTCGACATTTCAGATGAAGCTAAAGAATATATGGAAAAAAAGACGCATAAAATAGATTATGCGAAAGATATGATCGTCGACATCCTCTTTACACTTACAAAAGAGAAAAATGAGTTTAAAATTGATGTTACCATCAATTTCCGGTGGAACTATTCCCACCATATTACCGTAAAACGGTTCGACATGTTCGAAGGAATCGATGTATTGATGGACAAAATAGAAAAGAAGGTCCGAAGAGAAAAGGAAAAGATAAAAAGTCATCAATGAAACAGTTTACCGTATTAGATTTATTGAATCTCGATCTGAAAGACCATAATGCGCTGGATCTGGTCTGTCTCTACGGGAGACCGGGACTGGTCAGAGAGATCACGGTCCCGGAACTGAACCGGCCCGGTCTTGCCTTGAGCGGGTTTTTCGACAACTTTGCCTACCGGCGGATCCAGATTTTAGGGCGGGGAGAACATGCCTACATCTGCAAACTGGACCGGGAACATGACCCGGATAACCTTAAGAAGATGTTCTCATACCGGGTTCCCTGCTGTATTTTTACCCACGCACTCGAGCCTCCTGACGAGTTTGTAACCGCGGCCGGAGAGGTGACCTGTCCGGTGCTGCAGACCGATTTGCCTACATCCGATTTTTCGATGCGGTTGATCTGGGCACTCAACAACGTGTTTGCTCCGAAAAAAATCATGCACGGCGTTTTGGTCGAGGTTTTCGGCATCGGTGTACTGATCTTAGGCGACAGCGGCGTAGGAAAGAGCGAAGCGGCCCTGGAACTTATCGAACGGAACCATCGTCTCATTGCCGACGATGCGGTAGAAATCAAGTGTGTAAACGGCAATGTTCTCATGGGGAACAGTGCCAACAGTACCATCGGTCATCATATGGAGATCCGGGGCTTGGGGATAATCAATGTGGCCCATCTTTTCGGGGTGGGGGCCATACGGGACAAAAAGCAGATCCAGCTTATCGTCCAGCTCGAAGAGTGGGACACAAATAAAGAATATGACCGCATCGGGTATCAGAACAACACCTTGGAGCTGCTCGATGTAAAAGTCCCTTATCTCCAGATTCCGGTCAAACCGGGAAGAAATATTCCGGTTATAATCGAAACCGCCGCTATGAACGAGCGTCTGCGGAAAATGGGTTTTTACTCGGCCAACGAGTTTAATCAAAACATTTTGAAGTGGCTGGAAAGTGAAAACGCACGCAGTACCTACTTCAAGAACAATGTAGTTTTTTAACAGGGAAGGGAATGGTAGAGCGAGAAGTTGTCATCAAAAACCGGGCCGGCATACACGCACGACCAGCCGCCCTGCTCGTACAAACAGCGAACAAGTTTAACTCCAACATAACCTTTGTAAACGGTGATGACCGGGTCAACGGAAAATCCATTATGGGAATCATTACCCTCGGAGCGAGTTATAATACAACCGTCACCGTTGAAGCGGACGGGGATGATGAAGAACAAGCCATAGAAGCACTGGTCTCACTATTTGAAAACAGATTCGAGGAGGGGTAGCACGAGGTTTTCCCTTCTGCTTTTACCGTTACTGCTCCTGCAGACGACACTTCTTTTCTCTCAACAAACCGCTCTCTCACTCGATGGAGAGGCCGGACGGTATAAAATTAGTTTGACCATGCTCAACGCTTCGACCGAAAAACTTATCGACTCGATTCAGGAGGGCCATACTGCAGAGATACGTTTTCAAGTCCGACTCTACAAAAAAGTGACCGGTCTGTTTCGGATATTCGGCGACAGGATGTTTGCCGAGTATCACCCGACTTTTGAGGCAAGGTGGGACGTGTTTAATAATCACTTTACCATTGTCGATGCGGAGGGCCGCTCCCATAGCTACACCTCGAGAGAGCAGTTTCTCGACCATTTTCTCCATCTCCCGGACTATCCCGTCTCTTTTGAGATGCAGGAAGATGAAGAATACTATGTATTATGCAATGTGCGGCTCAACACGATGAAGCTCGTCCCCCCGCTTACCCTGCTCGCCCCGCTGTTGCGGGGAAGAGGAGAATCGAGCAGCTGGGTGCGCAAATCGTTCCCCCCCGGCAGCGGCCCGGACACGGACAGTCAGACAACACGGACACGGAGAGCAGCGGGGGAGCATTCCGGATGAGACCGTTTCGATTTAGCCGCAGCTCCACAATCGGCCTTCTCAGCATCATGCTTCTCTATATCCTGCTCATTGTATTGATTCTGATTCTTTCGAACCAGATGCTCAAAGACATCGCGGAGGGGCGTTCTCTTTCAAATTTCATGATCATTCCGTTAGCGGTAGTACTCCCCGTATTTTTGATCGGTTCCATTATTTACAATGTCGTTAAGCTGTTTCGCGAACGGGCGAAGCGGAACCCGGGTGTTCGTTTTAAAATCCGGCTGATTATTTTTTTCTCGATTATTGCTTTTCTTTCTGCGGTGCCGCAGGGAATTCTCTCCCTGGGATTTATCGACACGACGGTCAATTCCTGGTTCAGTAACCGGCTCGGGCGCGCCCTGCAGGGTGGACTCTCCATTGCCCTCGAGTATCACAACGAACAGATCGAAAACCTCAAATCGATAAACGAAAGCAACGTCCTCTCTATTATTCTCCAAGATATCGAGAAGCGGCCGGACCGTATCTGGAGACATCTCTCATCTATCGACAGATCTATCGAGAGTGTCCAGATCTTCGATGAACGGGGCAACGAGATACTGTTCGAAGGAGAGGAACAGGGACGGGTGGAGTATGGTTCGGTAGAGAACGCGGAAGAGGGACTGCTCTCTAAAGAGGCAAAAGCGGAGGTTACCATCATCCGGACCCTGAAACCATATTCCCTCGATGAGAACAACTACCGGGTCGTCATCTCGAAGGTCCTCCCTCAGGATTTCGACAAGAAAGCAGAAGAGTTGACCAGTGCACTCGCCGTGTTCAAACAGCTCGATGAGTTCCAGTCCGTTTTCCGGCTCGTTTTGGTAGTGTTTTACTTCTTTTTCTCGTTTCCGATCCTGCTGCTTGCGATCTTAGCCAGCTTTCTCTTAAGCGAAGAAATAATTCGTCCCATCGTCAACATCGAGGACGCTACCAAACGGGTTGCCGAAGGGGACTTTTCCATCCGCATCCTCGCCCGGCCCCATGACGAGCTGGCGATCCTCATTCGCTCGTTTAATCAAATGGTCAGTGAATTGGAACATTCCCGGCTGAAGACGATGCAGACCGAAAAGGTTTCCGCTTGGCAGGAGATCGCCCAGCGTATGGCCCATGAGATAAAAAACCCGCTTACCCCCATCAAACTTTCCGCCCAGCGGCTTCTGCGCAAGTATGAACAGAACGGAGATGATTTTCCCGGTATCCTCAAAAACTCGGTCTCTTCGATCATTCGCGAGGTGGACAACCTCACCACCATGCTCCAGGAGTTTCGGGATTTTGCCCGGCTCCCCGCCCCCCAGCCCGAGCCGGTCAATCTCAAAAAGCTCCTCCACGAGGTGACCGTAACCTATGACACCACCTATCCGAATGTTACGATCACCATCGACACCGATGAGTCCCTCTCCATATCGGTAGACCGGAGCCAGATTTATCAGGTATTCACCAATCTCGTTAAAAACGGGACCGAGGCGGCCTCGAAACATGACCGGCAGGGAGAGATCTATATTCGGGCGGACCTTGTCACGAAAGGCAATCTCCGCTACTGTAGAATTCAGATCCAGGACAACGGATCGGGAATTGATGCGGACAACTATGATCAGGTTTTTAATCCCTACTTTACCACGAAAAAGGACGGAACGGGGCTCGGCCTGCCCATAGTCGAGCGGATCGTCGCCGATCATAACGGACAAATCTGGTTCGAATCTGAAAAAGGGGTTGGAACTACTTTTTTTGTCGATCTTCCCGTGGAGGAGAGATGAGCAGATGAGCACCATACTTGTCATCGATGATGAACCCGGCATACGGACAATACTTCAGGAAATTCTCGAAGACGAGAAGTACAAAGTAATCACTGCAGAAGACGGCATAGAAGGACTCCGCTCTATCGAAGAGGAGATCATCGATCTGGTCATTCTCGATGTGTGGCTTCCGAACAAAGGCGGGATCGACGTTTTAGAAGAGATCAAAGAGAAGCATCCCGATATCGAAGTAATTATTATATCCGGCCACGGCAGCATCGATATGGCAGTGAAAGCGGTCAAACTCGGTGCGTTTGATTTTCTTGAAAAACCGCTCTCGTTGGAAAGAGTTGTTACCCTGGTAAAAAACGCCCTTACCATCGAAGACCTGAAGCGGCAAAACAAGGCTCTCAAAGACTCACTTTTTATCGAAGATGAGATGATCGGGAACAGCTTTGAGATGGAAAAGGTCCGAGGGTTGATCGAGCAGAGTGCCGCTACCGATGCCCGAATTCTCATTACCGGTGAAAACGGTACGGGAAAAGAGCTCGTGGCCCGTCAGGTCCACAGGAAAAGCAGACGTTTCCATGCCCCTTTTATAGAGGTCAACTGCGCCGCTATCCCCGAAACCCTTCTCGAGAGCGAGCTCTTCGGCCATGAAAAAGGGTCTTTTACCAGTGCCGTTGCCCGCAGAAAAGGAAAGTTCGAAATCGCCCACCGGGGGACCCTTTTTCTCGATGAAATCGGAGACATGGCCCTGAGCGCCCAGGCAAAAGTGCTCCGTGTCATCCAGGAACTGAAATTCGAGCGGATCGGCGGAGAATCTTCCATTTCGGTGGATGTCCGCATCATCGCCGCCACCAATAAGGACTTACAGGAGGAGATCTCCCGAAAGCAGTTTCGCGAAGATCTCTTTTTCCGTCTCAACGTCATCCCCATCCACATCCCCCCGCTGCGGGAGCGGACCGCGGACCTCGGACCGCTTATCGAGTATTTCCTTAAAAAATTCAACCAGGAGGAAGGGCGGACCCCGCAATCCATCTCTCCCGAGGGAATGACCGTCCTCAAACAGTATCCCTGGCCCGGAAATATTCGAGAATTGAAAAATTTCGTTGAGCGTATTACTATTATGAGTGATGAGGAGACCATTTCTCCGGAAACGGTGCACTACTATCTCGGCGAAAAGAAGAAACGGTCTTCTCCGGATGAGCTGAAGGAGTTCGACACTATGAAACTCGCCGATGCAAAAGACCATTTCGAGAAGAAGTTTCTTACCCAAAAACTGTTCGAAAACGACTACAACATTTCACGCACAGCCGAAACCTTGGGCATCTATCCGAGCAACCTTCACGGTAAAATAAAAAAACTCGGCATAGAGATAAAAAAATGAAAAAACTGACCAATCGACAAAGTGAAGTTCTCTCCTTTATCCGCAGTTACCTGAACAAACACAAATATCCTCCTACAATCAGAGAAATAGCGGGGAACTTCAGTATCTCCGTAAAAGGGGCTTACGACCATGTAAAAGCCTTAGAGAAAAAAGAGAAAATCCGGTGCAATATCAACAGGTCCCGCGCACTTGAACTGATCGGGCCGGACACGGAAGAAGAGGAGTTTATCACCATCCCCATTATCGGCAACGTTGCAGCAGGCGTCCCCCTTTTCGCGGAGGAAAACCGGGAGGGCACCGTAAAACTGCCGGCGACTTCCTTGAAAAAGGGCAAGCACTTTGCCCTCCAGGTAAAAGGGGACAGCATGCAGGATGCCGGAATTATAGACGGCGATCTAGCGATTTTTCTCCACCGGAACACGGCTGATAACGGGAATATCGTCGTCGCAATGGTAAACGAAGCGGTGACCTTGAAGCGGTTTTTCAAAGAGAAAAATAGGGTAAAATTGAAAGCTGAAAACCCCGTTTATCCTCCCATATACACCCAAAACATCCAGATCCTCGGAAAATTGGAGTACATATTCAGACAGTATGAGTAACGCAGGCGGCACTGTATTCCTGCTCCTCGGACCCGAGTACGGGGCGAAGGAGGAGTTTGTAAAAAATGTGAAAAAAACCCTTACCCGGGCGGGCGGAGAGGGGCCTGAGACCCACACGTTTTATCCTTTTGAAACTCCGGTCAATACGGTCGTCTCCCTTCTGCAAAACGGGTCTTTGTTCTCCTCCCGGAAACTGGTCCTGCTCCACAACGCGGAAACCATCAAAAAGAAAGATGATATTTCTCTTCTCCTCGACTACTGTAAACACCCCTCTCCGGATGCGACGTTCCTGCTGCTCAGCGATGAAATCCGGGTCGACAAAAAACTCGAGGGCGCCGTAGGAAAAAGCAATAAAAAGATCTTCTGGGAGATGTTCGAAAACCAGAAAGAGAGCTGGATCGTAAACTTCTTCAAAAAAAAAGAGATGAGGATCAAACCGGATGCGGCCCAACTCATCCTGGACCTGGTTGAAAACAACACCCGAGATTTACAGGCAGCCTGCGACCGGCTAGCATCGTTTTTAGGACCCGGGGAAACAGTAACTGAAGCGGATATCGAGCAGTTCATCTATCACAGTAAAGAGGAAAACATTTTTACCCTCTTCGACGCACTCGCGGAAAGGGACATCACACTTTCCTTGGAAATCACGGAAAAAATACTCCAGTCGGGAGAAGCTACTCCCGTGCAGGTCCTCGGTGGACTGTCCTGGCAGTTTCGGAAGCTGCTGACATACTCACGGTTTATCGAAGAGCACTACAACCCGGAAGAGGCATTTGCGAAAATTAAGATACGCGGAAAACGAGTACAGCAGACATATAAAAACGGAAGGAAAAAATACACTCCCGATAAACTCGAAGAGATCATACTGCTCTTGTCCGATTACGACGCTTCTCTTCGGGAGATGCGGCCGGACACTCATGCGATCTTACTCTCCCTCTTTATCTACTATGCGGTCAAAGCGTGATCTCGACGATGGTCCTCACCTGATGCTTGGTACGGACGTCGTCCCGCCCGCCGTAAGCGAGCAATACGGGAAAGGTCTCTCCGGCAGCCAGTACTACGTCATATTCGTCATCGGACTGCATGGGAACGGCGAATGAAAGTTCAGTATATCCGCCGGTCTCGGACCCCTCGATACGTTCCACATCCCGTGTTCCGCCCAAAGACTCATCGGAGCGGTGCGCAACAGGCCGGGTCCCGTAGTGGTCCTCTACGACAACGGTCCCGTCCTCTTCGACATAACCGATAATGATGTTTGCACCCTGCATCGCCCGTTCCGGTTTAAAACCGACTGCTACCCATCCTTCGGTGGGAGCTTTGACCGTAACGAGCAGGTACTCTTCTTCAATCTCATAGGTGAGGGTGATATCCCGGTCTTCGGCTGTCCCTTCCTGAGAAAACACCGGAGAGAGAACACCGAAGGTGAAGACAGCCATACTGAGGATAAGCACTCTCAGTGCTTTGTTCCGTGCACTGCTGCGTCTGTTATAGAGAAAAGTTTTTCGCACCATTTGTTTCTCCTATATAGTTAAACTTGATTTTTATACACTCTTCTCCTGCTCCATCTCTTCAGTGAGTATCTTCTCCCCGTTATCAGCGACACTCATCATGGAAACGATCCGCTGTAGGGATGAGATAAGAAGACTCTGTTCCCACTCTTCGAGCCCATTGAACTTGCGCACAAACTCTTCCTGGAGGACCGACGGTTTGTTGTTCAGTTTTTCCCGCGCCTTTGCCGTTACTTCGAGAATGACTTTTCGTTTGTCCGCTTCGCTTCGGATGCGGCTTACAAACCCCTTTGCTTCGAGCCGGTCGATGATGCTGGTAACCGTAGCCTGGCTCAAACTGGCCCGTTTGGCAAGTTCACTGACCGAAATATATTCGTTTTTTGCAATTTCTTTCAACAGTACCAGCTGGGGCCCGGTCAAACCGTACAGCTTGGAGAGCTGCTTGGAATGTACATCCATGGCCCGAATAATCTGTCTGAGGGTTGCTAACACTTCAATGCTGGAATCCGTCATGAGGAGTAGATCTCCGTCGAAAAATTAAAATATATAATACTAATATATAGAATACAAATTAAATAATCAAGATTTATATAGGCTCTGTTGAAAAAATTATACAAACCATTATAATATAACAATTTAATTATTTTTCTGTACACAATTTCCATTAAAAAATTTATATAATTCTATTTTTTGTCTTGACATTCTATTTTGAATTATATAGATTTCTATTAGATTATTAGTATCATACGCACAGCGTTCTTCAAAATTTATTTGTCGTAACACGAGGCTGCAATGGAAAAAAAGGAAAAGATCAGAGTAGAAAACCTCTACAAAATTTTCGGGATCAACCCCAAACGGGTCTATCCCATGCTAAAAGAGGGAAAATCAAAAGAGGAAATCCTTGCAAAAACAGGATGCACCGTGGCCATTAACAACGTTAGTTTCGAGGTAAATACCCAGGAAACATTCGTGGTTATGGGCCTCTCCGGGAGCGGAAAATCGACCATGATCCGATGCATCAACCGGCTTATCGAGCCGACCGACGGTCACATCCTCCTCGATGACGAGGATATTATGACTATGGATATCGAAAAACTGCGCGAAAAGCGTCGATACCTCATGTCTATGGTGTTCCAGCATTTCGGTCTGCTCCCACAACGAAACGTCGTTAACAACGTCGAGTTCGGGCTCGAGATCGGGGGGGTGGAAAAGGAAGAACGGCGGGAAAAAGCGATGAAGGCAATCGATCTCGTCGGGCTCAAAGGGTACGAGTTCAGTATGACCAGCGAGCTTTCCGGAGGAATGCAGCAGCGGGTAGGTCTTGCCCGGGCCCTCGCAAATGAGCCGGAAGTCCTCCTTATGGACGAAGCGTTCAGCGCCTTAGACCCGCTTATCCGGACCCAGATGCAGGACGAACTGCTCGACCTCCAGGCAAAAATGCATAAAACGATTGTTTTTATTACACACGATTTAGATGAAGCCCTGAAACTCGGAGACCGAATTCTCATTTTAGGTCCCGGCGGAGTTACCAGACAAATCGGTACCCCGGAAGAGATTCTCTCCGATCCGGCAGACGACTACGTTCGTGAGTTCGTACAGAACGTTGATAAAACAAAAATCATTACGGTGGCATCCATCATGCACAAAACACCGACGGTCACCATCGAAAAAGACGGACCTCAGGCAGCGACTAGAACAATGGAGAAAAACCGTATTTCAAGCTGTTTTGTTGTCGATTCCCAACGGCATCTTCGAGGAATTGTAAGAATCGACGATACGGTAAAACTGCAGAAACAGGAGAAGCACGATCTCCGTGCGGTCCTCAAAGAGGATGTCTACACCACCTATCAAACAACTGCAATTTCCGACCTCTTATCCACAGCTTTCTCTACCCAATACCCGATTGCGGTAATCGATGAAGACAACATGCTGCTGGGCATTGTGGACCGGGCTTCCATCATTGCCGAAGTAGGCGGCGAAGAAGACGATGAAACAGCACCGGTTATTTTAACAGAACGGATAGAACAGGAAACAGAAACGGAGGAAAACAATGGGTGATTGGGGTATACAAGAAGCACTAAAACAAATATTTCTCGTCGGGAAAGTTTTTGAAGGTATCATCGAGTGGCTTACCGAAAACCTCGATTTTCTCTTCGATATTATCAGCAATATCATTGATTTTATTTTAACAATCTTTTTCAACTTTCTCATGCTCTTTCCGCCTCTTGTTTTAGTAGCGGCATTCGGAGCACTCGCGTGGTGGATCGCAAAGAAAGGTGTCGGCATTTTTACCATACTCGGCTTTTTCCTCATCTACGCAATGGGATTGTGGAAACCGACCATGGAGACCATCGCTCTGGTTATCACATCGGTACTGCTTGCGTTAGTGATAGCCATTCCGGTCGGGATCTGGGCGTCGAAAAACGATACTGTCGAAAGGATTGTAAGGCCTATCCTGGACTTTATGCAGACGCTGCCGGCATTCGTCTATCTCATTCCGGCCGTACTGTTTTTCCGACTCGGGAAAGTCCCCGGCGTTGTGGCTACCCTTATCTTTTCCATGCCCCCTGCAGTCCGGCTTACCAATTTAGGTATACGGCAGGTCCCGAAAGAGATAAAAGAGGCCTCTCTGTCGTTTGGGTCGACACCAAAACAGATGCTGTTTAAGGCTGAATTGCCTGTAGCACTGCCTACCATAATGGCAGGGGTAAACCAGACTATTATGCTCGCTCTTTCGATGGTCGTTATCGCCGGAATGATCGGCGCGGGAGGACTCGGAAACCAGGTCCTCAAAGGGATTACCCAGTTAAAGATCGATCTGGGGTTTGAAAGCGGAATCGCTATCGTAATCCTGGCGATCTTTTTAGACAGGGTCACCCAGGCATTGGGAGTTGCTACCCAGAAGCAAGGATGACATGACAGTGGCTGAAAAAACCTGTGTTTTTTCAGCCACTGTTAAGAAGTTTTGGCTGTGTGTGTACAGCCAAAACTCCACGAAAACAAGGAAGCTGAAGGTTTTGGGTGCTGAGAGTCGGTATTAACGTCGGCTTTTAGACCCGCAACCTTTGGGTTCCGGCGGAACAGTTCCAGTGGAACTGTGATTGAGCCGCTGGAGCAGAGAACTGTAAAAAAATTTTTTAGGAGGATACAAATGAAAAGAATTGCAAAAATTCTTGCGTTCGCATTAGTGTTGGTTTTCTTGAGTACTGCTGTCTTCGCAGAAGGGCAAGCGGAAAAGAAAGAAGCTAACCTGGTGTATGTAAACTGGGCTGAAGGTGTCGCTTATACGCATCTTGCCAAAAACATTCTCGAAACCGAAATGGGGTATGAATGCACTATTACAGCTGCTGATGTAGCACCTGCCTATGCGTCCATCGCCCAGGGAGACCAGGACGCTTTTATGGAAACATGGCTTCCTGTACTGCATAAATCTTATGTAGAAAAGTACGGCGACGACATCGTTGATTTAGGCCATGTGTATGAAGGCACACAGAGCGGCTGGGTCATTCCCCAGTACATGGCTGATGACGGCGTGACCGCAATTTCCGACCTCAGAGACAAAGACGTCGCTGAAAAACTGGACTACCGGATTACCGGAATCGATGCAGGCGCCGGCGTTATGAGAACGTCCGATGAAGATGTCATGCCGGCCTACGGCCTCCGTGAGTTTGGATACGAGCTAATCGCCTCGAGCGGTCCTGCTATGACCGCCGCGTTGAAAGACGCAATCGACAACAACGAGTACATCGTTGTCACCGGATGGGAACCGCACTGGAAGTTTGCCCGGTGGGACCTTACCTTTCTCGAACAGGACGAAGAAGTAGTCTGGCAATCGGGAAACATACACATCAAAGGCCGGTTAAACATCGAAGATGACAAACCGGAACTGGCCCAATTCCTCAAGAACATGAGCTTTACCACCGACGAACTGGCGGGCCTGATGCTCTACGTTAACGAATCCGATGCCGATCCGCTCGTTTCCACCAAAGAATGGATGGAAAACAATAAAGGCGTGTGGCAGGACTGGATTCCGTAGACACACTTTAAGCAACGAAACAAGGCAGCCTCTTTTAGGGGCTGCTTTTTTTTTCGGGTTTTTCCGGCTGCTGTTAGCTACTGCTTCACTTGTGCCTTTATTTGGAAGTACCGGGACCGGAGGCGAGAAACGCAAGCACCTCGCCGGCGAGCTCTTCCGGAATTTTGCAGCGAGAAGCAATTTCAGCAGGGGTGCTCCGGACGATATTTGCAATGGTACCGAACTCCTTTAACAATTTTCTGCTCCGCTCCCGTCCGATCCCCCGTATCTGTTCGAGCCTGGAAAAGGAGACGTCCTTCTGCCGCAGCTGTTTGTTGAAACCGGTTGCAAACCGGTGGGATTCGTCCCGGACATGCTGGAGAAGCCTCAGCGTCTGCGAACCGGGCTCGAGCCTTATCGGTTCTCCCTCGACCGGAAACAGTTCTTCGTTCTGTTTGGCCAGCCCGAATACCGGAATATCATGCATTGCCAGTGTTTCAAGAATCTCATAGGCGGCCCGGACCTGTCCCCGACCGCCATCGATAAGGATGAGGTCCGGTTTCGGCATGTTCTCATTGATTACCCTGGTATACCGCCTGGCGACCACTTCCCGCATCGCCTCATAATCGTCGATTGCACCGCGTAAACTTTTCATGTGAAAGTGGCGGTAGTTTTTCTTGTCCGGATGGGCGTCTACGAACGAGACCATAGACGCTACCGGATATTTCCCGGACAGCTGTGAAATATCAAAACCTTCGATTCGTCTCGGGGGCCCGGGAAGAGAAAGCTCCTGCTTTAAAACGCGCAGGGTCTTCTCGATCTGTTTCCGGTGGGCCCGTTTCTCGAGGTCTTGAAGACTATTTTCCGTAACCATATTCATAATGGACCTGTGCAGACCTTCCGCGGGGACAGTTATGTCCGCATTGACATCGAGCTTGTCTTTGAAGAACTGCAGAAGAGGGGCCCTATCTACGGGTATTTGTACATAGATTTGGGTAGGAGGAGAGTGAACATCACTGTAGTACTGCTGTATAAACTGGGCCAATGCTTCCTCCTCGGCACCGTGGAGTTCGGTCCGAAACACGTCCCTTCCGATCAGTTTTCCCCCTCTCATCTGAAATACAGAAAAGGTGCAGAGGTGGTCTTTTAGGGCAAACCCGATATAATCCCGCTTTTCCAAATTGAAATCTACCACGTACTGCTTTGATGTGACCGTAATAATTGCTTCGATTACGTCCCTGTATCGGGCGGCCCGTTCGTATTCCCGCCGGCGTGAGGCTTCTTCCATCGACTCTTTCAGTTCCCCGATAATCTCGTCGGTCTCTCCGGAGAGTAGTTTCTTTACCTTCTCCACATGGTCTACATACTCCTCTCTGCCGGTCCTGCCTGCACAGGGGGCTGCACACCGTCCGATATGATAGTAGAGACACGGATTTTCTCTTTTTTTCACTTTCCCTTTGCATTTACGGAGGGGAAACAGTTTTTCGATCAACTCGAGATACAGGTCGATCCTCCCGATATCGGGATACGGGCCGAAATAGAGAGACCCGTCCTGTATAAAGCGCCGCGTCCTGAAAACACGGGGATACTCTTCATTGGTAATTCGTATGACCGGGTAGGTCTTTCCGTCTTTGAGATTTATATTATAATGGGGCTGGTGTTCTTTTATAAGCGTGTTTTCAAGTAGGAGAGCTTCGTATTCCGTACCGGTGATAATCGGTTCGATCGACTGCACTTTTCTGAGAAGCAGCTCGGTCTTAACGTCTTTCCGCTTGGAAAAGTAGGAACCGACCCGTTTTTTCAGGTCTTTGGCCTTTCCGATGTAGATTACTTTTTTGTCCCGGTTTTTCATGATATAGACCCCGGGCTTATTTGGAAAAAATGCTACAGATTCTTTTAATTCTTCATGCATGTTTTTGTTCTACTTAAAAAATGCCGATACTTTCAGTACAGACATCATGAAGCTGTTATTAGTAATAATACTCATTTTTCTCTTTCCTCTCAATATATTCTCTCTCGATGAAGTGATTACAATCGGGAGAGAAGACCGTTGGAACTCACTCTTGATTCAGAGAAACCTCGAACGGGTAACGGGGAAACGGGGTTTTCTCGATCTCGTCTTACGAGATGCGGAATACACACAAAATGAACAGACGGACATGCTTCTCCACTTCAATTATCATCCACCGGTAGACAGTGCGGGAAATTATACGGTACTTACGGAAAAAGAGCTCGTAACACCGGCCCGGTCCGTATACGGGGGCGGGTCCGCGCTATTTAAAACGTGGTCGGGGGGGATAGAACTGGCACCTGCGGAAGGGTCTCTCTTTTTCCGCGGTACCGAGTGGGACGACTTTTCAATCGAATTCCGGCTCTATCCTGCCGGAGTAGAGGATGGTGAGACAATTTTCTTCTGGCAGGGGCGGGACACTGTTTCCGGAAAATCGAAAAGGCAAATAATAAAAAGTTATTTCGAAGACCGGCGGCTCGTGTGGGAGTTTACCAACTTTTTTCTTCCCCCTGCGTCATCGGTCCCGGGAGAGGATGATTACATTGTCGAATGTCGCGGTTTAAATGATCTCATCCCCAAAAAGTGGCACCATCACTTAATCCGCTACGATGCGTCCATCGGGCTTCTCGAATATTATGTCGATATGGTACCGGAAGCGGTCACCCATACAACCGAATCGGGAAACGAAGAACGCACGATTTATCGCCCTTCGATCGGTGAGCATTCGAGAGGAACAATCTTTATAGGTGATTACTACACCGGGTTTATCGATGAGTTTAGAATTATACGGAGCTATCTCGACGAACCCGTCAGTACCACCTACAGACCGGTACAGGGGACCGCGATCACCAGGCCGATTGATCTGAGATATTCAAACTCCAGGCTTATATCAATCGACAGTGAGGAGAACAAGCCGCGGAACAGCGATGTCTACTACTTTTACCATCTCTCAGACGATTATGAACCCTTAGCGGCGGAGAATGATCAGTGGAAACCGTTTGAACCGGGGACCCTATTCGAAGAAAGTATCAGAGGCCGTTTTCTCCAACTTATGGTCCAACTGTTTCCCGACGGCCGTCTGGTCGAATCTCCTTCGGTCTCTGAAATCGCCATTACCTACGAACCGGATACACCCCCGCCGCCGCCGTCTCTGGTAACTGCAACAGCCGGAGAAAACAGTGTTACACTCAACTGGAAACCGGTTGCAGAGGCCGACATAGGGGGTTATATTGTGTATTATGGAACGTCTTCGGGACGCTATTTCGGTGAGACCGGTTCATTAGGAGCTTCTCCGATTGATGTCGGGAACACGACCACTGTAACTCTGGAGGGACTTGCTAACGGAACGCTCTATTTTTTCTCTGTGGTCGCCTACGATTCTTCCGAGCCGCCTCATGTAAGCACGTTTTCTACAGAAGTAACCGTCCGGCCTACCAGTCTGGGATATAAACAATGAAGTATGAAGAGCTTCTTACACGAGCGGAAAACGCGGTCAAAATAAGGGATTTCGAATTAGCGGAAAAGCTCACCCATCGGCTGGTCGAAAGCCGGCCCGAGTTGGCCTGGATCCATCTCTTTCTCGGTACTATTTATGTAAACCAATCAAAGTTCGATGAAGCGATCGAAGAGTTTTCCACATCGATCAAGCTCAATCCTGAAAATCCGGAAGCTTTCAACAACCTCGGTATTATCTACAAGCAGCAGGGAAATCTGGACAAAGCAGCCGATACTTTCGAAAAGGCGGCAGCACTTTCTCCCGGAAGGGCCGATATTTGCTACAACATCGGAAATATTTACAAACTGAAGGACAATCCCCAAAAAGCCGCGGAATACTACAAAAAAGCAATCGAAAGAAACCCCAAATTTGTCCATGCATACAACAATCTCGGAACTATTTACGAACGTCTCGGGGACCACGAGAAGGCAATCGAGACCTATTCCCGGGGCATCGAAGTTGATGCCAACCATCCGACCCTCCGGTATAACCGGGGTATTTCCTACGATACAGTGGGAAAAATCGATGAGGCGTATGAAGATTTGAATCAAGCTGTGAAATCAAGGCCTGATTGGGTGGACGGTATGAATAACTTGGGGGTCGTCCTCCAGAAAAAGAGCAAAGATGATGATGCGATCTCCCTATTTAAACGGATCCTCGCTTTAGACCCCGATAATATCCAGGCGCGGAACAATATCGGATACGTGCTGTCAAGGCAGGGAAGACGGGACGAGGCGGAACAGTACTACCAGGAAGCACTCGAGATCAATCCGCACTACAATCAGGCGGTACTCAACTTAGGAGAACTCCACCAGGAACGGGGAGATTTTAAGAGGGCCATCGATGAACTGCTCTCAATAACCAATAAAGAACCGAACAATCTCGACGCCCGCCTGCTCTTGGCCCGTGTCTATCTTACTTCCGGCCATTTTCAGGGGGCTTTGGACCAGCTTTCCTTTATCCTCAAGAAAGAGCCGAAACACATAAAAGCCCTGCTTACTATGGGTGCCCTCTATGAAAAAACAGGGAAACCGGAGAAGGCACTCTACTACTTTCAGCAGGCACTATCGCTGGACCCTGAAAACAGTGATGTCCGAATGCAGCTCGCTCTTTTCTATCAAGAGCAGGAGCAGTATGAAAAAGCCATAGAAGAGCTCGAGAGAATTATCCAAAAAGACCCTGGTAACAAAAGCGCTTCAATCCTTTTGGGAAGATTATATCAGCATCTGCACTCCTACGATCAAGCCGACCAGATTTTCAGTTCTCTCGAAGGGGACCACCCCGATGATCCTGAAATACTGACCCATATGGTACAGACGGCCAATTCATTAGGAGACACCCGCCGGGCAATGGAACTCTCCAATAGAGTGATCACTATTCAAGGCAGCAGGGGCACCACGGATGACCTGGATAATTTGAACAAATCCCTGGAGATGTATGAGCGGATCACGGAAGATTTTACCCGGGAAAATAAAAAAGCCATAGATGAGAACCTGAAGAAATTGGCTTCTCTCTCTGTAGATGCTTCTGTAGACAAAACAGAGCAGTTGGATGAGGAGACGTTGTTCTTTCTCGAAGTTCCAAAACTGGACAAAGAGGAAGTCCCCATTATTGATATAGGCGGGATCGACCCGGTTATTGCCATACTCGAAGATGAAGAGACGGTAAAACTTTCCGAATTGGAAGAAGAACTGGAGCTGCCGCCGGAAGGGGCGGAAGAAGAAGAACCGGAAAGTGAGTCGGAAGATATCGGCAAAATTGAAGAAAAACCTTCTGCTCCCGAACAACCTGCCGAGCAGCCACCCCCACCTCAGGCCCAGCCGCCGTACTACCCGCCGCCTCCCCGCGGTGAACAGCCGGCCCAAGAGAAACCCCCTCCCGGCCCTCCGGAAGAAGAAGATGATGAAGAGGAAGAAGAGAGCACAGAACCGATTCCGGAAGAAATAGAAGAGAAGTTTCCGGACGATTTTCCGGTAAACCCGGAAGGGCTCCTCGGTTATTTGGAGAACCTTACCCATTATCTGCCGAAACGCAAACGACGCGGGTTTCTACAGAGTGATATGAAACTAAAAATTTCCGTACTAAGGAGCAAACTGACCGGCCGCCTCGGATTGAGAAATGAAATCTATTCGAAGTTCCCGGAAGAAAAGCAGGAAGAAAAACCGGTACGGTTAACGAGCAACTCCGTAGGCGGTGCCTTCCAATACTTGAGCAGTCTCTCCGAACACCATCCTGACAGAGATACGGGATATTCGATGAAACATAAAATTGCCGCCATACTTGCCTCAATAAGGAGAAAGATTGATGGCCCCGAATGATCAGCTTGTACGAGTAAAAAAACATATCGCCAAAATGCCAAGCCTGCCCACTTCGGTCACAAAAATAATGGAAATCTGCAACAATCCGACCACTTCCCCGGCCGACCTCAATAAAGTAATCAGCTTCGATCCGGTATTGATGGGCAAGGTAATGAAACTGATAAACTCAGCCTATTACGGTCTTTCCAAAGAGGTCACCTCACTTGTCAGGGCAATTATTATGCTCGGGATAAACACGGTAAAAAACCTCGCTCTGAGCACGGCCGTACTGGGAAGTATTGGGAAAAAATCAAACTTTCAGGCAATCAATATGGACGGGTTTTGGAGACATTCGCTCTGCGTCGGGGTGACCTCGAAAATGGTAGCAAAAAAAAGAGGAATCGACCAAAAGCAGCTGGAAGAATATTTTATTGGAGGGCTCCTCCACGACGTGGGAAAAGTCCCTCTGAACAACGTACTTGCCGAAGAATATGTTTCGGCGATGAGTCTTTCCGACCGAAACCATCACGCTCTCTATAAATCGGAAAAGGAGGCGCTGGGGTTCGATCATACCGAAGTTGGTACTCTTATCGTGGAGACCTGGAAACTCGGCGATGATATACGGGACGCAATCACCGAACATCACAATCCGGGCGACTATACCGGGGAGCACAAAGACATCCTCTATACGGTATCCCTTGCAAATTACTTTGCAAACGTCAATGAAATCGGTTTTTCAGGAGACCGCTTTCCGGAAAAACCGGACGATACGGTATTCAGTTTCCTCAAGATATCACTCGACTATCTCGACGAAATAGAAGATTCGATACAGGAATCCATCGAGAAAGCACGAATATTTTTGAAACTGGCCCAATAACGAGGAATGTACTATGAAGATACGACTATGGGGTGTCCGCGGGTCTATCCCGTGTCCCGGTCCTGAAACTGTAAAATACGGCGGAAACACTGCCTGCATTGAGCTCCGCTTCGATGATTTAGAGAGATTTATTATCATCGATGCCGGGTCGGGCATCCGCCCGCTGGGCAATTATCTCATGAAAAATGATCTCCCTAAAGGTCCTCTTACAACCGAACTGTTTATTACCCACACTCATTGGGACCACATCATGGGATTCCCCTTTTTTACCCCTATTTTTGTTCCCGGAACGTACATCAAAGTCTTCGGCCCGGTCACCTATGAAGAGGAAGGACTCGACCAGATTATCGGGGGGCAGCTTTCCTACCGGTATTTCCCGGTCCGGCAGAGTGAGCTGGCTGCCAAACTGGAATATTTCCATCTGAAGGAACGGTCCATGGATTTGAACGACGGGATATGGGTCACCACCAAGTACCTTAATCATCCGATCCTCTGTCTCGGCTACCGGTTCGAATACAAAGGTAAGGTGTTCTGCACTGCCTATGATACCGAACCGTTTCGAAACGTTTTCCCTACCGATCCGGAAGCGCCCGACTATGATGAGGCCGCGGCCGTTGAGGGTGAAAAAGCAGCACAGGAAGAAAACGATAAACTGATCCGGTTTTTATCCAAAGCGGACCTGGTAATCTATGACTCCCAGTATTCAAAAAAAGAATACGAAACGGCAAAAACAGGGTGGGGCCACTCCTACTACGAGTGGGTCATCAAAGCTTCTCATAAAGCTGGGGTAAAACAGCTTCTCATGTACCACCACGACCCTCTCCGCACCGATCAGGAATTGGATGAACTGGAAGCAAAGTATAAACGTATGATCGCGGGTAAAACGAAGCTCGAAATTGCCATGGCCAGAGAAGGGATGGAGATCGACCTGTAATTGGAGGATAGGGGACTTGAACCCCTGGCCTGTTGATTGCGAACCAACCGCTCTACCAACTGAGCTAATCCCCCGTGATAAAAATCTTCGATTTTTATCCTTGGAGTTGCAACGCAACTCCACGTGTTAATCGTAACACGGTAGAGAAAAACTGTCTATTGCACAATTTATTATATATTTTACCTTGACGGATTCCCATTAATGCGGGATAATAGATTGTAAGTTTCGTTAACAAACTTGATGGAATTTGACATCCCGGGAATGGGTATTCTTCCTTCTCGGAATAATAAAGGCTAAAAAGAGCGTTGCTCTTTGTATATAACTATAACCAAAACGGAGGAGAAACGATGAAGAAAAAAATCATCGGTATACTCGTTGCTTTGATGTTGGTATTCGGCATCCTCACAGTATATGCCGGAGGACAGAAAGAAGCAGGGAGTGAAGCAGCTGGAAAGAGCGAATGGGCAGGACAGACAATAACGGTGAAACTGTCACCGGATATTGCCATGTCGGGGTTGCAAGCAAAAACAGAAGAGTTCGAAAAGGAGTATGGGGTAACTGTCGATTACAATGAGATCGGATGGGACGTATGGTTCCCACAGCAGGCCCAAATCCTTGCAACTGATGAACCGCTCGATGTTATGGGTAACGGGAAAAACGCATGGATCGAATTCCCCGAAAAACTTACCAAATTGACCGACAAGTTCCCGGAAATATTCGACAAAATGGTACCCGAACTGGTAGAATACTCCACCCTGAGGGGTGAGATAATGGGAGTTCCATTTCTCCCCAGCTACCAAATCATGTTCTATAACAAAAACCTATTCGAGGAAGCCGGGGCAAGCATTCCAAAAACGTGGGACGAGTTCATGGTAACACTCAAGAAATTGAATGATTACAACGGCAATTACAACTATGTTGCCGACTGGACCACTGAAAACTACTTTCTAAACTTCATTCTCACCCAGCAGTCATCAGGTGTTAGTGAATATGAGTGGAAAAACGGAGAGCTCCATTTCAACTTCGATCATCCGTTGACAGCGGAAGCAGTTAAATTCCATAAAGAACTTCTCGATCGGGACCTCGTCGACCCAGGTATCCTGGTACAGCTGCAGCAGGAAGTCTCATCACTGTTCGACCAGGGTGACATCGCCATGATGGCCATGTGGGAGATGTATGCAGGTTTCCTGACCGATAAGCAGTTTCAAAACACCGGTTATTTCGCGTTCCCGGGGCGGGAAGCAGGCATGACCGGTACCCTCGACGGGCATGAATATCTGTTGATTCCCAAATCGGCCGAAAATCCGGAATTGGCTGCGGAATATATCAAGTACGTGGCCTCTTACGAGAACACCAAAAAAAGGTCAATCGTAGACAAGTGCATTCCCGTTTATTCGAAACAGTTCGACGATCCGGAAGTAATCGAAGCACTTCCCTACCTGCCGGTAATAGACATTGTAAAGAAGAATCTGGCAGACCAGTTTCCGCCTATAACCACGACCTATGAACTCCGGCTGGAAACCGCGAAACAGATACATCCTGCCCTTCTCGGTGAAAAATCAATTGATGAAGCATTGAAAGGACTACAGGAATTTGCCGATGCTCAGCAGGCAGTTCAGCAATAGGAACGGAATCGTTAGTATCTTTTTAAGGGGCTTTCCCGAATAAAGGGATTGCCCCCTTCTATATTATCTATTATTCTGGGACCTTACTACAATGAACACAGGAATAAAAAAATTATTTGATTTCGAAAAAAGCGACGCCAAACTCGCCGCTGTGCTCATAGCTCCTACAGCAATACTCGTGTTAGGTGTTGTGGCCTACCCCTTAATATACTCTTTTATCATGAGTTTCGGGGATGTGGAGTTTGCCCAAATCAAAGACTATAATTTTGTCGGATTTCACCAATATGTGAAGACGTTTCAAGATCCGGAATTCATAAACTCCATAAAAGTTTCGGCAATCTTCGTTTTCTTCGCTGTTTCAATAAAACTGGTTTTAGGCACCATGGTTGCGGTCTTGTTAAAGGAGGAGTTCCACGGCAGAAGCCTGGCGAGGGCATTAATAATCATCCCCTGGGCCACACCATTTGTAGTAGTAGGGCTCATGTGGAAATGGATGCTTCACTCGAAAGTGGGCGTTATTAACTTTTTCTTGGAACGATTGGGAATAATCGAGGAGTATATTCCGTTTCTATCGACTAGAACATTTGCAATGCCGTGCGTCATACTAGCCGATGTCTGGCAGGGAACACCATTTTTTATCATAATCATACTCGCCGGACTGCAGACAATACCGGATGAACTCTACGAAGTTGCTCATATCGACGGTGCAGGTACGATAAAATCATTCTTTCGGATAACACTTCCCCTGGTACGGTTTCCCATGTTTATTGCTACGATCCTGGGGACCATTCTGGCAATAAATCAGTTCGACCTGTTCTTCGTACTTACGAAAGGCGGTCCCGGATCTATTACGACGAATATGACCTTGTTTGACTGGAACAACGCTTTTAAGTTCTACCATCTGTCATATGCTTCAGCCATATCCTATATCATACTCATGTTTGCAATGGTACTGACATTAGCATATGTATTTTTAATGAGGAAGAATCAAGAGTAGATTAATATGAAAAAGAGATTAATAACTAGAAAAACGACAAACAAGATAATAGTGTACTTCTTTTTAACATTAACGATGCTTTTCTTTCTATTCCCCTTTTACTGGATCGTTATGACGAGCATCCAACCGAAAGACCAGTTATACGCACCGACCCCGAACTTCATTCCTAAAAACGTGACTCTTGAAAACTTCTTCAATGTCCTCGGTGCCGGCAGGGTCAATATTGCCATAGCGCTCAAAAACAGCCTTATAGTGGCGTTATCTGTGACAATTGTCTGTATTACATTCGGAATCTTTGCCTCTTACGCCTTCGCGAGATTAAAATTCAAGGGTTCCAATTCACTATTTGTTGCTCTTATATTCGCACAGATGCTCCCTCCTGTTGCCCTCCTGATACCTTTCTATCTCATATTTAAACAGCTCGGCCTTACCA
This sequence comes from uncultured Spirochaetales bacterium, assembly GCA_964594055.1. GTDB lineage: Bacteria > Spirochaetota > Spirochaetia > SPDA01 > CAZJBZ01 > CAZKZZ01. The sequence continues at coordinate 28,129 of CAZQKT010000038.1, forward strand.
ATACACTGCAGGGTCTGGTAATTATGCATGTATCTTGGCTATTACCTATCGTCACCTGGATTTTGTACAGCTATTTCAAGACCATTCCCAGAGACCTCGAGGATTCCGCGCGTATAGACGGCGCATCGAAAGTGGGCGCTTTGTTGAGAGTAATTGTCCCTATCTCCCA
>CAZQKT010000039.1:0-27532 GCA_964594055.1 uncultured Spirochaetales bacterium
ATGAACTTCCAGTCCCCCTTGCGCAGTGAGAACATCCCGTCGTAGGAGTGGTGTATCAGGTCTTCCCGCACCGGGGTGACCCGTCCGGTAGGCCCATCTCCGGTCAGAGCGTGGAGAAAACTGAAACTGTCCTCAGCACTTTCCGGCGGTAGGTCCGCACCGACAACCTCGGCACAGGTGGCCATAAAATCCCCCAGGCAGACCAGATCGTCCCGCACAGTCCCCGGTTTAATCCGCTCCGGCCACATCATTACCAGCGGTTCCCGGTGGCCGCCGTCCCATATGTCGGCCTTCCCGCCCCTCCAGTCACCGCAGGACTTGTGTCCGTAATCCTTTCCGTCGAAGTTGGTAAGCCTCGCCCCGTTGTCACTGGTCACGATAAAGAGTGTATTCTCTTCCAGACCGTTCCGTTTCAGGGCCTCCCGTACCTCTCCTACCATCCAGTCGACCAGTGCGACCGCATCGCCCCGCAGCCCCGCTTGACTCTTGCCCCGAATAAACTCGGGGGGAACGCACGGACGGTGGGGGCCGGCAGGGTTAATATAGAGGAAAAACGGCTCATCCGGGTTTTTTGCGGCATGATCATCGATAAAAGCGACCGATTTTTCCGTGAACTTGACGTCGACCTGATCATCACGCCACCCTTCGGTCATCAGTCCCTTCCGCTGCTGTGCCTCGTAGGGATGTTTTTCCGTATCAGGAACGGCTGCAGGACGGTCGTCTTCGATAAAGCAGTAGGGGGGCATATCCAGAGAACCGGCAATACCGAACCAGTAATCGAATCCATGATCGACCGGCCCTCCTTCCAAACGTGCGGTATAATCGACACTCAACCCGTCCACGTACCACGCGTCTCCTTTATTCCAGCCGTCTTCACCATAATCCGCGACCTGCTTTCCGTCCTTGTCCAGCCAGCGAAGCCCTAAATGCCACTTGCCCACAGCTCCCGTATGATACCCGTGTTCCTTAAGCATGGAGGCAATCGTATAACGGCCGCCTTCGATAAGCGGTTTGCCGAACCCGCCTAACACCCCCCGGTCAAGATCGCTGCGCCAGCAGTATCTGCCGGTGACGATATTGTATCTGCTCGGGGTACACACGGCGGAAGAAGAGTGGGCGTCTGTGAATTTCACACCTGCTTCGGCAATGCTGTCCATGTTCGGCGTGTGTATCTTCTCAGCCCCGTAGCAGCTTAAATCGCCCCAGCCCATATCATCTGCGAGGATCAGTACAACATTTGGGTTTTTCTTTTTCGACATATATGTTTCTCCTTTCAATTTTTTTACATTCGTCCATATTCCAGTGATGCATCGATAAGTGCGATATAATTGTCGTAGAGCTCCCGGCTTATCGTCGTTATCGGATGCCCGGTACAGCTTACCATGACATGGTCTTTTTTTCCGCCATTTTGCTACATCTTGATCGCGCCTGCGGTTATCCCCTTCATAAATGATTTCTGCATAAATGCGTAGATTAAAATCAGGGGAAGAGATGCGAGTACGGTGACCGCCATCAGCTGGGCCCAATTAATATCATACTCCCCGATTTTACCGGCTATGTATACTACCAACATCCTCGTCTCCCGAGACATGGTAAGCACTGCTGCAAACAGGTATTCGTTCCAGGCGGTGATAAAGGCGAAAATCCCGGTGGCGACCAGGCTCGGTTTGGCAATGGGAAGGATGATCCGTATGACCGCTCCCAGTCTTGTACACCCGTCGATACGGGCGGATTCATCCAAAGACCGGGGAATACTGTTAAAAAATCCGGTCAAAGCCAGGGTACAGAACGGAAGGGTAAAGGCCACATACGAGATGATCAGCCCCAGCCTGGTGTCGAACAACCCGGTCTTGAGGAACACGAGATAGTAGGGCAGGGCGAGGAGTATGAGGGGGATCATCTGGGTAGCCAGAACGTAGAACATCAAAAGCCGCTTTCCCCGAAAGTTGTACCGCGACATCCCGTAGGCCCCCAGAGAAGCAACGGAAAGGCCCAATACCGTTACGACGAGGGAAACCACTGCGCTGTTAAAAATGGATGTGAGCAGTATCTTGTCCTGCAGTACCGAACTGTATGCATTGAGGGTAAACACCTCAGGGAGAATGGTCGGAGGAAATGTAAACACTTCTTTATTGGAACGGACCGAGCTGGTGACCATCCAGAATATCGGAAAAAACGCATAGAAAAAAACAAAAGCGGTCACTGCGAGCCAGAGGATCTTGTTGATAACGGTTTTTCTCCTGTACCACGAAGCAACCCCTATATGTGTTTGTACGGCCATGGTTACATTTCCTCCGTTCTGGTATAGAGCCGTATGTAGATAACGGCTATGATCGAAGAGATGAGCAGGACGATCACCCCTTGTGCCGAAGCCTGCCCGAACTTGAGACCCTCGAAAGCGGTTTGATAGATCTTGACCGATAAAGTCTTGGTGGAATTGAGGGGGCCTCCCCCGGTAGTAAGAGCGATAACAACGTACTGCCGGATACACCAGATGAGGTCTAAAGCGGTAAGGGTCATCAATGTCTGCATGATCATGGGGATGGTAATCCGGAAGAACTTCTGGACCACTCCCGCACCGTCGATCTGTGCCGATTCGTACAGCTCATGCGGGACGGTGATAATTGCCGCGTAGGTGAGCATGAAAAAGAACGGAAACGATTTCCACACTGTGATCATGATAAGCCAAAACATGGCCCATTTGAGCGTACCGAGCCAGGTAATGACTTCGGCGATCGCACCCATTCCCATCAGTGCACCGTTTAAGACCCCGGACGGATTGAGAATCAACAGCCAGATCGAGGCGGCTACCGTCCAGGAGAGAAGCCAGGGGATGATAATAATGGCCCGCATGGCGTAGGCCACCTTCCCGATAAACCCGATATGTTTATCGAAGAAAATGGCCAAAACCACAGCCATAATCAGGTGAATACCTGAGACACTTACCACATACACCGCTGTATGCCACAGGGAACCGATAAAATCTTTATCCTTAAAGATTTCCCCGAAGTTCTGTAAGAATACAAAACTGACCTCTTTTTCGGGGAGATAGTTTCTGAAAAAGCCGGTTACCGTCACATACACGATGGGGAAAAAGGTGGTCAAAAAGAGAAAGATCACCAAGGGAAGAATAAAGGGTATTCCGCTCTTATTGAGCCTCTTACCGATCATACCTGCACTCCTTATCAAACGGCCCGGCCCGGTGTCGGACGAAAACACCATTCCATCCGTACCGGACCGGACTTGATTTCTGACGCGAAAATTGCGTTACGCTAACATAGCGTCAGTTGCCGTAAAACTCGTCTAAAATATCGTTGTACGTATCCGCTGCGTCATCGAGAGCGGTTTGTACATCCTTTTCTCCCAAGAACGCTTCGTGATACGCCTGTACGATAATTCTGTACATCTGGCTTTCCTGCGGTACGGAGCCTGTCTGGAAGTAGTTGTCCGATGCCGCCAATGTTTCGAGGAACCCGGCATACTTTTCCTGGTATTCCGGCAGATCGCCGTATTTCTTTACATACGGCATGTTCCCGTCTTCCCAGAGCATCTCCAGATTTTCATCTTCATAGATGTACTGGAGCAGGTCCCAGGCAGTATCTTTGTTCTCGCTCTCTTTGGCGATTCCCCAGCAGGCGATGTTTACCACAGTCCCGATGTTCCTTCCCTTGGGCATGAGAATATAATCGATGTTGAGTTCGGGGTAGTTTGCGTAGAAGGGGATACCCCAGGCACCGTCGAAGGTCATGAGGGCGTCTTCCGCCGCCATCACTTCCCGCATCTTTCGTGCATCGACGGTGATGGAACCCGGGCCGGCTATCTTCTCCTTTTTCTCGAGATCGATCATCCACTGGACCGTCTCCACACCGCGGGCGTTGTTGAAAGCAGCTTCCTGCCCTTCTACGTAACGGCCTCCCATCGATGTAAGTACCGGCCCGATGTTACACACATTCGCACCGGTTACATTCTTCTCCGCTATGCAGAATTGGGTGGCGTAGAAGTTGTCTGCAGGGTTGCTTACCTTCTTCCCGAGCCGAGTGAACTCGTCCATCGTTTTCGGCTCGTTCAAGCCCAGGTCGTTGAACATGTCCCGGTTAATGACCAGTGCCGAGTTTCCGCCCATATAGGGAATGATCCATGTTTTTCCCTGATAATTACCGCGGACAGGTTCGTAGAACATCTCGTTCATGTCGACCGCCTCCACCCGGGAAGTCAAATCTTCGAGCAGGTCGAGGCTTACGAACTCGACCAGCCAGTTCCGGTTCACCTGGGGAAGATCGGGCATATTGTTGCTCTGGCTCATGAGTAGGATCTGATCGTGAGCATCATTCCAGTTGGTTTCCAGAAGCTTGATCTCTACATTGGGGTTCATCTCCATATACGCGTCGGTAATGGGATGGATCGATGCGCCGTCCGATCGGTTAAAGGACCAACCCCACAGGGTAAGCTCTTTCTTTTCACCTTTAGCAGCACCTTCCGCGCCTTCCTGTTGGCCGCCTGCAAACAGAGGGAGAGAGATCAGTGTGGCGATAGCTAGAATCAGTATGATTTTTTTCATACAGTCCTCCTTAGATTGGATAAATAATAAAAACAACAACGTTGTTTTTTTTTCACGAGCAAGACCCCCGGATAACAAGTTCCGGTTTCATGCAGACCGTCTCGTCGGAGGCGTGGTCTTCGGCCCCTTTTATCAGGCGCAGAAGACTCTCACAGGCCAAGGTCCCCATCGCATAGGTGGGCTGCCGCACGGTGGAAAGCGGGGGGTTTGTAATCGGGGCCCAATCGGGGTCTCCGAAACCGATGACACTCATCTCGCCGGGAATGGATATATTGTGCTCGGTGAGGGCAAGCATTACCCCCATCGCCATCGTTTCGTTGCTTACAAAAACGGCTGTAGGCGGATCGGGAAGGGCAAGCAGTTTCTCCGTACTTTCGAAGGCACGGTCTTTACGGAAGTCTCCGGTCCGGATGAGCTCTTCATCAACAGGGATGCCGTGCTCCTGCAGTGCCCGTTTATACCCCGCAAACCGGTGCTCGCTGGTCATGATGCCGGTCAAACCGGTGATAATACCGATCCGCTTATGGCCTTTTTCGATAAGATACCGCACCGCCTTATATGCACCAGCTTCGTTGTCCACGGTAATACTGGGGACGTGGAGTCCCCGCACCGTTCTGTCCACTAGAACCAGCGGTATGCCGCTGAGCGATATTTTTTTCAGGTAACCGTGCACCCGGGGGGAGGGGGAGACGATCAGCCCGTCGACGTTCCGCTCGTAGAGGGCGGAAAGGTACTCCTGTTCTTTCGTGGGGTCCTCGTCCGTGTTGCAGAGGATGACATGATAGCCCGATTTGCTTGCCACATCTTCGATGGCACGGACGATCGTCGGCCAGAACACACTGACGATATTGGAGATGAGAAGACCGATCGCTTTGGTGTGTTCGCTTTTCAGAGACCGGGCGACGGCATTTGGGCGGTATTCCAGTTTTTCAGCCGCCTCGAGCACCCGCTGTTTTGATTCATCACTGAAATACCCGTAGCCTCCGAGTACCCGGCCTGCCATGCCGACCGATATCCCCGCTTCCATCGCTACATCTTTTAAGGTAGGTTTTTTCGCCACCGATCCCCGTCCGTCGTATATCATCGTATAACGTTATACCATTTTATACTGAATGGGTTGTGCTGTCAAGGATTTTTTGTTACTTGTGTTAGTTGAAAAAATTGATTATTTTTATGTACCGAGGAGGACCAATGGCAGTAGCGGATAAAATAGTCGGGATGATGGAACGGTCATCCTGGATCAGGAAGATGTTTGAAAACGGGGCAAAGCTCAAACAGCAGTACGGACCGGAGAAGGTGTTCGATTTCAGCATCGGAAACCCCAACGTTCCTCCGCCGAAAGCGTTTTTTGATGCCCTCGAAGAGACGATCACGCTCGAAGAGCCGAACAAACACGGCTATATGCCCAACGCGGGGTACCCGGTCGTACGAAAAGAGGTCGCGGATTATGTAAGCGGGGAACAGGGTGTCGAGCTCGGTCCCGAGCATGTGATCATGACCGCGGGGGCAGGGGGGGCTGTCAATGTCGCCCTCAAAACAATCATGAACCCGGGCGATACGGTCATTACTTCCGCACCGTTTTTCGTCGAATATCAATTCTACGCCGACAATCACGGCGGGTCGCTCAAACTGGTCCCCTCCAAAGAAGATTTCGACCTCGATGTTGCGGCATTAGAAAACGCCATAGACGAGACGACTTGTGCGCTCATCATCAATTCTCCTAATAACCCGACGGGCAGGGTGTATCCTGAGGGCACGATCCGGGACCTGGCCGCCATGCTCGAAGAAAAGAGCAGAGAAATCGGGCGGACCGTCTATATTGTAAGTGATGAACCGTATCGAAAAATCGTCTATGACGGGGTGAAGGTCCCGAGTATTTTAAAGAATTACAAACACACCATGGTTTCGGCATCGTATTCCAAAGAACTTTCGATTCCGGGTGAGCGGATCGGCTGGTTGATTATCGGGCCGGAGGCTGATGATGCTGAAAACCTTGCAGCAGGGGCTGTTCTGTGCAACCGGATTATCGGGTTTGTCAATGCCCCCGCCCTTATGCAGCGTGTTGTGGGAAAACTGCAGGGTAGTCAGGTCGATGTAGAAATCTACAAGCGAAAAAGAGACGCACTCTACGAGGGGCTTACACAAATAGGCTATGAGCTGTACAAACCGGAAGGGACGTTCTACCTCTTTCCTAAAGCGCCGGGCGGTGATGATATCCGGGCGGTGGAAGCGCTTACTCGTGAGCTCGTGCTCACCGTTCCCGGGAAAGGGTTCGGCTGTCCCGGATATTTCCGTATCTCCTACTGTGTCGAAGATCGTGTTATCGAAGGGTCAATGGAAGGGTTCGAACGGGCATTTAAAAAACTGCAGGAGTAAAAGCGATGGAAATAACGTACTGGAACAGCCCTCAGGAGAAGCTCGACCGAAAAACGCTGGAAATTCAGCAGCTCAAAGACGTACGGCGTACCGTCAATAATGCGCTGCATACCGAGTTTTACGGAAAACGTCTTCGCGGGACCGGTATTTCTTCGGGAAATGATATCACCGGACTGGATGAACTGCGGCAACTGCCGTTTACTTCGAAAGACGATCTTCGAAGCTGCTTCCCCTACGGACTGCTCTCGGTCCCGATAGAAGAAGTAGTCAGACTCCACGCATCGAGCGGGACGACCGGCATCCCCACCGTCATTTATCATACCGCAGATGATATTGCCGCCTGGACCGAACTGGCGGCCCGTTCCATGACGGCCACGGGAGTAGGCCGGGGTGATGTGTTTCAAAACATGATGACCTACGGGCTGTTTACCGGAGGGTTGGGGCTGCATTACGGGGCCGAGAAACTTGGAGCATTGGTGATTCCGGCGAGTTCGGGCAATACGAAACGGCAGTTCCGGCTCATGCAGGATTTCAGTACAACGGTCGTCCATGCCACACCGAGCTATATGCTCCATCTCCATTCGAAACTCGAAGAGGAGGGGGTACTACTTCGAGATTTATCTCTTAAAAAAGCTTTAGTCGGTGCCGAACCGCACTCCGAAAACATACGCCGAAAAATTGAAGAGCTGTTTTCTCTCGAAGTGTATAATTCCTACGGGTTGAGTGAGATGAACGGGCCCGGGGTCGCTTTTGAATGTGTTTTCAAGCAGGGGATGCATGTGTGGGAAGACCATTTTATCCTCGAGGTGATCGATCCGGAAACACTCGAAGTACTCGACGACGGTGAAGAAGGCGAACTCGTTTTCACGACCCTCAAACGGACTGCGACCCCGCTTATCCGCTACCGTACTCGGGACCTCTCCCGGGTCTATCCCGAGACGTGCGAATGCGGCAGGGTTCACCGGAGAATCGAGAGGATAAAGGGCAGGACCGACGATATGCTTATTATTAACGGGGTCAATGTGTTTCCCTCACAGATCGAAGAGGTGATTATGAAACTGCCTGAAATCGGCACGAACTATCAGATCGTAGTCGAAAAACAGGGGGCCCTCGATCGGCTGACGGTAAAAACGGAGGTCGGGCCGGAAATATTCAGCGACGATGCCCGGGACATGAACGCACTCCGAGAAAAAATCAAAGACCACCTAAAAGCTTCTATTTCCATATCTCCGGTAGTAGAGCTGCATGAATCCGGAATCCTCCCCCATTTCGAAGGAAAGGGGAAGCGGGTCTACGATGAGCGGAACAAAAAACGGGACGGAAAATAATTTATTGATATTTTATTACTAAGCTACTATAATTTTTAGAAACTCATTTTTTCACGGGGAGGCATATGGCTTCAAAAAGCGTGTCGATAAAATTTAAAATTCTTTCTATTACGATTATTGGTATTCTTATTCTCGCCGGCATCACTTCAGTTTTTTTTATCCGCACTATAAAGGAGCAGGCTGTGCGGGCAATTTTAGAAAAAAGCAGGGCGGTTGTGTTTACTGCAGAGGCCACCCGTGAGGAAATGGCACGTAAAATCAGGAACAACGTCATACGGCCTTTCGATGATCTCGCGGAAACCGGTGACAGAGAACTGCTCATCGAAGCTGTCCCCATTATCACCGCCATTGATGTAGCGGCAATGCATGCCGATGAGGCAAACTACCGGTTCCGGGTACCGAAAATAGAGCCGAGGAACCCGGATAACGAACCGACCCCGTTGGAACGGGAAGTACTGCTCGAACTGCAAAAAGGTGAGTTTAACGAGAAAATCATCTACGAACAGGACCAAATCCGTTATTTCAAAGCGATTGAACTCTCCGAAGAGTGTATGCTGTGTCACGGTGATCCTGCAGGGGCGCTCGACCCGGTCGGGGATGTTAAAGAGGGATGGAAAGTCGGAGAAATTCACGGAGCATTTGAGATAATCAGTTCGCTCGACGAGGCCAAGGCAATCCAGCGGGCTGAGATCAGAAATATCGGTTTAATTACACTTGCTGTACTTGTCGTTGTCGGGTTCTTTCTCTGGCTGCTGACTACAATTATTACCCGTCCGCTTTCAGAGTATATCGGCAATTTCCAGCGGGCCGCGGAGGGAGATCTTACCGTCCGTTCCCATGCAAAAACACAGGATGAAATCGGGATACTCTCCGGATATTTCAACGAGTTTATCGAATCACTGAACGTGATGATCCGACATATCCAGGAAGTGACACGCCGCACCCGGGGCATTTCAGAGGACCTCGCGGCGACTTCCGAACAGACCGCTTCTTCCCTGGTACAGATGCGGTCGAACACAGAAAACATGAAAGACAAGATCATCAATCTCGATAAAGAGGTAAACAGCTCTACCGAAGCTTCCAACGCGGTCAAGGAGTTCATCTCCAGTGTCGGGGAGCTTATCTCCAATCAGGCGGCAGCAATCGATGAATCGTCGGCTTCGATAGAAGAGATATCTTCCTCGATAAACAATATCGCCCGCTCGGCTGAGGAAAAATTAAAGATTGCCAACTCCCTCGAAAGGACCGCCATGGAAGGCGAGTCGGAGATGGAAGAGACGGTCAAAGTAATCAAGAAGGTAGCGGAATCCACAAATGTCATTATGGACAGCATTACTGTTATTCAGAACATCGCCTCACAGACCAATTTACTTGCCATGAACGCCGCTATCGAAGCTGCCCATGCAGGAGAGGCGGGCCGGGGCTTTGCAGTCGTCGCGGATGAGATCCGAAAACTTGCCGAGTCGAGCAGCGAAAGTGCGAAAGGAATTACCCAATCCCTCAAAGAAGTTGCCGAATACATCCGGGTATCCGAAGAGTCTACCGAAAAATCGGGCAGTGCGTTCAGCGGCATCGTCAGGCAGGTAAAGGATGTTGCCCAGGCCATGCAGGAGATGAAAAACGCGACCGACGAGCTTTCAGTCGGCAGCAGCCAAATCGTAGAAGCGCTCTCTTCACTGGTCAACATCACCGAAGATGTGAAAAACTCGTACAGCGAAATGGACGAAAAGGTAGAAGGGATAACCAATTCCATGAATCAACTCAATGTAATCTCCTCAGATACCAAAACCGGTATGGAGGAGGTTTCTATCGGGATTAACGAAATATATAACGCGGCCCAGATCATATCCGAATCGGGGACAAAAAATCAGGAGAGTGTTGCCGATTTAGAAGATTTGGTAAAGCGGTTCACTGTCAGCGAGACGGATGCGGTCCGGGAACGGGGCGAACAAAAAGAGGAACAGGACGACGAGCAATAACAGCAGCGGAGGAGGAAACCTTGATTTTTAACCGGGAGATAGAGACCCTTAGCGGAAAAAAACTGCAGGAAGAACAGAGTGATAATCTAAAACGGCTGGTTAAACGGGTGTATGACCGGGTGCCGTTTTACCGAAAAAAATTCGATGAAGCAGGGGTCCGCCCGGCCGATATAACGTCACTGAAGGATATCCGGAAACTGCCATTTACCACCAAGGACGAACTGAGAGAGACCTATCCGTTCGGTCTCCTCGCCGTACCCGAAGCCGAGATTGTAGAAGTCCACACTTCCTCGGGAACAACAGGAAAACCGGTCGTTGACGCGTACACAATCGGGGATATCGAAATATGGTCCGAAGCGATGGCCCGGACCCTGGCCATGGCCGGGGGGAGTAAAAACAGTGTTGTCCAGAACGCCTACGGTTACGGGCTTTTTACGGGAGGCCTCGGCGTGCATTACGGGGCGAGAAAACTCGGAGCACACGTTATTCCAATTTCTGCCGGTAATACCAAACGGCAGCTTATGATCATGCAGGATTTCGGAACCACCCTGCTTACCTGCACACCGTCGTACTCCCTGTTCTTAGCGGAACAGGCCAAGGAAGAGGGAATTGATTTCAAAGATCTCAAGGTGGAGGCGGGCTGTTTCGGAGCGGAACCGTGGAGTGATAACATGCGGGTAGAAATAGAACAGAAGCTCAACCTGGGCGCCTACGATATTTACGGACTGACCGAAATCATCGGTCCCGGGGTCTCTTCCGAATGCGAGGCCAAGGACGGGCTCCACATCAACGAAGATCTGTTTTACCCGGAAATTATCGATCCGACCACCGGAGAAGCACTGCCCGACGGGGACCAGGGCGAGCTCGTGTTTACGACCCTCACAAAGGAGGGAACACCGATACTACGGTACCGTACGAGGGACATCACCTACCTTATGCGGGAAAAATGTTCCTGCGGAAGGACCTTAGTGAGAATGCACCGGCTTTTAGGCCGTACCGACGATATGCTTATTATCCGTGGTGTGAATGTGTTCCCCTCGCAGATCGAGCACGTGCTTATGGACATAGAAGAGACCGAACCGCACTATCAGATCGTGGTCGACCGCGGGGCGACCCATCTCGATGAGGTCGAAATACAGGTAGAAGTAGAAGAGAGCTTCTTCTCCGATGAAACCAAGACGATGGAACGGATCAGGGCGAAAATAGACAACAGAATCAGGTCCGAGTTGGGAATCGGGGCGCGGATAAAACTGGTAGAACCGAAATCGATCGAACGGAGTATGGGGAAGGCCAAACGGGTCGTTGATAAACGGCAACTATAATCAGGGAGGAGTGAGAGAACGATGAGCGTAAAACAAATATCTGTTTTTTTGGAAAATAAATCGGGCCGGCTCGCCGATGTAACCAAGGTCTTAGCCGATGCCGACATAAACCTTCGGGCGATGACCATTGCCGATACCGCCGATTTCGGTATCCTCCGCCTTATTGTGAATAAAAACGAAGAAGCGCTTAAGGTGCTCGAGGAGCACGGGTTTACCGCCAAGGTGACCGAGGTGCTCGGTGTAGAGGTGGAAGACAAGCCGGGCGGGCTGGCCAAGATCATGACCCTGTTCGACGAAAACAACGTCAATATCGAGTACCTCTACGTGACCCAGGAGCGGAACAAAGACTTGGCGGTTGTGATCTTTAAAGTAGAAGATGTGGAACACGGGCTGAAAATACTAAGCGATCACGGGCTTTCTACGGTGGACGGGTTTTAACGAAAACCTTTTGATACACAGGTCAAATTGAGCTATACTTTGTACAAGATGAAAAACTTTTTTCGTTCAACGGCTGTTTTGTGTGCCGTTATCCTGCTTGCCGTTTTCGGTCTCTCGAGCTGCAACAACTCGGACGGATTGGCCGGTTTCGGTTCGTCCGAAACCTCCAAACTGTCTGCGCGCTCTGAAGCGTACGAACCGGTCCCGTCTGAAGAGGAAATGGGAGGGGACATGGAGGCGGAGTCACCGGCCCCGGCAGCTGTCGCAGATGCGCTCAATACGGAGGGGGGTAGTACCACTACTGCATACAGCGGAGAGGACAGTTCGCAGACCGAACCTGAGAAAGAAACCGAAAAGAAGCGGATATACTCCGGATACGCCGAGCTCGAGGTGGCGGATATCGAGAAAACGAAGCGTGATATCTCGGACCTGGCCACCGGGTCGGGAGGATACGTAGAAGAAGCGTACGATACGACGATAACTATCCGGGTGCCGGCAGCACGGTTCGACGAGCTGTTCGAAGCTGTGCTCGCCAATGGACGGGTCCTCCACAAAGAAGTGGAAACTGTCGATGTCACCGAATACTTCGTCGATCTCGAATCGAGGCTTACCATCTATGAAACTACCCGGCAACGGCTCTACGAGCTGCTCGAAGAGACGACCGATCTCGAGGAGCGGCTTAAAATTCTCAGGGAGATACGCAGGCTTACCGAAGAGATCGAATGGATAACACTCACTCTCGATCTGCTCGAGGAACGGGTGGCTTTTTCCCGGATTACCGCCTCTCTTGTCTCTTCGCTAAATCGGCAGACACGGATACGCGAGGAGATCCCCTTTCCCTGGATTGCCGACCTCGACCCCCTGTATCCGAGTGTACCTAAGGCAAAAGGCAATCCTGAACTGGATCTGGGCCCTGCTTTTGCCGTTTTTCCCAAAAAACAGGGTTTCCGTGCGGAGAGCCCCGACGGGACGAGAGTTCGTATCGGCTCGAGGGAGAACAATCCTGCCGGGGACACTGCGTTCTGGCAGGAAGCGGTACGGTTCCATCTCGGGCCACTCTATGCGGAAGCTGAAAAAAAGGATTTCGGCACAGTAAAAGGGGTCCTCTTTACCGGAAAAGACCGGAAACCGTACTTTTATCTGGTCGGAATACTGGCCGAGGGTAAAGAACTGTACGTTCTCGAGAGCTTTTTCCCCGATAAAGAGGCCTATGACACCCATGCTGAGACACTATTCGAAGCGTATAAGGAGTTTCTCCCCTGATGATGAATGCGGCAGTAAATCTACAACAAAAGACCGCCCTGCGGAATGCTTTTTTGCTGGTGCTCTGCATGGCTGCGATCGTGACAGGCTCACATGACCGGCTGTACGCCCGGGAAACAGGTACTACACAACAGGAGTTTCTCCACCATTCGGTTGATGCAGCACTCCTCGTCGGTGACGCTGAGAAAGCTGCCGGTGAAATCGTACGATGGGTCGAAACACGGGGCGGCTATTTCGTCGTTAAAGCGACCGATATGGTGGTGGTCCGCATACCGGCCCCGGCAATTGGTAAACTGAGGCCCTTTCTCGAATCGATTTCCGGCAGGATTGTCCGATACAATCCTGTCGCAACCGACCTGCGCCGGGAGCTGCTTACCGTTCGTGCGGGGATTGAAAGCCGAGAAGAGATATTGCAAAAAAACCTCGAGTATATTGACAATACCGATGTCGGCGGTACCCTCGCCATAGAGCAGGAGATAACGGAACTGCAGCAGGAGATAGAACAGCTTAAAGGCAGGGAACGCCGTTTGGTGACGGACAGAAGGTTTGCACGAGCTGAAATTGCACTTGCCTTTCAGGAGCAAACGCTTCCGGATACAATTCCTTCCTCTTTCGAATGGGTCAATACGGTCGGGTTTTTTACGTTTATGCGGGGAGGGAAAAAATGAAGCGGTCCCTCTTGGTACTCATTGCCGTTGCCTCTCTATCTATCCTGTTGGGCGGATGTTCCAATTTTTCCATGAACGACCCGGAAGGGTTTGCACCGCTTAAACGGAAGGGGGGCGGACCGTATCGGGCGGTGAGTCCCGAGGGTATGGTATTTCGTGTACGGACCGTAAAGCCCGAACCGGAGAAGGAACTGGAGTTCTGGAAAGAGACGCTCTATCATCAGCTCGAAAAAGAGGGGTATGAGCAGGTCGGTGATGCAAAACAATTCGATACGAAAAACAGTGCCGGTGTACTGTACCTCTGGGGGCTGCGTCACGCCGGTACCGATTATCTCTATATGACGGCTATTGTCGAGGCGGGAAAAAAACTGCTTGTAGCGGAGAGTGCGGCCGAGGCGCCGGTATTTTTAAAGTATCGGGATGCAATTGAAAAAAGTCTTGCTTCGATATCGATAAAACGGCAAACTAAGGGGAATAATTGACTGCGAAACAGCAAATAAAAAGCTTTGTAATCGACACAAATGTATTTATTCATAAACCGGATGCGGTCCTTTCTTTCCGGGACAACGAAGTTATTGTCCCGCTCTGGGTCCTCGAGGAGCTCGACCGGTTAAAAAATTATAGTGATGAAAAAGGGAGAAATGCACGGGCTGCAATCCGGCTGCTCGATGAATTGGGAAAACACGGCGATATCTCGAGCGGTGTGAAAATGGAAAACGGTTCCGTACTGAAAGTAGTGCTTACCCAATCGAAAGAGCAACCTCCCTTTCTCGATATGGAAAAAAACGACAATAAGATACTGTTTACCGCGTATTCCCTCAAACAGGAGGGAAGGCAGGTCTTCTTTGTTTCCAAAGATATCAACGCACGGGTAAAGGCGACGGCATTAGGAATCAAAGCGGTTGATTATGAACGGCAGAAAGTAAATATAACCAATCTCTATCAAGGTTGTCGAGACCTCGATGTCTCTACCGAAAACCTGCGGACTTTGATGACCACCGGTGTCTTAGATTGGAACGATAAGATGTATCCGAATGAGTTTACGTTGATGCATGAAAAGGGGAACCCCGAAATAACTATGGCCCGGCATAATTATGAAACCGGGATGCTCGAGTACGTGGAGCCGCTTCGGGGGACGATCAGCGGTATAAAACCGCTCAATGATCAGCAGCGTATCGCCTTCGAACTACTGCTCGACGATTCGGTATCGCTGGTGACCTTGGTCGGTAAAGCCGGGACAGGGAAAACATTGCTGGCAATTGCGACAGGGCTGAAAAAGGTACTCGAAGAGGGAAGGTACAGCAGAGTGCTGGTAAGCCGTCCGGTAATTCCTATGGGAAAAGATATCGGATACCTCCCAGGTGACAAGAACGAGAAGCTCTCGCACTGGATGCAGCCGCTGTTCGACAATCTCGAATACATCATGGCTGTTTATAAGAGACAGAATGTCAAGAGCATGGACCAGCTTCTGCAGAACAAGCTTATCGAAATCGAGGCGCTCACCTACATTCGGGGGAGGTCTCTGCCCGGACAATTTATCATTATCGATGAAGCCCAGAACCTCTCTCCGCATGAAATCAAAACCATCGTAAGCCGTGCCGGAGAAAATACGAAGATCGTTCTCACCGGCGACCCGTATCAGATTGACAGTCCGTATCTCGACTCCAGTTCTAACGGATTGTCCTATCTTGTCGAGGCCTTCAAGCATCAGAAAGTCTTCGGTCATGTTACATTGACGAAATCAGAACGAAGCGAACTGGCGGAACTGGCAGCGGAACTGCTTTAAAGCTGCTGTAAAGAAATTGTATTGTTTTCTCGGCAAAGTGGATTTATACTGTAACAAGAGAGAGGGAAAATGGAACAGTTTCGAATCTGTCCTTTCTGCGGCAGGCAGTATTGCCGGAATTTGTATGTATGTCCTGAATGCGGGGCTACGTGTCGAGATCGTTACTCTTTTCAACAGCTTGTTGACGATTCCTTTAGCCGTGTGAAAGAGGTAGCGATTACACACACGATTAATAGATTAGATAAATTGGAGGAAAAATTAAACAAGCTGGATGAGGATCTAACCAAATTTCTCTCAGTTTGAGTGAATATCTTATACGTAGGTGCCGAAAATTACTACATATGAAACGCATTGTTCTTTTCTGTTTGCTGTTACTACTGTCTTTTTCACTGTCTGCAGAAACCTCTTTTTCCGGTCTCGACCTCACCGATGATAACAGACTGCTGTTTGCTTCGGAAACTGAACCGCCCGTAGTAGGCCCGTACAAGACGCTGTTTTTGGCCCATTTAGAAACCAATGCCATGAAGCAACTCAGCTTTTTCCCGGAGCGGGTAACCTATTTAGCAGAGACAAATCAGGTCCAGATCCAGAACAGATACGGGGTGTTCCGGACAAGAGAGGACCTCTCTCATATGGAGCCGGTAAGTCAGTTCCCCGCCTTTGTCTACGGCGAGCAAGTGCAAACAGGGAAAGTGCTCCCTGTAACCTCCTCCCCTGACGGGAAATACCTGTTGTATGTAAATCCTACTTCCTTCGGTTATGGAGAACTGAAACTATACGAGGTGGCAAAAAACCAGGAAATCGTTATAACCGGCGATGTCGAGATATCCTTTGATACCTTAAACGCCCTCTGGTCGCCCAAATCAGATTTTTTTGTCTACTGTAAGAGGGGTGAACTCTATTACTATTCAATTGATCAATTTGTAGACGGGCGGGTGCTTGCTGAAAAGTTTAGAAAAATCGGAAAAGGAAAAATTGACAGCGTTAAATGGAACAAGCAAAACAATCTGTATTACATTATAGAATCGTTAGTATATGAGATTGTAAGCGGCGAGTTTTTTACCAGGGCCATTTATTCGGACCTCTTGGAAATCGGTAAGATTATCGGGAAGATCCCTTTTGCATACGATCCCAATTTCGACAAATTCTGGATTTCGCCGGACGGTTCCCGTATTTTACTCAACAAGGGCGGGCGGAACCTTTTTCTCTACTACCTCGGTACGGAGGACTACATTCACACAGGAGATACCGAATCACTGCCTTACCTCTTCTTGCCCCGCAATACCCGTGTCAAGAAGGCAGTATGGTCACGGGGAGGTATTATAAGCATTCTTACGGGCAGTATCCGCAGCGGCATCAATAAAACTTCACTTTTTCGGTTCAATCCGGAACAGGCTAACGGTAAGATGATCTTTTTCAAGACGGAAGATGAGGATGTACATGACATCGTGCTTGCCCCGGATGAGCGGAGAATCGCGCTCATCAAGGACCAATCGGTTGAGGTCAAGCGGTACCGAACGTGGAAGGACGACAAAGCGTTCAGCCACGATCGACCGCTCCACGTCGTCTGGAAAAGTGATATGGAGTTGATTATTTCGGGCCGCTCAGTTACGGAACGGATCAGCTTTCAGGATGAACACCGCCAGACGATTTGTTTTTCCCAGGTAGAGCGGTACGGTTTTTCCAAGTCAAACGGAAATGTGCAGGTCGAAGTACTGGATAAGGTCTACGAGCAGATCGAACCTGGAAAGTGGCTTGAAAAGAATGAAATGGAGCTTGCTGTACGGAAGGTCTATTCACCGGACTACCGAATCTATCTCGAACGCTCTCCACGGGGGAGCTACCGAAATCTGGTTATGATAAGAGACCAGAAAGGATATGAAGGGACAAAGCATCTTTTCAATCCGCCGGACCGCTCTTATGAGGAGTTTCCCCGAAAAGAAGAACCGGTCAGTTTTTTCAATTTTTCTCACGGATCACGAATCAGGAGAAGAGAGGTAGCACTCGTTTTCAATGCAGTGGACGGGGTCGAAGGGCTGACGGAAATCTTCAATACCTTGGCTGATTTCGGGTTCCGGAGCACCTTTTTTGTAAATGGTGAGTTTATCAGGCGAAATCCCGGTGCAGTCAAGGAGCTCGCCGGTTCAGGTCACGAAATCGGTTCACTGTTTTTTACCTATTTCAACATGACCGATGCTCAATTCACGGTAAATAAAGAGTTTGTAAAACAGGGGCTGGCCAGGAATGAAGATGATTATTTTCGGGTTTCAGGCAGTGAACTCTCTTTACTCTGGCATGCTCCGTATTATTTCGTAAACTCTGAAATCATCGATGCAGCGAGGGAAATGAATTATCAATATAGCGGAAGAGATCTCGATACGCTCGATTGGGTGACTGTAGAGCAGGCGAGAAAGTCGGACGGTTTCTATATGTCTGCAGGAAAACTCGTCGAGAGGATAATGGAGCTTAAAAACCCGGGGTCAATTATACCTGTCCGGGTCGGAACTACCGAAGGAAATCGGGAAGACTACCTGTTTCATAAATTGGACAGCTTGATCAACGGACTTATATCACAAGGATACACAATTGTACCTGTTTCAACGTTAATGGAGCACGCGAGGTGATGATAATGAGCGCGTATCTTGAATCATACTGTGTGAATTATTACAATTATCAGTATATGACTGAGCTCAAGGATTTTAGTAAACCTGTCGATACTGTAACCATGGGAAGAATACAGGGAGGGGAGGTTTTAGATTGAACAATAAAAACAATCCGTTACATGCGTACAAAGAAACGAGCATTAAAACAGCGAGCAGCGGTAAGCTCATTCTCATGCTGTATGACGGGGCAATTAAACAGATCGATATTGCAATAGACCTTATTGATAAAGGTCCGAAGCATTTCGATAAGACGAACAATGCAATAATCAAAGCCCAGGATATCGTGACCGAATTGATGGTCTCTCTCGATTTCGAGAAAGGCGGCGAAATTGCAAAGAACCTCTTCAATCTGTATATGTTTTTTAATCAGCAAATGGTCAATGCCAATATCTCGAAAGACAAAGAGCTGCTGCAGCGTATTCGCAAGCTTCTCTCCGATTTAAGAGAGACCTGGGGTGAGATAATCAACAAAGGCAAAAAGGACAATAGCGCGAACGGAAACGGCGGTGTGAATATAGCCGGTTAGGGAGGGGAACATGGCAATTACCGAAGAAGAACTCGGACAGCGTGTTGCAATTCTAAAAAGCTTAAAAGAACATCTTTTAATTCAGCGCGAAAAATTCATGGGATATCTATCACTGCTTGATCATGAACAGGCTGATATCGAAACAGAAGATCTCGAGAAATTGAAAAAACATACAGAGATGGAAAAAGAGATCGTCTCTGAGATATATACACTTCAAAAAGTAATCGATCCGCTCGAACAGATGTACAGGAATGCGTATCCTTCCAAACAACAGGAGATCATAAAACTGCAGGATTCTCTCGAACATATAAAGGAGCAGGCAACTGTACGGAGTGAAAAAAACCAGCAGTTATTGAAAAACCGGATGGAAGGCATACGAAACAAGATACATGCTATCAAACTGCCGTTTAAACGGTCGCTGTACGGAGGTGTTGAACCTCCCTCTCTTGTCGACATCACGACATGAACGATGATCCCCTCTTTATTTTAGACGGTTACAGTCTCATCTACCGTTCATACTTTGCATTCATAAAAAAACCGCTGACCAACAAACGTGGAGAAAACACATCCGCCCTGTTCGGTTTTTTCAGGACTTTTTTCAGTTTGTACAATGCATACAAACCCCGCTATTTTGCCGTTGCCATGGATTCTTTGACTCCCACGTTCCGTCATGAACAGTATCCTGAATACAAGGCGACCCGTGACAAGACTCCGGAAGAGCTGCACAATCAGGTGCCCCTGATAGAAGAGATACTCGAAGCACTCGGGGTGTCGGTCCTGCGGGTCAACGGGTATGAGGCCGATGACATTATGGCTACATTGGTACAGCAGTGCAGGGAGAGAAAACGGCCCTGCTATATCATTTCCGGAGATAAAGATCTGTTGCAGCTAATTGAAGGGGATGTAAAGATGCTCCATACCGAGAAAGGGGAGCATTTCGAAGTCGACAGGGAGGAGGTACATCGGAAATGGGGTATTTATCCGGAACAAGTCCTCGATTATCTTGCACTGACGGGAGATTCGGCAGACAACATCCCGGGTGTAAGAGGAATCGGGCCGAAAACCGCAGTAAGTCTGCTCGAAACGTACGGGACACTGGAGACTATCTACGAACACCTCGATGAACTTCCCGCCGGACAGAAAAAAAAGCTGGAAGAAAATAGAGAGAACGCGTATCTGAGCAAAAAGCTCGTTGTTCTCGACAGCAGCACGCCGCTTTCTTCTCCTCTCGAAGACCTGAAGCTGGGAGAACTCCATGTGGAGGCCGCGGTACCGCTGTTACTCAAACAGGACATTACCAGTATAGCCGAAGAGATTGCAGGCAAGAAGGCGGTCGAAAAACAGAAGCCGGTACAAGCAAAACCGGGTGTTTATTCGGCGGTCCTCTCCGTCGAGGAGCTCGATAATTGGGTAGAAAAAGTCCGTGCAAACAAATGGTTTGCCTTTGATGTAGAAACCGATAATCTCGATTCACTTCAGGCTGCTCCGGTCGGTATTTGTCTTTCCGTTCAATCGGGTGAGGGGTGTTACATACCGCTGAAAGCTCCGGATGCCGAATGTATTCCGGAAGGGGATGTAAAAAAACGTCTAAGGGCCATCTTGACGGACCCGGGTCTGTACTGTATCGGGCAGAACATTAAATACGACTATAAAGTAATGAAGAGGTGGGGAATAACCATAACCAATATTACATTCGATACGATGGTTGCCTCGTGGATAGTGGACAGCCAGGGCGGATCGTTCGGTATGGATAACCTTGCTGCTCGGTATCTGCAGTACAGAACGCTCCATTTCAACGAAGTGGTAGCAAAGGGAGATACCTTTGACACGGTCCCACTGCAGAGGGCGGTGAAATATGCAGCTGAAGATGCTGATATAACCTACCGTTTATGTGAGCTGTTTCGAGACCAGCTTAAGGAACGAAAGCTCGAAACGTTGTTTTATAAAGTTGAAATGCCCTTGGTCACCGTTTTAGCTGATATGGAACTGGAAGGGATCCTGCTCGATTTGAAAACCCTCAAATCGTATTCACGAGAGCTTGCCGAACAGCTGGCCGGAATCGAAGATTCTGTGTATCAACTGTGCGGTGAGATTTTTAACATCAATTCGACCAAACAGCTCCAGACAATTCTATTCCAAAAGCGGAACCTGCAGCCGATAAAAAAAACAAAATCCGGGTTTTCTACCGATAATTCGGTATTGGAAGAGCTGGCCAAAGAAGACCCTGTTCCGGAACTGGTGCTGAAGCACCGGGCCCTTTCTAAGTTGAAATCCACCTATGTCGATGCGCTCCCGAAACTGATAAATCCGGAGACACAGAAACTGCACACCCATTTTATGCAGACCGGTACGGCAACGGGAAGGTTGTCCAGTAAGGACCCGAACTTACAGAACATACCGATAAGGACCGAAGAGGGAAGGCGTATCAGGGCCTCATTTGTTCCCACCCAGGGCAATATATTCTTGAGTGCCGATTACTCTCAAATCGAGCTGGTCATTCTCGCCCATCTTTCCGGCGATCCTTCACTGAGCAGAGCATTCAAAGAGGGATTGGATGTGCACAGTCAAACCGGAAGTCTCATTTTCGGTATTCCGGTAGAAGAAGTTTCTGCCGAACAGCGGCGCATGGCGAAAGTCATTAATTTCGGAATTATGTACGGTATGTCCGGATTCAGGCTTTCCCGGGAATTGGCCATCCCCCGGGTCCAGGCCGACCGGTTTATCGAGGCGTATTTTCATAAGTATGCCGGTGTAAAAGCGTTTATCGACAAAACGATTGCTGAGGTCGAAAAGTCCGGGACAGCAAAAACGCTTCTCGGCAGGGAACGAAAGATCCCGGGCATAAACAGTCAGAACCGCAACGAGAAAATGGGCGCGGAACGGATTGCAGTGAACACACCTATTCAGGGTTCGGCAGCGGATATTGTAAAACTGGCAATGTTGGCCATTGTCCCCCGTCTACGCAAAGAGGGATGTAAGGCCGCACTGCTTTTGCAGGTGCACGACGAACTGATATTCGAACTGCCCGAAGAAGAAAAAGAGACGGTAACGGAGATCGTGCGGGAAGAGATGGAAGATGCCGTCACTCTTTCCGTGCCTCTCAAAGTAAGTGTCGAGACCGGATCGAGTTGGGGTGAACTGCACTAATCATGGTTATCGGAGTTGCCGGAAAGTACTGCGCGGGGAAGAACACGGTCGTTGCTCTCTTGGAACAACGCGGTTATTCTGTAATTGATGTAGACGGACTCGGTCACAAAGCCCTAAACAAAGAAAAAAGACCGATTATCGATACGTTCTCCACCGCAGTGTTGGACAAAGATGGGAAAATCGACCGGAAAAAATTGGGTGAAATCGTGTTCGGCGATGCACAAGCCCTCCAAAAGCTCGAGCAGATCGTACATCCCCGTATGGTTGAAATGGTCCGGGCACTAATTAGCGAAGAAAACCGGAACAAAGTAGTAATAAATGCGGCACTCCTGTTCCATATGGGATTACACAGAGAATGCGACCTGATTTTTTGGGTCAAGGCCCCGCTTCCCGTCCGGATGAAACGGGCCATAAAGCGGGATTCACTCTCCCTCATACAGGCTGTAAAAAGATTTTGGTCCCAGAGAAAACTAACCCCTCAATCTTCCGGAAAAGGTGCCGAAATTTATTATATACGGAATTCTGGAAACAAGCGCAAGCTCAAAACCAGGGTCGATACGATTCTTGCGTTAGAAGGGGCATAAATATAGATATGGAACAGAAAAAATTGCTTTGGATTATATTTTCGGTTGCTCTTTTTCTTCTCGTTGTGATCGGGGTCGGTATCATATGGTTTTACCCGTCCACCGGAGCAAAAAGTCCGACAGGGGATCCGGGATTTGCCGGAGTAAGCTCTGAAGAAGAGTTCGATCCCATTGAGTGGGTAAGACAGGACGAAGCGTATCCGGGTCTCGAAGAGAAAGAAGATGCGGATACAAAAGGCGAGGAAGAATCCGAAGATTTTATCGTTGTGTATGGTGAATCAGAAGAAGAAGCAAAAGCAGCGGAAGAGCGGGAACCTGCAAAACGGGAAAAGACCGTAACGCCCGAAACGGTCCGGGAAAAGAAAGAAAAACAAGAACCGGTCGAAGAGAAGACCGCCGCGGCGGCAAAGCCTGCCCGTGAAAAGGAACCCGAGCCGAAAATGGTGCGGGTCCCCGAATATTGGATCCAAACAGGATCGTATACGAGTAAAACCAGGGCGGAACAGGTGAAAGGGGCCCTCATGGAAAAAGGTGTTGCGAGCCTCATAACCTCGAAATCAATAGATACTACCACCTACTTCAGGGTGCGGATCGGCCCCTATTCGACGAAAGGGGAGGCGGAGAAGTTTCTCTCCTGGATCCGGTCGATAAACGGGTTTTCCGGCAGTTATATTTCCCTCGTTTACACGGATAAGCGACAGTTGAATTGATGCAGTTGAAGTGACGCCTTTTCCTGAGTATACTGGTGCCTTGAGAGGGCAACAGCGTGGAAAGGTGGAAGCAACAGCTGTCGAAGTGTTTTCAGTCTAAAGAAAGATTACCCCCGGATTTTATACTCACAGAAGAAGAAAAAGAGTATTTCCATGCTGTTTCTTCCGCTCCTTCTCGATCTTCGGGT
Organism: uncultured Spirochaetales bacterium; assembly: GCA_964594055.1. GTDB lineage: Bacteria > Spirochaetota > Spirochaetia > SPDA01 > CAZJBZ01 > CAZKZZ01. The sequence continues at coordinate 23,537 of CAZQKT010000039.1, forward strand.
GGGGAGGGCAGTTTTTGTGTTACTCCCTATTATTATAATCTGTCGAGAGAAGTACAGAACTCGATGACGGGTGCTAATCCGATACGGCGGCAATTTATGCCGACTATTTCCGAGACTGTTACAAAACCGTACGAAACGGCCGATCCTCTTTTCGAGCAGCAGTTTTCACCCGTACCGAAACTCATCCATCGGTACAGAGACCGGGTAGTGGTCCTCATTACCGGTATGTGCGCTGTATTCTGCAGGCACTGTTTCAGGCGGTATCATATCGGGAGGCACACGGGACTGCTCTCTCCTTCCGAGATCAGTCCTATGGTCGAGTATGTGGAAGACCATCCGGAAATCAAAGAGATTATCCTTTCCGGAGGAGACCCGCTCATGGCCGAGGATGACTATTTGGAGGCTGTGCTGACCATGTTCAGATCAATCGAAGGCCGTCATCTGCGGATCCGGATAGCAACCCGCCTCCCCGTCGTGCTTCCCTCACGCATTACCACTGAATTATGTGTGCTGCTGAGACGGTTCGCCCCGGTCTGGATGGTGACCCAGTTCAACCATCCTTTCGAATTGACTTATGAAAGTCGTGAAGCGGTCGAATCGATCGTGGATATGGGGGTCCCCCTCCTCAATCAAACTGTATTGTTGAAAGGCATAAACGATTCTGAAGAGACACTTACCGAATTGTTCGAAGAGCTGTCCGGAATGCGGATAAAACCGTACTATCTGTTTCAGGGAGATCTGGCTGCAGGTACGAGTCACTTCAGGGTCCCGCTCGAAAAGGGGGTGCAGCTGATGGACCGGCTCCGGGGGGGGCTTTCCGGGCTTGCTCTTCCCACATTTGCTGTGGATCTTCCCCGAGGCGGAGGGAAGGTGGCCCTTCATCGCGATGGTATCCGGACAAAACGTGGAGGTTGGTATCATCTTCGAGATAAAGAGGGTAGGGTCTACGACTATCCGGATGAGTCTGTATGACCTGGATAGTGCTTACCCTTACAAGTGCCTTTCTGGTAGCAGGCAGGAATGTTCTCACCCGTAAGCTCTCTTTTTCAGTCGGACAGGAAACCATCTTGTTTGCGACCTTTATGGTTACCGCCTGCTTAAGCGGGGTCCTGCTTTTTGTTACCGGAATCCCGGAACTACAGCCTGCATATTACCCTTCGATACTCATAGCCGGTTTTGTCGATGTATTCGCTTCCGGTCTCTTGATATGGGCAATATCAGCTGCCGAACTCGGTTCGACATTCCCCCTAGTCGCACTTACCCCAATTTTTTTGATCGGGACATCGTTTCTCATCTTAGGTGAGGTCCCCGATATAGGCGGTGTATTCGGTATTCTCGCTATTGTAATCGGGGCGTATCTTCTCCGGGTAGAAAGTTTGAAAACCGGCCTATTGAAACCGTTTAAACTGTTGGTTACGGAAAAAGGCCCGCGGTATATGATCATGTGTGCTGTTCTGTTCGCATTCGTAGGACCCTTTTTCAAGCGTGCGATCATAAACTCTACTGCTTATTTTACGCTGGCCACTTCGCAGATCCTCTCATTTTTTTTTATTTTGGTGATTCTTCTCATTCGACGGCGGTTTTTCGCGGTCCTCAAAGAAATAAGTGGGAAAACGGTGTTTATTGTGGTGAATGGAGTGGTTATTTTCGCTCACGGTCTGTTTCTCTTCCCGGCATTCACTATGACGTTGACCGCCTATGTAATAAGCATCAAAAGGATGAGTATCCTTTTTACCATCCTGCTCGGGTTTATCTTTCTAAAAGAAAAACAGCTTCTCAAAAGAATGATCGTGGGGATTATTATGGTAGCCGGTATTTTTTTGATTGCCGTATAGCGGAGTGCTGATTGCGTCTCTACTCGGTCCTTCCGCCCGCAGAGTCGAGATAGTAAAGAATAATCCCGGTTTTCGGAAACAGTGCAAAATATTCTCTTTGCCCTCCCCCGCGTGAGATTTCATACAGCATGGCCCCGCTCGGCAAATCTTCTCTTTTTTGAGGCGCCGCACTAATATACGCTTCGAGCTTTGGAGGGACGGACCAATCGGTATGGTTTTGTATAATCTCTTTCCCCCAGGCAAGGTCCGGAAAGTTTTCCCGGATAGGATCACCTTTATAATGGATTAACCAGGTTTCGGTAAGGGAAGGGTTGAGTCGGACCACCAACCGGAGCAAGACCTGCCGCCGGAGGGCGGTTGTGCCCCGGCTCTCGAAACCATTTTTGTTTTTCTCAAGAATGAAAGCAACATCATCTACCGGAACAGGAAAACTGACATAGGGGCGAATATACTGCAGCCGTTTCTCAGGTGTAGAAAAATCTGCCGTGACGATAACCTCTTCGCGCCTCCCGGTAAGCGAATCCCTGACTACGGGGAGGAGAATAACTGCTAACAGGAGAAGAAGTACCGTACCTGCAACAGCAGCTAGTGCGCGCTTATCGGGTGTGCGGATAAAAAAAATAGTGACCAGCAGGATGCCGATACCAACAATACCGGCTGTAATTATAAGAAATATCACCGTAGACTAGTGTACCAATTATGCCGTATTATGCAATAGTCACTTGACAATTAAGATAAAATACTATGTAATACTTATGTGCAAAAAACAGATCAAACAGTAACGGAAGAGTTCAAGAAACAGTGCAGAAAGCACAATCTCAAAATTACACCCCAACGGACGGCATTGTATAACATCGTAAAAAACAATAAGACACATCCTACGGCACAGGATATTTACCGGAAGGTAATACATTCCTATCCCACTATTTCTTTTGATACGGTAAACCGCACGCTCAATACATTTGCCGAGATCGGTATTATCGATATTGTTGAAGGGTATGGAGAGCCGCGCAAGTTCGACCCGGACCGGGGACCGCATCACCATCTTCACTGTATTCGATGCGGAAAGATCGTAGATTTTCATGATGATGCCTTCGATACCATCGATATACCCCCGCATCTTTCGGAACAGTTCGAAGTTATCAGTGCCCGTGTCGTTATAAACGGGATATGCAGGGAGTGTAAGCACGGTGAGACGTAATTTTATCACAGCCCATAACTCCCCGATTCGGGTTTCCGGTTCGGGGAAATATATAGAGAAAGCAAAGGAGAAAAGCAATGGGAAAAACTGAAGACAATTTGGCCGCGGCATTCGCGGGAGAATCGCAGGCGAGGAACAAGTACACCTATTTCGCGGGTGTAGCGAGAAAAGAGGGCTATCACTATATCGCCAGGATATTCGAAGAGACCGCCGACAACGAACGGCGCCACGCAAAGGACGAATACAAACTTCTCCACGGCTTCGGCGATACGGCCGACTGCCTGAAAAAAGCAATGGAAGGGGAAGATTACGAGACAAAGACCATGTATCCCGATTTTGCAAAGGACGCGGAAGCTGAGGGCAATAAAGAAGCTGCAGCGCTATTCAGCCAGATTGCAAAAGTAGAGGCACACCACCGCGACCGGTACAAAGCATTGTTAGAGATGGTCAAAAACGGGACGGTGTTCAAAAGAGACAAACCTATTGCATGGAAATGCGGGGTGTGCGGCTACATCCACGAAGGGACCGAACCGCCGGAGCAATGTCCGTGCTGTAAACATCCGCGGGAATATTACGAACCGGCAAATCTGGACATATAAAAGTTACCACAAAACCTTGAGATATCGGGTGCGGAGTTCTATACTACTATGTGATAATCCCTCGGACGCCGAGGCCCGGTATGAACGGGTCGAAACGAAAGAACCGATTCTCTCCGCACTTACCGACTTCGCGCCCGATATCATTATTTCCGACTATATGATGCCGTCATTCGACGGCATGAAAACACTCTTGTCCCATTTCAGCGAAGGGCTCGCGGTCTTAGAAGATACGGGGGAATACCGAAACATTTATGACGAGTGGCTCGGTGTATACGCGCACTTGCATGCTGCAGTCTTAAGATAGAGGAACGGTTGAAATCGGACCCTCCCCAGCGGGACCAATTGCTAACACTCCGGGAAA
>CAZQKT010000040.1:0-27469 GCA_964594055.1 uncultured Spirochaetales bacterium
ACTTTTCAAAACTGGTTGACTTCAGAAGAAGCAACAAAAGCTGTATTCACTGAAATAGTTAAAATGTTTCAGAAAGAGCATCCAAATGTATCTGTTAAATTGAATGCAGTTCCCTACAACAATATGAAAGATCAACTTATTTTGGCAAGTGTTGGCGGTAATCCACCGGATGCTTCCCAAACAAAGACGGAATGGATTGCTCCTCTCTATGAAGGGGGTCATGTTGAGAGCTTGAATAAATATTATGATGAAGCTTTTCTTAATGATTTTTTTGAAGGTAATCTTAAGGGGACCACTTTTGGAGATAATATTTTAGCATTGCCGTGGGTTCCTTCACCGATAGCAGTCTATGCTAACAAAGACCTCATTAGTAAAGCGGGTCATGATCCAAATAAAAGACCAAAATCTTGGGAGGAAACACAACAAATAGCTGCTGATATTGCTGCACTTGAACAGGATGAAGATGGAAATCGCTTATACGGATGGGGTGTTAGCACAAAAAAAATGACTGGTACTGGCTATTTCTTCCTCAGTTATATGTGGTTATATGGTGGAAGTTTCTTAAAAGGGGAAAATATCGATTTCGATACTCCGGGAACTGTCCAAGCATATGAATGGTTGAAAGATACTATAGAAAACAAAATATCCCCAAAAGGTGCGGAGATAAGAGATTTACGTAATTTATTTGCACAAGGCACATTAGGATTCTATATGGATGGTGAATTTGGGATAAGTATTTCCGAATCTTTGAGCCCTCTAGGTGAAGATTTTTCCTCCCATTACTTTACAATGCCTATGCCTGTTGGCCCAACAGGAAAAAGTGAAACATTTTATGTTGAGCATGACTTATTGATTCCTAAAGGATCAGCGCATAAAGAAATCGCAGCTGAGTTCATAAGATTTTTGACCGGTGTAGATGCAATGAGTTATTATTCTAAGAATGTTGGGGGAAAAATTCCCGCTAGAAAATCAGTTGCTAAAGCGGATGCCTATCTAAAAACAATTGAATCTAGCCCGCATTTTGGAGCTTTTCTAGAACAACTTGAAACTGCAAGACCTCTTCCCTGCAAAAGCAGTAGTTTCTTAAAGGCAATGGATGAGATTTCCCTTGCAATTGAAAAGGTAGTAGCTGGAGATGATCCCGCTGAAGTTGTAGCTGAAACGGAAGAAAATCTAGAAAAAATTTATTGAATGTAAGTTTATAATTGGTTAGTGTGGCGCATCCGTATATGGGTAATATGCGCCACACTAATTTAGACATAGGATGTCAGTCAATGAAGATAAAAACGATTAAGCGAAAAGATTTTTGGTTTTCTATTGCCCTTCTGGTACCTACGATATTTCTTCTTTTTAGTGTTGTTTTATATCCCCTTATCAAAGGTATTGTTTACAGTTTTTTTGAGTATACTATTATGAATTATAATTATCCGCAATGGAATAACTTCAAGAACTATTTAGCAATTTTTGATGATGCAGTCGTATTTAGATATTTGTTTAATACTCTAATGCTAGTCTTATTCGTTTTAATATCAAACATGTTCATTGGATTTTTTGTTGCATCAATGATTAATAGTGAGTCAATAAAGACCGGTAAAAATGTGATCAGAGGATTGTTTTTACTGCCATGGATTGTTCCACAGATTGTCGTTTCAGTTGTATTTGCATGGATTCTACAACCACAATATGGGGTATTTAACTTTTTATTAAAATCTTTTGGCTTCATCTCAGAAGAAATAGCTTGGTTATCAGTAAAAGGTGGTGCTATGTTTGGTATTGTTATTGCTATCGTGTGGAAGACAATACCTATTTCAATAATTATGATACTGGCAGGACTCCAATCTGTTCCTCAGGATTTAATAGAAGCAGGAAAAGTAGAAGGAGCCGGCACTTTTAGGCTTTATTTGAATATTATTATTCCTTATATTCGTAGTGTATTAGCTACCGTGGCCTTGATAACAATAATTGAGAATTTTCAATTATTTACCATTATCTGGGTTATGACCGAAGGAGGACCGGTAAACAGTACCACAACTCTTTCTATAGCTTCTTATAGAGAAGCATTTGTTTTTTTTGATCTAGGGAAAGGGCAAGCAATAGGTGTAGTATGGATGTTCGTCTTGTCTGCTTTCGCAATCTTATATAATCGAAATCTCCTGAAAAATGAGGCAAATTAGGATGCCAAAATTTCTATCTGATTATATAGCTCAAAAAAGAGTAAAATTATTGATTTTTTGGATTGTTCTGATAGTACTACTTGTAATCAATTTTTTTCCAATGTATTGGATGGGAATTTCTTCCTTTAGAGAAAAAGCATATATACAAGCGTATCCACCAGATCTCTATCCTAGCCATATAACAATTGAAAACTACATTGATGTTCTAACAAAGACACTTTTTTTTACATATTTTAAAAATAGCCTCATTGTGGCTGTATCGACAGTGGCTGTTGTGCTCTTTTGCTCTGCACTGGCAGGTTACTCATTTTCGCGTTTTCGACATAAGGGACGGAATTTTTTAATGGTCCTTATTCTTTCTGTACAAATGTTTCCACTGGTTGGTATTCTCATACCTCTCTACACCAGTTTTGTAAAGTTAAACCTTACCAACACTTTTTACGGTCTTATGTTGACCCATACCATATTTACCTTGCCGTTTGGTGTTTGGTTTTTAAAAGGATTTTTTGACACAATACCTAGAAGTATCGATGAGGCCGGGTATATAGATGGCTGCAGTAGAATTGGAGTTTTAATAAAACTTATTATTCCACTTTTAAAACCAGCATTTTTAGCAGTGGCTATCTATACATTTATGAAGTCTTGGGATGATTTTTTATTTTGTCTTACATTGAACACAGAACCAACAATGAGGACATTACCGGTCGGTATTGCAGTCACTTCCTTTGGCGAATATGGACAAAATTGGGGATACATTATGGCTATTTCTATGGCCGCTGTTATTATTCCTCTCTTTGCCTTTATTTTTCTACAAAAATATATGGTAGCAGGGTTAACAAAAGGATCAATCAAGGAATAATTTTTTTGAAATTAGTTATTTATTAAGGGAGATTTATAAATGCTTTTAAAAGATAAAACCATGCTCGTAACGGGAGCAACCGGTGGAATAGGTGCGGCAATTGTCTTAAAAGCTGCTGAAGAAGGGGCACATATTTTTATTCATTATCACAAAAATGACGAAAAAGCGGTTCTGCTCGAAAAAAAAGTAACATCTCTCGGAAGAAAAGCTGCAGTACACCAAGCCGATGTGTCGAAACCGGCAGAAGTGGAGTCTCTGTTTGAATCTTTTTTTAACGTGTTTCCTTCTTTGGATATTTTAATCAATAATGCAGGTATTTCTTACCATAAACATTTTCTCGAAATGGAAGTAGAGGAATGGCAACACATGATGGACCTCAACCTCAATAGTTATTTCCTCTGCGCACGGATTGCTGCCCGGCATATGGCAAAGCAAAAATATGGAAAGATTATAAATAATTCGTCGCAACTCGAGTTTTTCGCCAGACCGAACCTTGCTCACTACACAACGACAAAAAGCGGGATCGGCGGATTGACCCGCTCGTTATCGTATGATCTTGCCCCGTATAACATTCAGGTCAATAATGTGTGCCCTGGAGTAATAGAGACAGAAATTCTCGGAGATAAAATGAAAACCCATCACGATTTTAGGGATTCGGTATTAAGGATGATACCCGCAGGTCGTTTAGGTAAGCCGGAAGAAGTCGCTGACCTTTTTATCTTTCTTGCCAGTTCAAAGGCGGATTATATAACAGGGGCGTCAATTATAATTGACGGCGGAGTAACAGCAAGTAGAACGTAACATGAAGAGGTATAACTAATGAAACCAGAATTGGAAGGGATTTTCCCTATTACACCGGGAGCGTTTACCGATAGAGGAGAAATTGATGTAGACGGATATATAAACGTTATTTCCGCTATGATGGAAGGAGGTTGCGCGGGAATTACTCTATTCGGCATTGCAGGGGAATACTATAAACTCGATTTGGAAGAAGAAATAACGTTTATAGAAGCTACAGTTGATACAGCAACGAAAAAGAATAAACCATGTATCATTTCAAATACGAGGCATTCAACCGAAGTCGCCGTAAAATGGGCAAAAGAGATCGAAAAACGGGGGGCCGATTGTATGATGGTCCTGCCTCCGTTTTTTTTGAAACCGGGAGGACAGGAATTATATGAACATATGCGCAGGGTAAGTGAGGCCGTATCCATTCCTGTGATGATTCAGTACGCCCCTGATCAAACCGGAGTGCCTATTGATCCGAATGTCTTTAAAAAGCTGAAAGCGGATGTAACAAATATCCTTTATTATAAAATTGAATGCAAGCCTCCCGGCCATTACATTTCAAAACTAATAGATTTGACTGACGGGAACATCAGGGTTTTTGTCGGTAATGCAGGGTTCCAGATGATAGAAGGTTTCGACCGGGGAGCGTCAGGGGTCATGCCCGGTCCTTCAATGTTTGATATCTATGTAAAGATTTTTAATTTTTACAGAAACGATAAACGCGACGAAGCAGTGGGGCTGCATAAAGAGCTTGTGTATATGCTGAACCACATCAGACAAAATGTAGAGATGATCATTAGTTTTGAAAAACATTTACTGAAGAAGAGAGGGTTATTGCGTTCGGATTATTGCAGACAACCGACGTATAGGTTGGATAAGGTAGATAAACATATGTTTGAGGAGATCTATCAAACCTTAAACCAACATTTTATTACCGCAGCGGGATAAAAAAAGTATATGAAAGCAACCGTAAAAAAAGTAGAACCGATAATCATCTCGATACCGCGCGAGACCCCCTATCTAGGAGCCTTGGAAGAAAATAATAGACCTAACGCGAAGGGATATTTTATACGTCCGGGAAATAAGAGTGTCTATCACTTACATGATCAAAGTCTCCTGGTTAAAATAACCCTTACCGACGGCACTGTCGGATGGGGCGAATGCGTAGCATTTTACGCACCGGAGGTAGGAGCCGCTTTGGTCCGGGAGCTTGTCGGTCCCTTGGTTACAGGAAGATCACCTCTCCATGTCGTAGAGATCTACGAAGATCTTTACAACGCTATGCGCGTCCGCGGTTTTTTTGGTGGGTATTATCATGATGTTTTAGCAGCTGTGGATATCGCTCTATGGGACTGCAAGGGTAAAATGCTCGGTCTTCCCGTCTGCGAAGTTCTAGGCGGGAAAAGAAGCGATAAAATACCGGCTTACGTTTCGGGTCTCCCAAAACCGACGGTTGAGGAACGCGTCGACCTGGCTCGGCGGTGGATGGAAGATGGGTTCGATGCAGTCAAATTCGCTGCAGCTGTCTCTTCTGAAGGAATACAAAAAGAAATGAAACAGTTGCGGGAGGGAATTGGAAATAAACCGAAGATATTAGTTGATATGCACTGGAAATACACGGCAGCTGAAGCAGTCTCCCTTATTACAAAGCTGGAAAAATATGATCTCTTTGTTGCTGAAGCACCGGTCAAACCGGAAGATATAACCGGGCAGGCATTTGTGGCCTCACATGTACATACGCAGATCGGCATCGGCGAAGAATTGAGAACTGTTTATGAGTTTCTTCCACGCTTTCTCAGGACCTGTATGCATACTATCCAGCCCGAGATGGGCAGGACCGGAATCACCAGTTTCTGGAAAATTTGCCAGTTGGCTCAAACATTCGGTGTACAAGTAATGCCTCACGCAAGTATCGGTATTGGAATATTTCAGGCAGCCAGTCTCCATGTTTCTGCTCTTCTAGATAATCTTGAGTATCATGAATATCAGCATTCTATTTTCGATAAGAACCTACGGTATCTAAAAACGACGATGAATTGCAAACATGGTTTTTTTACCCTTCCTGAAGGAGCGGGTATCGGTGCGGAACCCGATGAGGCAGTCTTCAAACTCGAAAAAAAGTAGTGTAAAAGGAGTACCCTATGTTCCCTAAAAAATTATTAAACAAGGTCGAAGAGGCCGGCATCATTGCGGTGCTGGTAATCGACGAGGCCGACGATGCGGTGCCCACTGCCCGGGCCCTCGTCGAAGGCGGGGTAACGGCGATGGAGCTTACCCTCCGTACCCCCGCGGCCGTTGAGGCGCTGAAACGGATAAAGCAGGAGGTCCCGGAGATGCTCGCCGGTGTGGGGACGGTGATTAACCCCGAGCAGGTCGATGCGATCGTTGAAGCAGGGGCGGATTTCGGGGTGGCCCCAGGGCTTAATCCCCGTATTCTGGACAAGGCGCGGGAGGCGGGGCTCCCCTTTGCCCCGGGCGTGATGACCCCTTCGGAGATCGAGCTGGCGGTGGAGAAAGGGTGCAGGCTCTTGAAGTTTTTCCCCTCCCACCCCATGGGCGGGATCGATTTCTTAAGGAGCATGAACAGTCCCTACAGCTACTTGGCACTTACCTATATCCCCTTGGGTGGGATCAACCCGGCCAATCTCGGTTCATATCTGCAGGTACCCATAATTTCCGCTGTCGGGGGCTCCTGGATCGCAAAACGGGACCTGATAAAAAATCATAAGTGGGACGTCATTAAGGAAAATGCCCGGAATGCAGTTCGTATAAAGCAGAAAGCGAGAGGAGGAAGCGCATGGAAGGCGGTATAAACGGCGGCAGGCTCGTCACATTCGGCGAGATCATGGGGCGTATCGAACCGGAAGGGTTCAAGAAGTTCAGGCAGGCCCTCCCCGGCAAGCTCGAGTTCACCTTTGCCGGATCGGAGGCCAACGTGGCGGTCAGTTTTTCCCTGATGGGCGGACGTTCCCGGTTCGTGACCGCACTACCTGCTAATTCTATCGGGGACGCCTGTATCGGGACTTTGCAAAACTACGGCGTGGACACCTCATGTATTGTGCAGTCGGAGAACGGCAGGTTCGGCTTCTACTTTGTAGAGACCGGGGCCAACCAGCGGCCGAGTACGGTACTCTACGACCGGGAGGGGACTGCCATAAGCCTTACCGGTCCGAATGAGTACGAGTGGGCCCGTATATTCGAAGGGGCGGAGTGGTTTCATGTAAGCGGGATCACACCGGCAATCTCCAAGCCCGCCTCGGAAGCCTCGCTTGCTGCCGTAAAAAAGGCGAAAGAGAAAGGTCTTACCGTCTCCTGCGACCTCAACTTCCGGAAGAAACTGTGGAAGTGGGAGCCGGGCACTGTAGGCAGAGACCTCGCTCGAAGGGTGATGAACGAACTGCTCGAGTCGGTCGATGTGGTAATCGGCAACGAAGAGGACGCCTCCGACGTACTGGACATTCAGGCCGGCTCGACCGATGTGGAGAAGGGCTTTCTGGAAGTGGAACGGTACCCCGAGGTTGCAAAACAGATCATCTCCCGGTTTCCTCAGGTGAAGATCGTCGCCACCACTCTGCGGGAGAGTATCAGTGCTACCCATAACAACTGGGGCGGGATGCTCTACGATGCTGAGACCGGAGAGAGCCACTTTGCTCCGGTCGTAGACGGAGAGTACAAACCGTACCGGATAACCGGTATCATCGACCGGGTCGGAGGCGGAGATGCCTTCTCGGCCGGATTGGTGTTTGCCCTGATGGATGAGAAACTCAAAGCCCCCGAAACCGCCCTCGCCTATGCGGTGGCCGCAGGATGTCTCTGCCAGTCGATCGAGGGGGATTTCAATATTTCATCCCGGGAAGAGGTCGAGGCACTCATGAAAGGAAGTGTTTCCGGTCGGGTAAAACGATAGGAGAGTTTAGCCCCTCAGCTTTTTTCGCTCCGTTCGATGTATTCCGGGAGTTCCGTCACCCGCCTGCATGAAGCCCAATGTTCATCAGTTCCCGACCCCCGGATAACTACGGCCCCAGGTTCCGCCTGTTCACAGGACGCCTCCATGTGGGGGCAGCGGGGCGCGAATCGGCAGCCGGTAATTTCGGAGAGGCCCTTTGGGTTAACATACCCTTTAATAGGAAGTTCCGGTGCTGCGACATCCGGGTCAGGAACGGGGACGGCGGAAATAAGGGCCCGGGTATAGGGGTGGGTCGGTTTCTTGAGAATGTCCTCGGTCGGTCCGGATTCAACGAATTTCCCGAGATACATGATGCTGATCCGATCGCAGATGTAACGGGTTGTGGCCAGGTCATGACTAATGTAGATGAAGGAGATGGAGTGCCGCTCCTTTAGCTGCAGGAGAAGATCGAGGATACCGATCCGCACCGAAACATCCAGCATGGATACAGGCTCATCTGCTATCACGAAGTCCGGCTGGAGAATAAGAACGCGGGCAATACTCGCCCGCTGAAGCTGCCCCCCGCTGAGAAGCCCCGGATATTTGTTCCAGAATTCCTCTACCGGTTCCAAGCCTACTTCGCTGAGACTGCGGGCGATAAGGTCGTGCCGCTCGGCCGGCGTATCGGCTAAGCCGTGAATGTCTATAGTTTCACCGAGGATTTCCGCGACCTTTCGGCGGGGATTGAGAGACCCGAAGGGGTCCTGGAAGATCATCTGCATCTTGCGCCGGTAAGGTTTAAACTCGGATTCAGGCATGCCGAAAATTTGAGTATCATGGTAAAGAATGCTTCCGGAAGTCGGCTTTATCAGCTTGAGGATCGTCCGGCTCAACGTCGACTTGCCGCAGCCGGATTCTCCGACGATACCGAAAATTTCGGCTTTCTGCAGGTCGAAATCGATACCGTCCACAGCTCGTATGTATTCGGGTTTTTTCCCTGAAAGTTTTTTCACTATTCCCTGCCGCATCGGGAAATAGGTTTTCAAGTCCTTTACTTCAAGCACACTCATACCTGAGGCTCCTTGCTGTCACGATAAAGATGGCAGGCAACTCTCCGCCCTTCGATAGTATACTCCAACGGATCTTCCTGCCGGCAGATATCCGTTACATGTTCGCATCGGTCCGCAAATCGGCATCCCGCCCCGATACCCACCAAACCCGGCGGGGCCCCGGGTATGCTTTTAAGATTTTGGCGTTCACCGAGAATACTGGGATAGGAGCTTATCAAAGCACCGGAGTATGGGTGGAGAGGTTTATGGTAGAGAGCGCTGGTCGGCGAATCTTCGGCCATATTGCCTGCATACATAACCACCACACGGTCACAGTTTTCGGCAATAACCGAAAGATCGTGTGTGATAAAAATGATGGTCAGCTGGAACCGCTTGCGAAGATCGGCAATAAGTTTCAGCAGTTGACGCTGCACAATAACATCGAGCCCGGTAATCGGCTCATCGAGCATCAGAAGGTTGGGCCTGTTTGCTGTAGCTATGGCTATCATGACCCGCTGCCGCATGCCGCCGGAAAACTCGTGCGGATAACTGCGGACCCGCTCCGCCCCGATGCCCACCAGTTCCAGCTGCTCTTCTGCTCGTTTCCAGGCGGTATCTTTATCCACATTCTCATGTTCCAGGATCTGTTCTGCAATCTGATCTCCCACCGTCATGACAGGATTCAAGGCATTCTGCGCCTCCTGCCGGACAATAGCGATCTCACTGCCCCGGAGTTTCCGCATGTCTTCGTTGCTAAGCTCGAGAATGTTTGTTCCGTTATACACGATGGACCCATTTGTGATCAGCCCGGGTTCCCGGATAAATCTAAGGAGCGCCAAGGCGATGGTAGTCTTGCCGCAGCCGGATTCTCCGATAAGACCGAGGGTCTCGTTTTGTTCGACAGAAAAAGACACTCTGTCAACCGCCTTCGCGTCGCCGCGGCGCATCCGGTAATAAATGGAAAGATCTTTAACTTCTAGTAGTGCCATGATCTAGTATCCCCTCTTTTCTTTATAGCCGGGCGTCAGTACATCGCTTACAGCGGTGCCGAGAAAAGAAAAACTGACAATCAGAAGAACGATAGCCAGGATAGGAGGAAAGACCCACCAGGGTGAATTGGACATGGCCCCGGATTCGAAGGCGAAATGAAGCATCTGGCCCCAGCTGATAACGCTTATATCACCTAAACCGAGAAAACTTAATACCGCCTCGGAATAGATAGTGATGGTCACCATCAAAATTGATTGGGCAAAAAGCAGGGGTACTACATTGGGAAGAATTTCACGAAACATAATCCGAGCATTGGATGCACCGATACACCGGGCCGCCTCCACAAAGGGCCTCTCCTTTAAAGAGAGTACCTGGGAACGGACAACCCTGGCGGTGGTAGGCCAGCTTATGACACTGATGACAAAAACGATGTTCCAGATACTCGGTCCTAAGACCGCTGCTAAGACAATCATCAGCGGGAGCATGGGAAGCATCATGAAAAAATCTACGATCCGCATCAGAATGCCTTCCAACTTTCCGCCGAAGTATCCCGCGATGACCCCGATAAAAGCACCGGTAAAAACGGTTATTATTGCCGCAATAAATCCTATCATAAGAGAGACTCTGGCCCCATATACTACCTGGCTCCAGACGTCCTTTCCCATGTCGTCGGTACCGAGCCAGAATTCCTGTGACGGTTTGTTCAGGATGTTTTCTACCTCGCCGCTTACATAGGGATTTACCGTCCAGAGATAGGGAGCAAAGACAGCCATAATCAGAAACATGATGATGATGATAAGTCCGATTTTACCCATACGATGCGTAAGAAGAAGCTGGACGAACTCCTTCCATTTCTTTTTCTGTGTATCCATAGTTTTTCTACTCCCCTCCTACCCGGATACGCGGGTCCACCAGGCCGTAGATCATGTCTATGACAAAATTTGAAAGCACGATCGCCACTCCGAACACCAGAAAGACCCCCTGCATAAGGGGATAATCCCGCTTCAGTACTGCCTCATAGATCAGGCTGCCTACTCCCGGCCAGGAAAAAACCGTTTCCGCCTCGATAATTCCCGCTACCGCAAACCCGAGATTGACCCCGGTAATAGTAATGACCGGAAGAAGGGCGTTTCTTAAGGCATGCCGCTTCCGGATAAGCCGCTCCCGTAAGCCCTTGGCCCTGGCTGTAAGGATGTAATCCTGCCCTAAGACATCGAGCATGGAGCTCCTGGTAAGGAGGACATATTCCCCCACATACCACAAAATGATGGAAAAAGCGGGCAAGATAAGATGCCAGAGGACATCGAGCACACTCCTTAACCCGGTAAAGCCCGAGGCGGCGGTCCGTATTCCTCCTAAGGGGAAAATGGCCAGTATATAAGAGAAGACCATCATAAGCACGATACCCATGGCAAAGGTAGGGATCGAATACAGGGTAAGTGATGCGGACATGATAATAGAATCTGTACGGGTACCGCTTTTCCAACCCGCGAGGGCGCCTAAAAAAGTACCGATAAGAACAGCCAGGGTAAGGGCCGTCAGTACAAGGAGAAGGGTCTGGGGGATCCGCGAGGCGATTACATCCGCCACAGGCCGTTTCTGCCAAAAGGAGATACCGAGGTCTCCCCTAAAAAGGTTTCCCATGTAGGCCACGTACTGGTCCCACATATTTCCATCAAGACCGAACTTCTCGATCTGCTGCTGCAGCTGTTCCGCCGATACCCGGGGGTCTTTGAACATCAGTCTAATCGGATCACCGGGGGCCATCCGGAAGATGGCAAAGTTGGCTGTAACAATGGCAAAGAGTGTAATAATCGACGCTATGATCTTGCGTATCAGAAAATTCCGCACTGCTTATCTCCCCCCTTCTTCTAATGCACCTGCTCATGCACCTGCCGTTGAAACAGGAACCTTAGAAAAAAACCCGGCGGCGGCATGCCGCCGGGTACGTTGTGTTTTGATCTATACTATTGCTTATTCGACGGGACGGGCCTTGATATACGTCCAAGGGTTGACCCAGTTCGATATTCCCATAGCTTCTACGTAGCCGATCACATTGTCCGTCCGTACCGGATCGATGGCGTCCTGCCGTACCAGAAATCCGTAGGGAAGGTCCTCGGCGAGGATCCGCTGCATGGCATAGACATGCTCCTTCCGTTCTTCCAACGTTTCCGCCTGCAGCATAGCTCCTAGATGGGCGTCAAACTCGTCGCTGTTGTAGTAGGCGCTATTCCACCCTTCTCCGCCGCCCTCGTAGCCCCGGGCAAACTCCCATACCCAGTCGGCGTAGGGACCGGGCTCTTCATCGATAATGGACATGACATACTTATCCGATTTCGGGTCGTAGATGTAGTCCAGCAGGGTGCCCTGGTCCATGGTAGTAACGTTTACCTTAATGCCGATCTTTTCCAGGTCTTCGGAAATCAGCCGCATTGTTTTGATCATGTATTGTTTCTGGGAATTGATCGGTCCGTCAAACTCTACGTCTTCTCCCGTTTCCGGATCGTTGACAATACCGTTACCGTCGGTGTCGGTGTAGCCGGCGTCGGCTAAAATCTGTTTTGCCTTGGCCACATCATATTCGTAGCGCTTTATATCGGGATTGAACTCCTCCATTTCGGGATACACAAATCCGTACACCCGTTCTGCAAAACCGAGGTACACCATATCGGTAATCTTCTGCTTGTCGATGGCGTACATGATCGCCTGCCTGACCGCCAGGTCCTGGATGGGAGTGTCGTTATGCAGATTGAAAGTGATCCAGGGAATCTGGATACCGCCGGTGGAAAGGATGTCGATGTTCTCCTCGCTCTCGAACTGCTTGGCCGAAACCGGGTCGACACCGGCATAGCCGATCATATCGATCTGCCCCTTTTTGAGGGCCATGTTTCTTGCATCTTCACTGCCGAACATCTGGAAGACCACTTCATCCACATAGGGGCCATCCCCCCACCACTCTTTGTTTGCCTCGAACCAAACGTATTCACCGGCCTTGAACTCTTTCAGTTTAAATGGGCCGGAACCGATGGCTTCTTCGTTGGCAAAGGATGTAATATTGTCCTTGACCGGTTCGAAGATATGCTTGGGCACCACTGGGGTCCAGAATCCCGGAGGATACTTGCCGCCGGCGCCGCCATGGGGATTTTCCAGAGTGATCTCAACGGTATACTTGTCGATAACTCTTACGTTGGACGTCATTACTTCTTCATACTCCCAAACCGGGTCTGAGTGAACAAAGTGTTCGAACATAAATTTAACATCCTCGGCGGTGACTTCTACGCCGTCATGAAACTTCACCCCTTCGCGCAGGTGATAGGTCCATGTTTGATTGTCCTCGGTTTCCCAGCTGGTGGCCAGGGCGGGGATTGCTTCGTAGTCCGGTGCGGGACCGAGCATCCAGAGCTGGTCATACACTAAGGGCCAAAACATGACGCCCATTTCCCCGTACTGCCAGTCGTCGGTGGGAATCAAGTTTTCCAGGGATTCGTCCTGGGTGAAGCCCGCGGTCAACCGGACAAGTTCCTCTTTTCCGGCAGCCTCATCTCCTTTTTCCTGTTCTCCTCCCGCATACACGGACATAGAGACTGCGACAAGGAGTGTTAGGGCCAAAGTAAAAACTCGGCGCACTCCATGTTTTTTGGTAGTTCTCATACGTTTACCTCCTAAAAATTTTATATCTGCTGTATTTTTTTTATATTCCACAAGTCTTTCATCTCTCTAACATATCAGCATCATTGTAGTGATAAATAATCTACCTTGACAACACCCGACTGTGCGGTTATAACTTGACCTATGCTTGCGTATCTTACCTTTCCCGACTGGATCAAGCCTGAAATTATCCCCGGATTACCGCTCCGCTGGTACGGATTGATGTATCTGGTGGCTTTCGGCGTTGCGTATCTGCTTTTCCGTGTGCAGGTCAAGCAGAGAAAGCTGGATGTAGACCCGGACGATATCCTCAATTTCTTTTTCTGGGGGATTATCGGACTTCTCATCGGAGCACGTGTTTTTGCTACCCTTCTCTTCGATCCGAGCCATACCTATTTAAGGAAGCCGTGGCTTATATTCTGGCCGTTTACCGACGGGTTCCGATTCGTGGGGCTCCAGGGGATGAACTACTACGGTGGACTGGTAGGATCGCTTGTGGCTGTCTTTATTTATACCAGGAAGAAGAAGATCAGCCTGCTGGATTGGGGCGATATGCTGGTTGCGGGCATCCCGCTCGGCTACACCTTCGGCCGTCTCGGTAATTTTATCAACGGCGAACTGTTCGGCCGCGTTACCACGGCCTCCTGGGGTATTATCTTTCCCCGTGCCCGGCGGTTCTCCGCTTCGGAAGAATGGGTACAGGAAAAGGCCGCTCAGATCGGCATGGACATTCCTTCTTCCGGATTAGTCAATCTTCCCCGGCATCCCACCCAGTTGTACGAAGCTTTCTTCGAAGGAATCGTCCTGTGGGCGATTATCTGGTTTTTCTTCCGGAAACGGAAACCGTTCAACGGGTTTGTCATCGGCGTCTATGTAATCGGGTATGGCATCATGCGGTTCATTATTGACTATTTCAGAATGCCGATTTCCGTGAATGATTTCTTCCTCAAACTCTCTCCCATTGAAAATCCCCCTTATTTATTCATCACCCCGTTCAATTTTATCAATAGCCAAGCCTATTCAATGCTGATGATAATCGGCGGATTACTGTTTTTGTTTATTGTCAGGGCGTATTCACAGCATACTTCAGAGAATAAAAAGGTCTCGACGAGAAAATTGCGGAAAAAAATTGACGGGAAAAAATGACCTTCAATTACCGGCTCTTTGTAAAGCAGCTTTTTTTTTCAGTTTTTAAAACGAGAAACAGCAATGCCAGACTTACCCCTAAGCGATTACGGGTCTTAGCTTTATTTTCTGTTCTTTTCCCCTTCTTCTGGTGTTTCGGTGTTTTCTGTTTTCTCCTCGACCACCTCTTTTTCGGAGGATTTCGTAAGCAGGAGATAAAAAAACCGATATTCATTGTTGGCAACTTTCGAAGCGGATCGACGCTGCTCCACCGTCTGCTCTCACGGGACAGCTACAACTTCATCACCATCAAGAGCTGGGAAATCTATGCCGCCCCTTCTATTTCACAGCGAAAGTTTTTCCGCGGGCTGAAACTGTTCGAGCGTCTTTTCGGCTCGCCGTTTCTAAACCGGCTCAAATCGTGGGAAGAGCGGGAATTGAAGCAGATTAAAATTCACCGCACCGGTATATGGGAGCCGGAAGAGGACGAAGGTCTTTTCTTGTATATTTGGTACAGTCTTTTTGTGTGGTTTTTTTTCCCCGATGCCCTCGAATCCGCCCGTATACACCATTTCGACGAAGTGTATTCCGCTCCGGTAAAACGGCGCTTTATGCGGTTTTACCGGGCCTGCATCAAGCGGCACCTCTTTGCTCACCTCGGACCGAAGCACTACCTTACCAAAAACCCCTCGCTTACCGGCAGGGTGGACGCGCTCCTTACCCAGTTCCCGGACGCGAAAATAATCTATCTGGTCAGGAACCCGCTCGATACGATCTCTTCCCAGATGGGCTGGTTTTCCTTTACCTGGAATTACTTTGCAGATCCGATAGAACGGTATCCGTTTCAGGAACTGCTCCTCGACATGGCCCATCACTGGTACCACTACCCCCCGAAACGGCTCGAGCAGGAACCGGAAGAGCGGTACGCAGTTGTTACCTTTGATCAGCTCACCCAAAACTTAGAGGAGGTCGTAACCGATATCTACCGCCGTTTCGATCTCGAGTTGACCGATGCCTTTCGTGCGGTCATTCACAAAGCAGGTGAACATTCCAGGGCGTATTCCAGTGTGCACAGCCACGCCTTGCAGTATGCCGGCCTCGACCCGGCACGTATTATCGAAGAGTTCGAAGATATTTTTGACCGATACGGATTTAGGAAAGATATCCGTTAATCCCAATACATCTCCAGATGATTACTCAGAGCATCAAAAACAGCTTTTCTCTCTCCTCTAGTATCAATTGTCCCGAGCTGTTCTGACAACCGTTTTTTGGGGATCGTGGTAATTTGATGGACAAGCGCGATGGTTTCAGATGGGAGTCCTGAGCCGCTTGCTTTTATCAACGCTTCGTTTGGATAGATTCGCCGCCCCTCTTTTCTCGGGACAAGAGGAACAACCGTCACAACATTCATATCTTTGTTGAATGTTTCCGAACTGACTACGACAACAGGGACAGCTTCCGGGTTTAGCGAGAAAACGCCCCATCTGTTATTCATGGGTCAACCCTTCGATAAATCCTTTTGAAACATCCTCGAGGAACAGCGGATCAATTGCAGCTTCAGAGACTTGCTTCTGTATCCGCTGCCTGCGGATAGCAGCGAGTTTTTCCCGAAGCGCGTCCTCGACAAAAGCGCTCATGGACTCATAGTTTTCCCGCTCATACACGATCCGCATTTCTTCTACGACCATTTTATCGATGAGATAGGTAACCTGTGATTTGAACATGAGCGCCTCCGTTAGTTCATAAAAAGAAGATACATACGATACTGTGAAAAATTAATAATGATAATAATTAATATCGCACTTAGTGTCAAATATGTTTTTTACTGGGCGCGATTTCTACGAACACCTCGAACAGTAATTTGTTTTGGCATAATAGGAAAACTGGTCTATAATGGATAGATGGAAAAATATGAAATAACAAACGGTGTCTATTGGGTCCATATTCCCGAAGTGGACCTGCGGATTCTCTGCGGCTGTCCGGCCGATGTGGTCAAGCATTGCATGAAACGGGGATTTATCATCCCGCGGGAGAAAGACGATGTTACCTTCGAGACCGGTCCTAATGCGATACTGCTCTCCGATATCTCCGTCCAAAACGGGTACTTCTCGAACTTGGCGGAGTTTCCCGTTTTACAGATGTTCTATCGGCAGGGCATGCTCATCCCCGGGCATCCGAATAATACCGGGGAAAAACCGCTTCTCATCGGGCTCGAAGACCAAGTCACCTCGCAGATGAACTACATCTACCGCGGTAATTACGGACTTGTATCCAAAGAGGAGATTATGGAGGCGGGCATCCCCGAGGCGGAAGCGGAAGAGATGATGCGGCTCAAGCTGCGGTTTGCCTATGACAATATCCGGACCCTCGAAGAGCTCCTCGAGCCGAAAATAATCGACCGGGAGATTGTCGAGCTTGCCTCCGGGGTGTACATCCATCGTACCGGGCTCAACCGGTATACGTTTATCTACGGGGATGAAACGGTGTCCGTAAATCTGAACCTTGGGAAACATGATGGGTACCATCCGCCGTATAATCTCGGCTTTCATCAGGCGAAACGGCACTACTTTTCCATACTGCATGTCGGAGAAGGTGACGGCTGGGACATCGGACGGCCCTGTATGGGGAGCATCCTCCAATTCCAGGGGAAGGTGTATTTAGTGGATGCGGGCCCCGGTATCATGGATACACTGGTCTCTCTCGGTATCTGCATCGATGAGATCGAAGGGATTTTTCACACTCATGCTCATGATGATCATTTTGCCGGTCTTCCCAGCCTTATTCGGGGGGGGCACAGGCTCGCATACTTTGCAACACCCTTGGTACGGCATTCGGTCACGAAAAAGATCTCGGCCCTCCTGTCCATGGAGGAAGAGCGGTTCGGTGATTTTTTCGAAATCCATGATCTCGAGTTCGACACCTGGAACGACATCGAGGGGCTTGAAGTAAAACCGGTGTTTTCTCCCCATCCGGTAGAAACGAGCATCATGTTCTTCCGCACCTACTGGGAGGGAGGCATAAAAAGTTACGCGCATCTTGCCGATATCGCTGCATTCGATGTACTCGAGGGGATGATCACAGTTGATCCGCAAAAAAGCGGTATAACCAGGGAGAAGTTCGAGACCGTAAAGAAACAGTACCATGAACCTGCTTCCATCAAGAAAATAGACATCGGCGGCGGGTATATTCACGGGAAAGCTGTCGATTTCGAAGATGATACTTCGCCGAGACTGCTGTTGAGTCATACTTCCCGAGATCTCTCCATGGCGGAGAAGGAGATCGGTTCGAATGCGACCTTCGGGATGCAGGACGTTCTTATAAAGGGGCAGCAGGATTATTCGATGTCGGATGCGTTCCATCATCTCGAAAGCTATTTCCCGATGGTCTCAAAAGAGGGCCTCAAGGTGCTCACGAACTTTGCTGTCATCGCCGTCAATGTCGGGACGATCCTTTTCAAACAGGGGGAGCCGATCGATCATATCTTTCTGGTGGTAAACGGCGTGGTGTCGGTCATTGATTCGAAAAAGGAAATCGATACGGTCATCTCTCCGGGCCACCTCATCGGTGAGATCGGGGGTATTATCGGAGAGAAAGCGCCTGCCACATACAGGGCGGCAAGTTATATCCGGGTGGTGAAAATACCTGTTGATGTGTATCGGTGGTTTGTAAAGAAGTTCGACCTCTTCGATGAGATAAAACGGATGTCACAGAACCGGAATTTTTTCCGGGAAACCTGGTTGCTAGGCGAATCGATTCCTTCCAATGTGCAGAACCGGTTGGCCCAGGTAACCGAAACTGTGGTCTGGGAAAAAGGCGAGGAGATTACAGCTCCCGGGGGTGAGAAACTGCTTATCATAAAATCCGGTTGTGGCAGTTTGTATTCTCATCAGCACATGACGGTGGACCGTCTCGAGCGTACTGATTTCTTCGGGGAGGATGCCGCCATTACCGGTACGGCAGGCATGTTTACGTTCAGGCCCGCCGAGACGGTGGAAGCTGTGGTCATCCCTGCAAAAGAGATCAAAGAAGTACCGGTCGTACTGTGGAAACTGTTCGAAACGTTTGAACGGCGGATAAAGTTGTTCAAGACGCACTTTGATATATGCTGGTACGATACCTATAAGATCGGAATAGCAGATATCGACGGAGAGCACAAACAGCTCTTCGAACAGCTTTCGGATATCTATGCTGCAAAAAAGGAAAACGGTTTTACCAAAAGGTATGCAGAAAAACTCGACCATTACATTGAATCCTTAAAACAGCACCTCCGCCACGAAGAAACGCTTATGAGCGAATACGATTATTCCCGCATTACCGTACAGCAGAATGCTCATGCTGTTGTGATTGAAATGATCGCAGCTTTCAACGGAAAAAAGAAACACACGATAGATGAACAAAACAAATTTCTCGAGGAATTAAAGGAGTGGCTTCTCTATCACACCCTTATCGAGGACAGAAAGTATTCCCAATTCTTTCAGGAGCACGGGGTCTGAGATGCCTGTAAAACCGAAAGTTGTATTCAGTGCCTGTTTGGGATTCGAAAGCTGCAGGTATAACGGACAAACGGTTACTAGTCCTTTTGCAGCCAAGCTTGCCGGGTCAGTGGATGCAGTCACCGTGTGTCCTGAGCGGGACATCCTTCTCGGTATTCCCCGGGACCCGCTCCGGCTTGTTGCCGGTGAAGAGACGGTCCATCTGTATCAACCTGCTACCGGCCGTGATGTTACCGAGCAAATGCAGAGTTTCACTACGTCTTTTTTGAACGGGCTTTCTGAGGATGGGGTTGACGGATTCGTCTTGAAAAACCGCTCACCTTCCTGCGGCATCGGGGATGTAAAAATCTATCACAGTTTCAAACCTGAGGCAGGTACAACCCGCGGTTCGGGTCTCTTCGGTGGTGAAGTAAAAAACAGATTCTCGGGGGCCGCAATCGAAGACGAAGGCCGGCTCAATAACTTCATACTCCGGGAGCATTTTCTTATAAAATTGTATGCAACGGCGTCATTCCGGCAGGCAGCGCGGAACGGGACGATAAACGGTCTTCTCGATTTCCATACCAAAAACAAACTTCTCTTTATGGCTTATAATCAGGAAGTGATGCGGGAGATGGGCCGCATTCTCGCCTCCTACGATAAGAAAAACCTCGATTCGGTACGGGACCGGTATTCGCAGAAATTCGAAGTGATGTTTCGGGAGCCGTACCGGTATACGGCAATGATCAATGTGCTCCTCCACGGATTCGGCGGGCTTTCCCAGCACCTTTCAAAGGATGAGGTGCAGTTTTTTCTCAACACAATAGAAGAGTACCGGGATGAACGGGTCCCGTTGAGTGTTCCTCTCCATCTGCTGAAATCCTGGGCGATCCGGCATAAAAACGATTACCTTCTCGACCAGTCCTTCATTGCTCCCTATCCGCGGGAGCTTGCCGAAATTACCGATTCGGGGAAAGGCCGGAATTTATAACCGTTCCGGGCACGTTAGTAAAAAGGGGAGTAAAAATGGTAGAAAAAGAGCGAATAAGAGAGCTGACTTCACGGATGACCTCCCGGACCGAAGATCCCGGAAATGCCGCCTCCGGTGCTGCCGGCTATGTTCTCTACTGGATGCAGGCTTCCCAACGGGCCGAATACAACCACGCCCTGGAGTTCGCTGCAGAGAAAGCGAATGAGCTCGAGCTTCCTCTCCTCGTCTGTTTCGGGATTACCTACGGCTACCCCGAAGCAAATCTCAGACACTACACCTTTATGCTCGAGGGCTTGGTTGAGACGTCGGCAGCTTTGAGGAAACGGGGGATACCGTTCGTTGTCCGGGAAACGGGCGGAGAAGCTGACGAGGAGAGCAGGCCGTGGCAGGTCGCCGCTGATCTTGGAAAGCAGGCTGCTCTGATCGTCACCGACCGGGGGTATCTCCGGCACCAGCGGCAGTGGCGGGAGGAACTCGCCCGGATGACTGAGGTCCCCGTAATCGAAGTCGAAACGGACGTCGTGGTCCCCGTAGAGACTGCTTCGAATAAACGGGAGTACGCCGCACGGACCATCCGGCCGAAACTCAACAAGCTTCTCGACAGGGTTCGCTCCCTGCCCGGGCACGTAAAGCTCGAGCATACGCTCACAGAGGTCCCCAGAGATGTACCCGGCGGCATCGATCTTTCGGCGGCTGATATTGGCTCATTCTTTACAGGAAAAGTAGATGAAACAGTCGGGCCGGTAACTGAATACATCCGGGGCGGCACGGAAGAGGCGAAAAAGCGGCTCGTCCAGTTTATCGAGTACAAGCTGCCGTACTATGATACACAGCGCAACAACCCGGGGCTGGAAATCCAGTCGGGGTTGAGCCCCTACCTCCACTTCGGACAGATTTCTCCTCTCTACATAATCGAAGAGGTACAGCGGGCGGTCGAGGCTTCGGGAAGCGAAGAGACCGAAGAGGCAGCGGAGGCTTTTATCGAAGAGCTTTTTATACGTAGAGAACTGAGCATTAATTACGTATATTTTGAACCCGACTACGATCAGTACACCGCCCTTCCCGGGTGGGCCGGGAAGAGCCTGAGCGAACATGCAGGGGACCACCGTCCCGACCTCTACTCCCGTACCGAGCTCGAAGAGGCCTCTACCCACGACGAGTACTGGAACGCGGCCATGGAAGAGATGGTCCGTACCGGCACCATGCACAACTACATGCGGATGTATTGGGGCAAGAAAGTGCTGGAGTGGAGCAGGAGCCCCGAAGAGGCATTCGAGACACTGCTCTACCTCAACAACAAGTATTTCCTCGATGGGCGGGACCCCAACTCATACGCAGGGGTGGCCTGGTGTTTCGGCAACCACGACCGGCCCTGGCAGGAGCGGGAGATATTCGGCAAAGTACGGTATATGAACAAAGCCGGTCTCGACCGGAAGTTCGACATGGATGAATATCTGCGGCGAGTGGGCAAGCTATGGTAAGATCACCTAACCGCATCCGCATCGAATAAGAGCGGAAAAAACTGGCCGCAAATTTTTCGGCCGGACGGGATGGCAGGAACCCCTTCGAGGAGCGGCTGGTCAGTGTCCGAATAGAACCCGTCTAAGGCACTGTTTATGACCGTGGCCCTCCGCGGCCGGTCGGACCTGTTTTCGTAGGAGCCGTGGACGAGCAGGGGGTGATGGAACGTTGCGTGGCCCCGCTTCATCTCGATCGGGACCGGATTGAACTGCTCCTTCTGCCTCTCGCTTAAGACTTCTCTAATGGCGGTCATGTTCCCGGCGAGGTTCGTCTTGGGAAGGAGAGGCCATTCGTGTGATGAGGGGACATAATGGAGGCAGCCGTTTTCCGCTCTGACATCGTCGAGGCCGATCCAACAGGTGAGGTGACACATCGGTTTTGAACGGCTCCAGAACGAGTAATCCTGGTGCCAGGCGACCACTCCGCCGTGTTTTTTCGGTTTGGAGAAGAGCTGGTCGTGCCAGAACCGTACCGACCCGCCCAACAGCTGGGAAGCAGGCACCAAGAAAGCGGGATGCCAGAGAATATCGTGAAATCCCGGGGTCATCCTCCAGGCACCCAATGCATGGAGAAGGACCGTGTCCGGGTCGGTCGATTCGTTGGAGTGGAACTCATACCAGAGGTCCTTCTTGTGGTATTCAGGATGCGATATATCTTCCAATTCTTCACAGAGTATGTGGCACTGGTTTTCACTTAAGATTTTTACATTTGCTACGTAGCCGTAGTCCCGATAGAACTCGAGCTGCTTATCGGACAGTTTATATTTTTCGATGTTTTCCGGACTTACGAGTTCTTCTAAAAAAACTTTCGAGACAGGTTTATGTATAAAAGAGAGATCGCGTGTTTCCATGCTTCTATTCTATTACAATTATCGGTTAAACTGCAACCTTGGGAGAGACGAACAGGCCGGGGAGCATAAAGCAGTTCCAGAGACTGGCGATGATACTCGAGGTGCCCACCCTCGTATACACTCCGGAAAACCGCCCGTTGTACATGTACACACCGATTACATTCCGGCAGGTGATCTCTTTGAACTCACCGTCGAAACAGGAGAGAAACCGATCTTCTTCCTGATTGCAGAACTCCTGAAGCAGATAGCCGCCGCTACGGCTTTTCTCTTCGAGAAGGAGCTGCCACTGCTCCCCTGTGCAGTCCCTGCCGGCCATCACTTCCTTCGCCGCGTACCGGTCTTCCGGTTTGATAAGCCACGCCTCTCGGTCGCGAACCACGCTGTAGTGCCCGGCCGTATCTTCGCTAAGAAGGTATGTTTGCGGAATCCGTTTCCGGACCAGCTCCTGCTCCTCCGGGGTGAAGAGGTCAAAGACGTCTGGATGCCGAAGGACCCGAAACACATTTTTATTATGCAGGAGCTGCGAGCGGAAGGGGCCTATCATACACACATCACCGTTTCGGTACGCCTCGATCAGGGGCTTGATCTCGGCTGCACGGTCAAAGCATTCGAAGTTTACCGCCCGCCTGTACACCAGATCGATCCCGGTACTCTTAAGCATAAGCCGCCTGCCGGACCCGCCGCGTGAATAGGTAAACCGTCTCGGATCGGTTATGACACAGCGGAGACCCCGGCGCTCAATTGCCCGGCGGAACGCTTCGAACTCCTCCCTCACCCCTTCTCCTTCCCAGTCCGAAATGGCTATGGCCGGATCACTCTTCCCGCCCCGTTCCCGGTAGAGCGCGAGCAAAGTGTCGATCCAGGTCTCGACGAGTTCATGCCGCCGGACGGTGAATTGCTCCGCGAGTTTTCTGAAAATCCGGGTGCCGGCAAAAACACGCTCGAGTTCGCCGATTTCGTTCATTCCCGAGGTGCCGTCGGTATTAAACTCGCAGAACTTCGACGGAGAGGTGCGGGAAAAGAACAGATCGAGCCGGGCCATAGGGGCGGGATGGTTATAGCCGGGGTCGATCCGGACCAATTCATCCGCTGTCCGGTCAAAGCCGTAGAGTCGGCGGAGATCGTCATTTGCCAGGTAGGCAGCCGATAGTTTAGAAGCGATTCCGGTCAAAAGACGGCAAATGTTTTCGAACTCGGTTCGGTCCTGATGGTCGAAGAAAAATGGCTCGTAGAGGTAGTCGATCACTTCTCCGTGATATTTTGCATTCGATTTAGCCATCTCTTCCGCCATGGCGGAAAAATCTTCAAGATACCGAGAAGGATTATCGCGGATGGTTTTCCGAAACTGATCAGTAGCCTCAATGGCCGGACGGTTTAGCTGATTCCGCATTGTGCTCGCTTCGGTCGGGTAAAAATCGGCTGCAGATACCGTCGGTTTTCCTCGCTGCAGTACAGTTCCGTTTTTCGAAGCAGTTCTTTGATACCTGAGCCGATCGTCTCATCACCCAGTGGAGCATCAGGGCCGCGCACCGGTGCTTTTGTGCGCGCCTCTAACACATCCCGTTCACTAAACCTGGCGAAAGACTCGAGAACATCCTCAAAGAGGTCCCGGTTGTAAAAAAGCTCATGGACGAGGGCTGCGTATTGAAGCATCCTCTCCGGGGGAAGGGCGTCGGTCATCCTCAGTTCGAGAAACTGCTTTACCCGGACGTCGGTGAAAACCATCCGGAGGGCTTCTTCGAGCGATTTTTTGCTCACTTCTGCCGGATTCCGGTTTTGTCGTTCAATTATATTCCACAGCTCCTGCTCCCCCGTAGAACGGTACTTCCCGTCCGTATAAAAAACAATCGGTTTGAAACGCGCAAACCAGGAAGCGAACCGTTCGAACCCGAAACCGGGGTCGAACACGCCGGGGAGAAGCCCGCACCGGTGGGAGTCGCAGTTGTCCCAGATGGTAAGGCGGACCGCCCAGCCTGAATACGGGTTCCCTTCGAAGACGGGACAGTTGCTGAAAAGCACGGCAAAAACGGGGGAGAGAACGGTGGCCAGCCGCAGTTTAGTTGCAAAATCGGCTTCATCGAAATAATCGATCGTGACCTGGGTTGCTGCGGTCCCTTTCATCATGTTGTGGGCGAGTTTCCCTTTATCGAGAAAATATTTTGCCATGCAGTGGTACTTCTTCTTGGGGATAAAGGGGATTGTTTGGGCACGATCTACCGGTTGATACCCCCGGGGCTCCAAGGTTTGGTCCCTCGCGGCGAGGACCGGAGTCACTTCATCGAGGAACGCACTATATTCGGCTTCGATTTCGGAGATGCTTCTGCAGGGGGATGTGCTGTATTCGAGCTGGGCCCCCGGTTCTAAAGTAACTGTTTGTTCGCCCCGCTCGGACATTCTGGAAAGTGAGAGTGGGTAGCGGCTCTCGTAGTGGAGTTCCCAGCCGTTATTGCCGTCTCTGCCTAAAGTTTCGAGCAGATCCCCTACACCGTCTTTTTCGAAGTAGGTTACGGTCTTCCCGCTCTCGGCCCTGGTCACGAAATGTTCTATCTCGACCCCGGTCCGCTCCTCGCCGGGGGTCGTACAGGTGGAATCGAGATACTCCGCAATGGTGTTTATCAGTGTTGTATGTGCCATGACGATGATTATAACGAAAACGGTAATGTATTGAAAGGGGCTATTTACCCCTACTCATTCACCCCGATTACTTTCTGGTCGAAGTCGATTATGGCCCCCGTCATCATCTCCGCTTCGTCGCTCAGCAGATAGGCGGTGAGTGCCGCGATATCCCGCGGTTTGAGAAGCCGCCTGAACGGCTGCTGCCGCTCTGCGATCTCGAGCCAGTTCTTTGGTTCCCCTGCAGCGAGCTGTGCTTTGTGTTCGTTCGGGGTGTCGGTCCAGCCGATGCAGATCCCGTTGGAGCGGGTCCGATGCGTCAATTGGGAGTTGGCAACGTTCTTAGTGAGGGTAAGGAGTGCCCCCTTCGAGCTGGAATAGACCGCCAGAGAAGGCTGTCCGCAGTGGGCGGTATCACTTATGATGTTGACGATGCTTCCGTGGATTTTCTTCTCTTGCATGTGCCGGACCGCTTCCTGAATCAGGATAAACGGGGCCCGGACATTCACCGCGAAAATTTCATCCCACAGCTCCACCGAGGTTTCTTCGATGGTCCCTTGCGTGGTAATCCCTGCACCGTTTACCAGGCCGTGTAGTGCCCCGAACCTTGTTACAGCCTCCCGGACGACCTTCCGGCACTCTCCTTCGAAGCGGAGGTCGGCAGGAATGTAGAGACAATCCGTTTTCCCGCTGCCTGCCTTCCGTATCTCCTCGGCTGCAGCTTCCCCGTTTTCTTTGTTCCGTCCGCAGATCGCGATCCCGCATGCCCCCTCTTCGGCGAGCCTCAGGGCTATCCCCCTGCCCAATCCCTGGGTCCCCCCGGTCACGATGATGTTCTTCTGTTTAAGACGTTCTAAAATCATCCGTTTATACCCCCCCGCTACTGTACACCCGCCTGCCCTTTCTGTGAAGCAGCAGCGCCTTTTTCCCGGTTTTATAGTATGAATCTACAGGAAAGTCATGATATACTAGGAGGTATGAAAAAGATGGGTGAACCGGCAGTCAAATACGATCATGAATACACCTATGGAGAGTATAGAGAGTGGCCCGATGATGAGCGGTGGGAGCTGATCGACGGGGTCGCCTGGAACATGGGTCCAGCCCGATATTTCGGTCATCTGCGATGAGTCGAAGCTGACCGATAAGGGATGTACAGGAGCACCCGATTGGATCATCGAAATTCTCTCCCCATACACTTCGAAAAAGGACATCGCCGTAAAGCTCGAGTTGTATGAACGGCACGGGGTAAAGGAGTACTGGCTGGTCGACCCGGGAAACCGCTATATCCATGTTTATCTGCTCGATGAAAACGGGAAGTACCCCTTCGTACCCGAGATCTATCTCGCCGAGGAGAGTGTGGAAAGTACAACTCTAAAAGGGCTTACGGTCGACCTGGGCCGGCTTTTTTTGGTGTTGTAGGCGTGATCTGCGCATGCGTAATTATTTCCCAATTATGCTGATGGGAAAAGTTTACCCGCCCTCCCGCAGCCATAGCCGCAGGGTGTTACTACGGTAGTAGGATAATGGCTAAAATTCCGGAAATTTTCGACAAAATACTGACCCTATTCTCTCTCTCGGAAAGCACTTTGGCACGCTTTCTGCCATATAGCAAGCACAATACTTGAATGGAGGTGTTCACATGAACATGAAAAAAGCAATGATAGTTTTATTGGTACTTGTTACCGGATTAAGCGGCGCTGCATTTGCCGCAGGACAGATCGAAGAGGCACAGCGGAACGCGCCTTCGGCGCGACCGGCGTGGGATTTTGAAGATGAAGATCTTGTAAAAGTGACTGGAAAGGTCTCCTACGAGAATCGGATCCACCCCGAACTGAAAGACGGGTCTACCGTGTATAATCTGATGGTCCCCCGGATGTATCTCTACTCGGTAGAACTCGACGAGGGAAAAACTGTGACCGTCGAGGGGTACCTCACCGATGAGTTCCCCGGACGCAGGCCCTGGGGTGATGTCGCCGATGATAACGGACAATACATCGCAGTGACCAAGGCCGTCATCGACGGTAAAGAGTATGAGCTCGACCATCCTATGTACGGGCCCCAGTTCAGTGATGACTTCAGGGGCGCCCCGAGGATGGGCGGTCCCGGAACGGCAGGTCGTAGAATGCCCGGTCCTGACGGTAAAGGCGGCAGGTGGGACGACCGTGGAAGACGGTGGTAATGCTGCTGATCCTTCTTTACTAGAATAAGTGTGACAGTAAGGCTGTCCGGAATAATGAAACCGGGCGGCCTATTTTTTTCACTTTATCAGATTTGTGACTTCTTCTACAGAGAGCCTGGTAATCTCAACTATTTCCGGAACAGGCATCCCCCGGGCAGCCAAATTACGGGCCGTTTCCACGGCTTTCGAGTATTCTCCTTTTCTTTGCCCCTCTTTTATACCTTCTTGGCGGCCTGCCTCTATTCCTTCCTCACGACCTTCCTCACGACCTTCCTCACGGCCTTCAGCCAGCCCTTTCTTCCGCCCTTCTTCCAGTCCTTCCT
>CAZQKT010000041.1:0-5993 GCA_964594055.1 uncultured Spirochaetales bacterium
CAGTTCCGCGAACTGGCCCGGCATGTATGTAAACGCTTTTCGGTCTTCCTCTTTTTCGAAGACCAGCTTGAATGTTTTCAGATCTTTGGCTGTGTTTTCGATGATTACATCATCTAAGATGACCGGATACGGTATATACGGATTCTGCATTGTTCACTCCGATGCTATTTTTGTGCTATTGGTTTTTGTGCAAACGTTCTAAGGATATCACGAATATCCAGATTTACCGGACAGTTGCTGATACACCGCCCGCAGCCCACACAGAATATATCATCTGTTTTTTCAATGGTATAAGAAAACTTGTGCATGATCCGCTGCCGCATGCGCTGGGTCTTATTGACCCGGGGGTTGTGCCCCGAAGCGTGTTTGGTAAACAGCGGATACTGACATGAGTCCCAGCTGCGGAGCCGCAGACCGAAGCCTGTCTTGTTTTTCTCATCGGTTATGTCAAAACAGTGACAAGTCGGGCAGAGATACGTACAGGCACCGCATCCTAAGCAGTTAGCGGTCACCTTGGCCCAATCCTCATCGTCGAACTCTTCGTCGAGTTTTTGTTTCAGTCCTTCGATATCAATTGCGGTAAGCTGTTTGCGCGCTTCTTCGGCGAGCCCTTCCCGCTCTTTGATATCGGCTTCCTCTGCTTTCTTAAAGGACCCCTTATAGGCCTTCATCAGCTCTTCGCCTTTGTCCGTGACCGCTTCGAAGAGCAGTTTCTCGCCCAAATCAGTTGCAAGAATGTCCGCCCCCCGTGTTCCCGCCGGGTCTCCGCCGGTGGTGGTACAGAAACAGGTGTCGGCAGTCTCGTTACAGGTGAGGGTTATGAGCACGCTGTTCTCCCTTCGGCTTAAATAGTACGGGTCTTTGAACTTGCTGAACTGGTCCGAAAAAACCTCATCGAGGAACGTGATCGCCGTTGCATCGCAGGGACGCAGGCCGAATACCACATAGTTGTTTCCATCGAGGGGGACTTCTTTAAGATTCCCGTCCTCGAAAGAACAGAGCACCTCCCGCTGGGGAAAAAATATCCCCTTCGCAGATTCTCGTACGGTTATATAGTCAAAACAGATCGAATCGTCCTCGGCCAACCGGTCGAAGACCAGTCCCCGCTCCCGCTCGACGGGCGCGAGGACGACAGCATCTTTGATCGACCGTAAAAACTTCGGCAGCTCCTGTTTGGTTATTACCCCTTGTTCCATATCACTAATTCCTTACTCTTTCGGTTTGTTCATCATTTTTTGTCCGGGTCGGTAATAAACTGTTCCGGGTCTTCTTCTTTAAACGTCGAAAGCGGCGGTACGGTCTCGACCTCGAAATCGGGCACGTAGCCGTAAAGCTTTTCGGTATCCATGGCCATCTTCTTGGTCAAGGTCCGGAGATCAATATGCTGCGGGCAGGCGTCGTAACAGGCATCACACTCCACACATCTTCCCGCCTGGTGGAACACTCTGATAATGTGGAACAGTATGTTGTCGCTAAAATCGTTGGTTGCCCCGATCCACTTCATATCGATCTGTTCCGCAAAACACTCCTTACAGTAACAGGTCGGGCACGCCTGCCTGCAGGCGTAGCAGCGGATGCATTTCCCGATTTCGGTCTTGATGTAATTCCACCGTTCGTCGACGCTCTGTTTCTCGAACTCTTCTATCTGTGCATATCCGCCGTCACCCGGCTCCCGCGCCTCTCCCTCGAGAAGATGATCGACACCTTCCGGCATGGGGAAGCGGCATTCACTGCAGGCCGGTCGGAGCACTTCTTCGCGCGGAAACGACTCGGTCTTCCCCGATTTGGTCTTTGCCGTAAGGGTATCCCCTTCTTCGGAGGCTTCTACGATTTCCTCCCCGCCGAACCGTTCTTCGACCTTCCGTTTGTCGATCATTCCTTGGCAGGGAACGCCGATAATCTGAAGATGGTCCCGGGGGACCTGTTTCTCCTTTACCAAGGCGACGATCGAGCGCATGTCACACCCTTTGACCGTAACGGCAATTCTCGGTTTGGGGGTCTCATCTTTTTTCTTCCGGAAGGGGTCGATCTCGTAGAATTTGGGCAGAAACACAGCGATGTTATTCGAACAGAACGAGTTCCAGGTCAATTTTTTGATCTCTTCTGTGCGGTCCTCATCATCCTTGCGGATAAAATAGGGCCTGCTCTTGAGGGCCACCGTCCCCGCCTCATGGCCGATTACCAGATCGATTTTGTCCTGCTCGAAGAGCTCTTCTACAATTTCCTGTATTTTTTTTGCTGCTGCTTGGTTGTCCATAGCTACACAAGTTCCTTTACAAGCTTTTTCGCGGGCCCGACCCGTTTCACGTCCTCGATCACCTCATTGACCAGGGCGGCAAACCTGTTGCCCTCCGATGCGGATACCCAAGAGAACTGGACCCGTTCCGGCTCTATCCCTAAATAGGTAATATAATCCTTCATGAGTGCGAACTTTCGTCGGGCCACCAGGTTACCGCTAATGTAGTGGCAGTCTCCGGGATGACATCCCGAGACCAGCACCCCGTCCGCACCGTTTTGCAGTGCTTTTACAATGTAGAGAGGATTTACCCTTCCGGAACAGGGAACTCGGATAATCCGTATATTCGGGCCGTACTGCAGCCGGCTTACCCCGGCCAGGTCTGCTCCCGCATAGGAACACCAGTTGCAGAGAAATGCTACAATTTTCGGTTCCCAGTTATTATCATTACTCATTTTGCCTACCTTACTTCTGGTTTATGCCGATTCTCCGCTGTCCGCAAAACCGGCCCATCTCATTGGGTTACACCATGTTGAGCACGTTGAGTATCTGCTCGTCTTTGAAACCGCGGAGGTTGATCGCCGAACCGCGGCAGGTTGCAGCACACGCGCCGCACCCTTTACAGATCGCCTCGTTGATCTCGGCCACACCCCGCTCTTCGTTTAAGGTAATCGCCTTATAGGCGCACACGTCGACACAGGCACCGCACCCGCTGCACCGTGACTCATCGATATACGAGACTGCCCCGGTCGCTTCGAGGGAGTCGGTACTCAATACCGTTGTGGCCCTGCCCACAGCAGCCATTGCCTGGGAAACACTCTCTTCTAAGTCTTTCGGATAGTGGGAGAGCCCGCACACGTACACACCGTCGGTCGCAAACTCGACCGGCCGCAGTTTTACGTGGGCTTCTAAAAAGAACTTCTCCGCGTTGAGCGGCACCTTGAAAAACTGAGAGAGTTTTTCGTTGTCCGTATTCGGGTCGATCCGGGAGCTCAATACCAGCAGGTCCGCCGGTATCTCCAACTCGGCCTGCAGTACGTAGTCGTAGACCGAAACCATCACCTTTCCGTTTTTTTCAGTTGCTTCCGGTTTTCGGTTTACATCGTAACGGACGAAGGTAATACCCATCTCTCGGGCCTGATTGTAATACTCTTCCCTAAACCCGTAGGTGCGGATGTCCCGATAGAGGACAAAAATCTGTGCTTCCGGTTTGGCCTTCTTCATCCGGATTGCGTTCTTGATCGCACTCGCACAGCAGATCCTCGAGCAGTACGGGTGGTCCGGCTCGCGCGAGCCGACACACTGGATCATCACTACCGTCTCCGGCGTTTCGAACCCGGGGTCCGCAACCGCTTCGTTTAACTCGAGGAGCGTTTTTACCTTGTCCGATTTTCCGTAGAGGTACTCTTCCGGTTTGTGCTCATTTGCTCCGGTCGCAAGAATAGAGACACCGTGCTCGATGTCGGTCTCCCGCAGCTTGTCACCGTCCTTGGTCGCGATCGTCGTATTATAATTTCCGATAAACCCTTCTACAAAGGAGAGGTGAGAATCGGTAAATACTTCTATTTTTTTATGGGCCTCCACTTTGCCCACCATCTCGTTGATAAAGCACCTGACGTCATCACCGGCGATGGTACGGTCAACTTTAAGGGCGTTGCCGCCGAGCCTGTCCGTTTTCTCTACCAGATACACCTGGAAACCCTGCTCGGCTATAGCCAGGGCCGCCGTCATACCCGCTATTCCGCCGCCTACGACCAGCGCTTTTTGGGTCACACTGAGGGGGATCGGCTGGAGAGGTTCGAGCCAGTTGGCCTTGGCCACCGACATGCGGACGAGGTCCTTGGCCTTTTCCGTTGCCGCTTCCTTCTCGTGCATGTGTACCCAGGAACATTGGTCCCTGATGTTTGCCATCTCGAAGAGGTGCTTATTGAGCCCCGCTTCGCGAATCGTCTGCTGGAACAGCGGTTCGTGGGTCCGGGGGGAACAGGATGCAACGATGACTCGGTTGAGGTTGTGCTCCTGGATTACCTCTTTGATAATCTCCTGGGTGTCGGAAGAACAGGTGTAGAGATTGTCCGAGGAGTAGACCACATGGGGAAGATCCTTGGCGTATTCGGCCACACTCGGGACGTTTACGATCCCGCCGATGTTCTTTCCGCAGTGGCAGACGAACACCCCGATCCGGGGGGGTTCCCCGTTTATGTCCCTCTCCGGGGGCAATTCGTAGGTCGACACCTCGGTCCCCCGTACTTCCGCGAGCTGGACCATGGCACTGGATGAAGCGCTCGACGCCTCGATTACAGTTTCCGGAATGTCCTTCGGCTGGGAGAAGGGACCGCAGACGTACATGCCGTCTCGTGAGGTCATGACCGGATAGAACGGTTTGGTCTTGGCGAACCCGCTGTTGTTCAGCTCGATACCGAACATCTCGGCGAGCTCCCGCGCCTCAGCCGGGGGCTGCAGACCCGCAGAGAGGACGACCATCTCGAACTCTTTGGTCTTATAGGTCCCGTCCTCCTCATCGACATAGCCGATCCGCAGGTTCTTGTTTCCATCTAGTTCTTCTACTTTGGAAGGACGGCACCGGATAAAATTGATACCCAGTTCCTTGGCCCGGTCGTAATAGGCATCGAACCCTTTTCCGTGGGCCCTGATATCCATAAAAAATATGTCGCACTGAAGCTCTTCTTCGTGCTCTTTGGCGATGATCGCCTCTTTGATCGCATACATACAGCAGACCGAAGAACAGAAGGTGTTGTCGTTGTCCCTCGAGCCCACACACTGGATAAAGGCCACCCGCTCCGGTTTGGAGTAGTCGGAAGGACGTAACACCTGGCCCATAAACGGCCCGCTTGCGGAGAGGACCCGCTCGAACTGCAGGCTCGAAACCACATTGGGGAAATGGGCGTATCCGTATTCCGGTTTCTGCTTGGCATCGTAGAGACAGAACCCCGGGGAGAGGATTACCGCCCCGGTCTCGATATCGACGATTGTATCTTCCTGGTCGTAGTCGATTGCTCCTGCCGGGCAGGCATCTTCACAGATACCGCAGGCGTCGTACTGAAAATGGACACAGTTGTCACGGTCGATAACCGGTACGTTGGGAAGGGCCTGAGGAAAGGGGATGTACACACTCGGTCTGCCCCGGAGGCCCACCTCGAACTCGGAGAGCTGCTGCTCCGGTTTCTTCTCGAAAACAGTATTGAGCCTGATGGAGTTGGTGGGACACACGGAGACACACGCTCCGCAGGAAAGGCAAACCTCACTGCCCCGGTGATAGGGGGTGTCCACCCGCATCTCCGCTCCGCGTCCGACGAAATCGGCCACACCCGGGCCCATCCGCTCACGGCAGATCCGCACACACAGTCCGCAGAGAATACAATCATCATCCTCTTTTTCGAACCGGGTATCGGTCAATCCGTACCGTACGGCCAAGTCTTTTACAACCTGTACCTCGGGACAGCGGGCGAGGAGCAGTTCGGTGGTCATTTTCCGGCTCTTATGCACCCGTTCGTTGTCCGTCTCGACGATCAGACCTTCCCACACCGGATAGTTGCAGGATGTGACCATCTTCTTCCGCTTACCGGCGGTAATCTCTACCACACAGATTCTGCAGCCGCCGTGGGCTTCTAATGCGTTATTGAAACAGAGGGTGGGGATGGAAATCCCCTGAGCAGCGGCCACCTCTAAGATGGTCTGTCCCTCCTCCGCTTCGACTTCATATCCGTTTAAGGTAATGGTAATTTTTTTTACTTCG
>CAZQKT010000041.1:6093-26254 GCA_964594055.1 uncultured Spirochaetales bacterium
CTCATGCTACTACCTCATGTACACGTGCCCGCTTGATTGCATCGAACTTGCAGGTGTCATAACACACCCCGCATTTGATGCACACATCCTGATCGATGGAATGGACCTCTTTCTTCTCGCCGGAGATCGCTTCTACCGGGCACTTTTTCTTACAGGCGCCGCATCCGGTGCAGGCCTCTTCTATAATCTGGAGCTGAAACAGCGGTTTGCACACCCCGGACGGGCAGTACTTCTCGCTGATATGGGTTTCGTATTCATCCCGGAAATATTTGAGCGTGGTCATGACCGGATTGGCCGCGGTTGTGCCCAGCGCGCAGAGAGCAGTGTCTTTGAGGTACTCGGCCATCTCTTCTAGAGTGTCGAGGTCTTCCGGCTTTCCGTTACCGGCACAAATCTCCTCTAAGATAGCCAGCATCCGTCTGACCCCTTCTCTGCATGCGGTACACTTGCCGCACGACTCACCCTTTAAGAAGTCCACGAAGTAGCGGGCGAAATCCACCATACAGGTATCTTCGTCTAAAACGATCATACCTCCGGAGCCCATCATGGAACCGACTTTGGTCAGCTCATCAAAATCCACCGGGAGGTCGAGATATTCCTCGGGGATACAGCCGCCGGAAGGGCCTCCGGTCTGTACTGCTTTGAACTTTTTGCCGCCGGGAATGCCTCCGCCGATGTCGTAGATAATCTCCCGGAGGGTGATGCCCATGGGGACCTCTACCAGACCGGTGTTGTGGATCTTACCGACGAGGGAGAAGATTTTCGTACCTTTGCTCCCTTCGGTGCCCACCTTGTTGTAGGCGTCCGCACCGTAGCGGAAGATACGGGTCACATTCGCCCAGCTTTCGACGTTGTTGAGAATGCTCGGCATATCGTAGAGCCCTTTTTCTACGGTGTGGACATACTTTGCCCGGGGGCGTCCTACCCGGCCTTCGATCGAGGCCATGAGAGCGGTCGACTCACCGCAAACGAACGCCCCTGCACCCTTAACCACCTCGATATCGAAGCTGTGGCCGGTCCCTAAGATATTCTCTCCTAAGAGGTTGTACTCCCTCGCCTGGGCGAGAGCGTGTTTGAGGTGATCGACTGCAAGCGGGTATTCGGCCCGCACATACACGAACCCGTTGTGGGAACCTACACCGTAAGAGCCGATTACCATCCCCTCTATAACTGAGTGGGGATTGCCTTCCAAGACCGAACGGTCCATATACGCACCGGGGTCTCCCTCGTCTGCATTGCAGATGATGTAGATAGTCCCGTCTCCTTCTTCCGCCGCGTGCTTGCCGGTCTCCCACTTTCTGCCGGCAGGAAAACCGCCCCCGCCCCGGCCGCGAAGACCGGCCTCTTTGATAGCGGGAATGACCGTCTCCGGTTTTCCGCTTTTAAGGAGGTCCGCCATGGCGGTGTAGCCGCCTGCGGCAATGTAGTCGTCGACGCTTATCGGTTCGATCTCCTCGTTCATCCCCAAGATCCAGCGGAGCTGTTTCTGATAAAAAGGAATTTCGTCCCGGTTCCGCTTCTTCTTCTTGTCGGCAGGGTCCTTGTAGAGGAGCCGTTCGACGACACCGTCGCCCTGCACACTCTCGGAGACGATCTCGGCTACGTCTTTCGGGGCCACTTTCCGGTACAGCAGCTGCTTGTCCTTGAGGATAACGATCGGTTCGATCTCGCAGAACCCGAGACATCCGGTAAGCCGGATATCCACGTTGTCGCTCAAGCCCGCTTTGGCAAGCTCTTCATCGAATGCCGCGGCCACCTCTCTGCTCCCCCGGAGCACACAGCAGGTGGCATCGGTTGATATGATAATCTCGGACTTTCCGTTTTTCTTTGCGGAAGTGAGTTTCTTTCTATATGTTTCCAGCGCTTGTGGAGTTTCTAATTTCACATCTACTCCTTTTTTGCATAGGTATCGATAAGTTTCGGCACCCCGCCGATTGCCATATTGCCGTGGTACTGTCCGTCTACGACTACGATCGGCCCTAAAGCACAGGCGCCTAAGCAGTTGACCGTCTCTAAAGTAAAGAGTCTATCTTCGGTGGTCATGCCGGGATTGATGCTCAAAATCCGCTTGATCTCGTCGAGGATGCGTGCGGCCCCGCGGACATGACAGGCTGTTCCCATGCACACCTGCATGATGTGCTCGCCCCGCGGTTCGAGGCTGAACGCCTTGTAGAAACTTGCCGTTCCGTACACCTCGGCGAAAGGGAGCTTGAGCCGGTGGCTGATTCTCCGCAGTGCATCTTCGGGCAGATAGTTGAACGCCTCGTGCACCTCCTGGAGAATCTGGATAAGGTAGCGCTGTTTTGCCCCGATCGCCTCAATTATCTGGTCGGTCCTCTCGACGAAATCGGTTTTCTCCTGCTCGTATTCTCCGGGAATCCGGATAATGTACTGGACCGGGCATGCTGCCATACAGGCGCCGCAGCCGGTACACTTGTCCGCGTCTACGGAGCGTGCTTTCTTCTTTACCTTTACCGTAAAACGGCCCGCCTCCCCGGTCACCCCTTCGATCTGCGAATAGGTGAGCAGTTCTATGTTGTTGTGTCTGCTCGCCTCGACGAGCTTCGGAGAGACGATACACATCGAACAGTCGTTGGTCGGAAATGTCTTATCGAGCTGGGTCATGACCCCGCCGATAGAGGGGCCCTTCTCTACTAGGTACACCTTATAGCCGCTGTCCGCCAAATCGAGTGAAGCCTGAATACCGGCGATACCTGCTCCGACGACCATGACCGATCCGACTTTGCCGTTTTTACCGGACCCGTTTCCGCCCTTCAGTCCCGGTCCCCGCTTTTTCAGTTCCTGGACCTGCTCGAGGGCCTGTTCTTTTA
Source organism: uncultured Spirochaetales bacterium (assembly GCA_964594055.1). Classification (GTDB taxonomy): domain Bacteria; phylum Spirochaetota; class Spirochaetia; order SPDA01; family CAZJBZ01; genus CAZKZZ01. The sequence goes on from CAZQKT010000041.1 coordinate 8,925, forward strand.
CTTCCTTTATATCAGACATAGGCTACCCGCTTACCTTTATACCTTTTACAGTTTCATCGACATTCTTCTTGATCTGTTTGGGGTCAACTTCTCCTTCACCTAAGAGGAGGTTGATACAGTCCCTGCGGAACTCGTTTGCAGCAGTCCCGATCTGCTCGACTTTTTCGAGCAGGTCCGGGGGAGCGTGTCCTTCTCTCACCGCCAGATTGCGCAGGGCCATCATGATATGGGAGAAATCGACATCCTGAGGGCAATTCGCCGAACAGGTGTAACACTGGGAACAGAGCCAGATGATCTTGGAGCTCAACACCTGCTCCCGCATCCCCAACAGAATCATCCTGATGATCTTTCTCGGGTTGTACTCATGCTCCACATGGAATACGGGGCACCCCGCAGTACAGGTCCCGCAGGCGAAACACTTTTTGATGTTCTCCCCGCCGGGCAGTTTTGCTATCTCAAACTTGAAATTCGGATCAAGTGATGTATCAATAACTATTTTTTCCATAGTACCTTTAAACCTCCGCTTCTTTTACACCGCCGGGCGGGGGGTCAATCCCGCTTTCTCTACGATTTCAGGAAGGCGGTGTTCCCATTCGATTGCCATGATGTGCACACCGGCAATCCCTTCCATGTCCTGAAACTCTTTTATTTGATCAACACAGATCTCGATCCCCTCAGCGGCCTTGTCTTCCGCCTTAGAGAGCCGTTCTATGTAGTAATCGGGCACACTCAGTCCCGCGACATTGTCCCGCATGTATCTCGCCATACCGAGGGATTTGAGCGGGGTAATACCTGCTAAAATCTTTACACGCTTGTGCAGCTCCCGCTCCCGGACCTGCTTCATCCAGGCGCGAAACCGCTCCATATCGTAAATACACTGGGTCTGAATAAAATCAACCCCTGCGTTTGCCTTCTTGGCAAGTCTGATGACCCGGTATTCGAACGGGTCCCCGAAGGGGTTGGCCGCCGCGCCGATAAACATACGCGGCTCGACTATGGGTGCTTTTTTACTGTTTTTTATCTCATCGCCGCAAATGAATTTTTTGTCGTCCCGCATACAGCGCATCATATCGATGAGCTGTATGGAGTCGATATCGTAGACGTTCTTACAGGTGGGGTGGTTCCCGAACGACTGATGGTCGCCGCTTAGGGCCAGCATGTTCTTAAGCCCCATGGCAAAGGCGCCTAAAATATCACTTTGGATGGCGATCCGGTTCCGGTCCCTGCAGGTAAACTGAATGACCGGCTCGAGACCCTCCTGATAAGCGAGCATGCCGGCCGCGATCGAGGACATTCTCACAATTGCCGTCTGGTTGTCGGTAATATTGACCGCGTCGGCACATCCTTTGAGGTGCCCCACTTTCTTTTTAATGGTTTCAATATCGGCACTCTTCGGAGGTCCGAGCTCACCGGTCACGGCGAACTCACCTGCTGCAAGTACTTTTTCCAGGTTGCTTCCTGATTTCAATTCGCTCATAGTACCATATCTTCCCTGATAATTTTACCGGGACCGCCGTCCCGTCCGGTACTCCAATCTTTTACCGGTTCGTTTTCTTCGAGTTTATGCAGAAGTCCGAGGTCCTTCATCCGATCGTAGATGAGTTGCCAGCCGCAGTCGATCGTCTCCGGATCGACCTCGCACTTTCCGTCCTGTGATCCGCCGCAAGGTCCATTGAGGAGGCTCTTCGAACACCGAGTGATGGGGCATATGCCGCCGTATTTGTCCAAAACACAATTGCCGCATCCGGCACACCGTTCGCTCCACACCCCCTGCTCTACGGTCGTCCCGTAGAACTTGGTATTGAGACCGGGAATAACACGAACACCATCGAACACCTCGCCTAAAAATTGAACGCCTACGCCGCAGGCGAGGGAGAGCACTGCATCGGCAGTACGTATCTCGGCGCGTACCGGATCGAAAAACTCCTTGTCGCACTGTCGCTCGATCGTATCTTCGACGATTTCCATGCTCTTACCGTTTTTCTTGTTTGCAAGCCGGACCGCGGAGGCCACTTCTTTTACTTCTTTATCACCGCCCGCCATACAGACGGTCACACAGGTCCCGCATCCTAAAATGAACAGTTTATCGAACTCTTTTATTGAATCGTAAATCTCATCAAAAGGCTTTCTGACTGCAGTTATCACGCCTTTACTCCTTCTATCAGTAACCGGTGTTGGTTACATATTCCTTCATCTCTTCTACGATCGTAGTAAACTTATAGGTATCGACCGATGAGAGAAAATCCATCCGGACGAGGTTCTCATCAATACCGGCACTCTTGAGGGTCTCTTTTACCATATCGGTCCGTTTTCTCGCCCGTTTATTACCCCGGATGTATTGACAGTTATCGACGGGGCATCCGAGAACGAGGACCGCATCGTAGCCGTTTTCAAGCGCATTGAGAATATGGATGATTTCCATTTTTCCTGCACAGGGTAAGGGGACGATATCCACCCCTTCGAGAACGTTTGGGTCGGCCTCTTCGGCTGCCTGCAGGCTCGAGTTCTCACAGCAAAACGCTACGATAGTATTTTTTTTCACCGCCATAGTATCTCTACCTTATTTTCTTTTATCCTTCCATTCGTGCCGTCATGATCGAATCACTGTAGGCCGGCAGATGGATCGCTTTTGCCGGGCACTCCCCGGCACAGATGCCGCACCGTTTACACGCTTCCGGGGTACTCGCCGCGGCCCCTTGGGTGTGGTCCACATACATCGCCTTGTACGGGCAGCTCCTGACACAGGTAAGACAGAGTACACATTTGTCCGGATCGACGACAGCACTCGAGTATTCGACCCGCATCGTTTTCCGGGACAGAAAACTGTCTACAGTCTCTGCAACTGCTTTTGCTTCCGTGATGATGTCGGGAATATAGAAGGTGCCCCGGGCCGCCCCGACCACATAGACGCCTTCCCGGTTTGTTTCTCCGGGGAAAAGGTGAATGTTGTTCTCCTGCATAAGGCCGGTTTCATCGAGTAATACACCGGCGGTTTCCGCAAGTACCGGATCGACTTTGGCCTCCAGACCGTAACGGCTTACAGCCAGAAAATCACACTGGACAACGAGAGGTGTTTGCAGCACCGTATCGGTGCACGAGACGGTAACCGTATCTCCGGCTTCCTGAAAAGAGATAGTATCGTACTTAACGATATCGACCCCTTCATCACGGGCGAGGTCGTAAAACTTCTCCAAATCGAGGGAAGCTACCCGGACATCCCTTAAGAAAAGATGGACCTGGAACAGCTCCTGTTCCTGCATCTTCCGGGCCATGGCGAGGGCCATTTCCGTGCTTGCTTTGGTTTCATCGAGAAACAGATCGAGTACGATGCCGATGTTCCGGGCGACCCGTCTTTTCCCCAGCTCCGCCGCCTTCTCTCCCGCTTTCTCCACAGGGAGGATGAGGGAGGGCGTTTGTTCGGCCCCGCTTGCAGCCGCATCCGCTGAAAGGCCCGCCTCCAGACCGTCAAACCACTGTTTGTTCGGGACTATTCCCACAGCGAGGACCACAGCCCCGCAGTCGACTGTCCGCTTCCCCGAAGGAGTGAGAATTTCTGCTTTGAAATCACCGGGCCGGCCTTCGAGATGGTCGAGGGTCGATTCGGTAAATACTGTTATGGATTCGAGATCTTTAGAAAACTCTGCGATGCTGTTTCTGTCCGTCTCGGAGGAAAACTCTTTGAGGGTTTCAGTCAGCTCTCCGCCGAGCCGCTCCCTTTTTTCAACGAGGGTTGTTGTATACCCGAAGCTGTTAAGCGCGGCTGCAGTCTGGACACCGCCGATCCCCCCGCCGACGACCAACACATTCTGATTGATATCGGCGCTGTCTATCTCGAAAACCGGGATCTCTTCGAGAACACGGAGTGCCTGCTTACATCTTTCTATAATTTTCTCGAGGGCTGTATCACTCTTTCCCACCGATCGTACTTCGAGAGGAAGCAGGTTTCCCGGAGCTATTCCGGCCGCTTCTGCGGCCTCTTCCCGCACCTTTGTCGATTTTGCAGGGGAAAAGCCCACAATAACAGCTTTTTTGTATCCCTTCTTTTTCAGGATGTTTACCAGCGGTTTTACATCGGCAAGGGTTGTCTCCGGCAGATAATGAAGATCCCCCTTACTGATAAGACCGCCGAACTCGAGCCGCTTAGCAATGTCCCGCGACTGTTCTTCTGTAATTCTGTTCCCATCACATCCTGTGATGATCACCCCTGCCTTTATCTGCTGTTCACTCATGCCCATACGTTCCCATTTCTAATGCGGTTGCTTTAGCCGCAGCAATACTGCCCGGTATTGTCAACGGTTCCTTACAGGTCCCCGATACGAATATATTCTCTGCACCTGAGGTGAAAAATCCGAACTCATCTCCACAGAGACCGAATTGTTCCGCAATCTGCAGTGAACCCGCTGTTGCACCGAGCCCGACGGAGAGGACGACCGCATCATGTTCGACAATGGTATCTTCCTCTTTGCCCGTATTTTCGATGAGTAGTTTGAGTCTGCCGCTCGCTAACTCTTCTACCTTAAAAGGGACGCCCCGTACAAACCGGACACCCAAATCAACAAGCTCCTGTTTGAATTGAGTAAAGTTTTTATCAAAGTTTTGAAGGTCGATATAATAGATGGTAACTGCTGCTTCCGGATTTCGGTATTTGACGATACGGGCCATCCGCAATGCATAGGCGCAGCACACACCGGAGCAGTAATTTCTCCCGATTACCGGATCACGCGACCCGACACACTGAATAAAGGCGATGCTCTCGTCTTTTTTGGTAAGATAGTAGCCGCGGCTCAAGATATCTTCCGCCTCGGTCCCGGTAAATACGTTTTTCGCCTGACCGTAGCTGTACCGGGGCTTCTGTGCCGCATCAAACGGATCGTGACCGGTTGCCACAAGCACGCCGTCTGCTGTAAAGGTCACCCCTGCCGAATCATTCTTTCCGGTAACGGCCCCCTGTCCACAGGCAGCTATACAGGCATCGCACGCTTGTCCCCGGTGGAGCCTGCATTTTGAGTAGTCAATTTCGTACTGGACGAGCTCACCCCGGTGGTATTTGGTAATACACCCCTCCGGACAAGCTTCTACACAGGCATCGCATCCAGTACATTTTTTATAGTCGATGGAGGGATTTTTTTGACGACACTGCAGGGTCACTTTTTTCCCGTCGTTGGATGCCGATTCGATGGTAATGCCGGAATTTGCCCGTACATTTCTGTGCATCAGGGAATTATACACCTGCGTATGCCCGACGCACACACCGCATCTGCTGCAACTGTCTGTGGCTTTACAACAGTATTCGAGTATCTTGCCCCCGAACATACTGTCCTTTTCGATCATCTCTACCTGATGTCCCCGCTCCGCTAATTCGAACCCGGCAGTGGAGCCGGAAACACCGCTACCAATAACTATAAACTTTCCCATACTAGTATATTGACCGTGTCCTTTTCACTTGATATTATCCCTCGTACTATACACCCCGTTTTTAACTCAAATATTGTAGATTTTTACTTTTCTTTGGAATATTTTAACTTTTTATTGCCAAAAGTTACTATTTTCATTTACACTTGCATATGGACGATCTGCACGGTGCAGATCCCCTCCAATCAAAAAAAAAGAAAGGAGAATCAGGAACAATGAGTGTTGTATTCTCAGCTGAAGAAGTGTTTTCAATGGCCATGGAAATAGAAAAAAGCGGCTACGCCTACTATAAAACAGTGGCAGATAACACCGATGATGCGAAATTAAAGGAGTTGTTCGACTATCTTGCCGGGGAAGAAAAGCGGCATTACGCCTTCTTCGAAGGCTTGAGTAAAGATGTCACTGATCTCAATATCGGCGGAGAAGAGCTGGAACAGTTAAGCGAATATATTCGGGCCACTACCGAATCGCGGTTTTTTATCGGTGAAGATAAAGCCATCGCCTTGGCCAAGAAAACCGATACCGTAAAAGATGCCGTCGATGTTGCCATCGGATTTGAAAAAGATACCCTTCTCTTCTTCTACGAGGTGCAGAATGTTACCCCGCAAAAAGTAAAAAAGGCCGCCGGGGATATTATCGAAGAAGAGAAACGGCACGTGATGCGTCTTCTCGAGAAGAAACGGGAGCTGGTAGGTGGTTGAAGCCCCCGCCCCCACTTACCCGAGCTCTACTTTCCCGCGATCTGTTTGATCATCTCGGGAATAACTTCGAAGAGGTCTCCCACGATCCCGTAGTCTGCAACATCGAAAATCGGGGCGTTCGGGTCGCTGTTGATGGCAATGATGACATCAGAGCTCTTCATGCCGGCAAGGTGTTGAATCGCACCGGAGATACCGCAGGCGATGTAGACCACCGGGTTGACTGTTTTCCCGGTCTGGCCGACCTGGTGCGAATAAGGGACCCAGCCTGCGTCTACGACGGCCCTGGACGCACCCACAGCACCGCCGACCGCTTTGGCAAGCCGCTCGATTAATGCAATGTTTTTCGGGTCTTTGATTCCGCGGCCGGCAGAGACAATAATATCGGCATCGGCGAGGTTTACCCCTTCGCTTTTCTCCTCGACAAAATCGAGCACTTCGATAAACGGTTTGGGGACCGGCAGGTCGATCTTCTCGATCGTGCCGTGAGGCTCTCCTTCGATTTTCTGCGCCTCTTCCATCACTTTGTGCCGTACCGTTGCCATCTGGGGGCGGTGGTTTTGGGTAAGTATCGTGGCCATGATGTTACCGCCGAAAGCGGGCCTGGTCTGTTTGAGCAGTTTTGTCTCTTCATCGATTTCCAGCTCGGTGCAGTCGGCCGTGAGTCCCGTCCCCAGTTTGACCGCAACACGGGGGAGCAGCGACCGGCCGATAATGGTCCCGCCTCCTAAAAAGATTTCAGGCTTTTTTTTGTCGAGTATTTTGGCAACCAGTTCGGCCTGGACGTCCTCGTTATATTCACCGATCGAGGGATCGTCCACCACCCAGACCGCATCAATACCGTACGCCAGCACCTCTTGTGCAATAGCATCGACATCGCTCCCGACGAGAACGGCACTGACCGGTCTGTCCAGGCTCTCTTTGAGTTTATACGCAGCCCCTATAATTTCCGGGACAACCGAGGCCGGCTTCCCATGCCGGTGCTCCACATACACGGCGATGCCGGCATAGGCGGAGATGTCCTGCCCCCCGGTCACCTCTTTTTCCAAGACGATGGCATCAAACGGACACGATTCAACACACGCCCCGCAGATCGTACAGTTCTCGTTTATAACGGCCAGTTTATCGACGAGATCGATTGCATCGTATGGACACACCTTGATGCACTTTCCGCAGCCCACACACTTATGTTCAATAATCTGTATACCGCTCATTATTCATCCTCCCCGGCAAAGCTCATCCCGCTCTCTTTGAGCTCGGTAATAAGGGCGGAAACCATCTCCGGCACTTCCCCTTCGAACTTCTTTCCCCCTTGAGGTTTGGGCGGGGTGAAAATCTTGATGACCTGGGTGGGAGAACCGTTTAAACCGATCACCTTCGGGTCCACCTCGACATCCTCTGCGGACCATACCGTTATTTCCGCTTTTTTCGCGTTCATCTTCCCCCGAAGCGAGGGCAGCCTCGGCTCATTTATCTCTTTTACAACAGTAAGGACGACCGGAGAGCGGGTCTTAAGCCGTACATACCCGTCTTCGAGCAGTCTTTCTAAGGTGATTGTCGTCTCATCCTCCTGAACATCGATCTCCTCGATTTTTCTAATGTCTGTAATGTGGGGGATGCCTAAATGCTCGGCGACCCCCGGTCCGACCTGTCCGGTATCTCCGTCGATGGCCTGTTTTCCCATAAACACGACATCGACCGGTTCCTCCTCCTGCCGGATTTTTCTCACTCCGGCTGCAAGGGTAAGAGATGTCGCTAAGGTGTCCGCACCGGCGAACGCCCGGTCGGAGAGAAGGATGGCCCGGTCCGCGCCGAGGCTTACCGCCTCCCGCAGGGCTGCTTCGACCTGCGGCGGTCCCATGGACATCACGGTAACTTTCCCGCCGTGGTTTTCCCGGATACGCAGCGCCTCTTCTATGGCATACATATCGAACGGGTTGATGATCGATTCAACACCTTCCCGAATCAGGGTGTTTGTTTCGGGATTGATACGAACGTTTGTCGTATCGGGTACTTGTTTTATACAGACGACGATATTCAAAACATAATCCTCTTTATTTGTTAATTGAAGTGTGAAAGTATAGCTTAGGTAAACCGGTGAGGTCAAGATGACGGCGGGTACCCGAGAAGCAGCAGGAGCTCATACGCAGTTATATATATATGAGTAGGGGCAAAAACATTTGGGCTTAGCACTCATTATTCCTACTCTATTGAAAATCTAGTATACTAGGAGGATATGAAGAAGATGGGAGAACCTGCACGAAAATTGGACCGCCGCTACACCTACGGCGATTACAGGAAGTGGCCCGAAGAAGAGCGGTGGGAACTGATCGACGGGGTCGCCTGGAACATGAGCCCGGCACCGGGGAGATATCATCAATCGATATCAATGGAGCTGCTGCGTCAAATTGCAAATTACCTTGAGGGGAAAAACTGTAGGGTCTATCACGCTCCCTTCGACGTTCTCCTGCCCGATACTCCGGGGCAGGAAGAAGATGATGTCCCGACAGTGGTCCAGCCGGACATAGCAGTCATCTGTGATAAAACCAAGCTTACCGAGAAGGGATGTACCGGTGCTCCGGAATGGCTGGTCGAGATTTTAAGCCCCTATACCTCCCGAAAGGACATGGCGGTCAAGTTCGAGCTCTACGGACGGCACGGTGTACAGGAATACTGGATCATCGATCCGGGAAACACGTTTGTCCATGTGTACCTGCTCGATGATTCGGGACATTACCCGGAAGACCCTGCAATCTACCTCAAAGAAGATACTGTTCCCTGTACCGTTCTCGAAGGGCTCACGATCGAGCTCGATAACGTGTTTGCATTTGAGTAAACGAAAAATCAATACAGCCCCGCTTCGACCGAGGCAGCATAGGCGGGAATAAAATGATCACGTATGCCGAACCCTAACGAGGCCCGTACTGCACTCGGGCCGGGGCCGATGTGGTGATACTCTCCCACATGAACGAACTCTCCCGAATCGCCCGGAAGCCGGGCGACAAGGTCATCACCGTTTACGTAACGGTGACAGTCGGGGACGAGCCGGTCGAATGTCTTAGCAAACTTCTTATTCCCGATTTTTGGGCTTCCGCTCGGGAAACAGAGGATTTCGGTATCAGGATATCGAAGGGTGAGGTCTATGGCACAGAGTACGGCAGTCGCCGCCCCCATGCTGTGCCCGGCGGAGACCACGCTTTTCTCACCGCTGCCGCCGAGAAAATCATCAACAGCATCGGTTATCTTAGACCGAATCGAAAGATACTGAGAGAGGAATGCTGCATGGACTTCCTCTCCATCGGAGGTGCCGTCGAAAGGCAGCGGTTTCAATACATACAGGGTATCATCGAAGAGATCGTAGGGGCCGTCGCTTCCGAAAAAGGTTATATAGATCGTATCGTCTTCCTCCTGGATGATACCCTGTACATTGTCTGCAGAGAAATAATCCCCATGCTCATCGGCCCGCCCGGTCTGCTGGGCCTCCCGCAGTTCGTGGTGCCGCAGGATAAGGTCGAGATGCTCCCGGGGGTTGTTACCGGTCGCATCGGGTAGGTCGGAATAGTAACCGAGACTGCAGCTTGCCGCTGCAGCGGCCAAAAAGAGGGGACAAAGCAATTTTACGAAGCCCGTTGTCCACTTCACTTGCATCGCAGCCGATTATCCATTATATATTTTGTTTTGTGAAGACACACTTTCTCTCCGCCGCTCTGTTCTTCTCCCTTTTCATCTTTATCCAAATCGACATACACGCGGACGGGAGCCGGGCCGCCCCCGAGCGCACCGACCGCTTCATCGCACTAAAAAACAGCCTCTATATCGATGCCCTCTCTCCGCTTTTAGGCATTTCAAACGGTGGGTTCGGCCTAGGCCTCGGATATGAGAGGGCGGTCACTCCCTTTTTAGGACTCAGCGGTGCCGGGGTGTGGGCGTTCGCCCCGCTCTCGCAATTCGGCGTCGAGGGCAGTCTCCATATCGCGGCCTTCGAAGGGGCCGCGCGCTTTTATCCGCTCTACAGCTCGACCCGGGGCCTTTTCTTAGGGATTCGGGCCGGGGGGTTCATCATTACCGGGAGCGGGTACGACGCTGACGAACGACTCGAGTCTCTCTCCGCTATCCCCACCGCTTCGGCGGAAATCGGATGGAAGTTTCTTGCCGGTACTCAGAAATCTGCCCTTATCCTCGAACCTTTTATCCGTTACGCAGTGCTGCTGCCCGGAACGATTTCCGCTCTGTATGGCGATAGGAGTTCGAGCTTTTCAACAAACGTTGTTTACGGCCTTTTTATTACCGGGATAAGCATCGGCATTGCGTTTTAACAAAATTACAACATTTTTTTAACAATAATCACATACAAAATCTTCATTATCTCCATGAATGGTATCCGTTGGAGTAACATTATGTCTGAAAATATGATGCCCTCTCTCCCTAACAAACCTCAGGATTTACTAGAGGGAAAAACGGAACCGGAGCGGCCGGTATCCGAGTTCGACCATATAAAGACGGTCATAGAAAACCGGGCCGTTGTTCCTTATTTCCAGCCGATCATCGATCTTTTCAGCGGCGAGATATTCGGGTATGAAGTACTTACCCGGACAAAAAACCTCTATATAGCCCCTCCCGACCTTTTTCACCAAGCCGGTGAGGCCGGACTGACCTGGGAACTCGAGCATGTCTGCCGTACCGAAGCGCTTAAAAAAATAGCAACACTCCCTGCAAAACTGGCGGGCAAAAACTTTTTTCTCAACGTCAGTCCCCACGTATTCAGTACTCCTGATTTTCATTACGGATTTACCAGAAATGAAATCGAGCAGCTCGACCTGGATTATCGCACTATTATTATCGAGATAACCGAATCCTCCACCGTCGATGATTATACCCTTTTTGAAGAACAGATCCGTCATTATGTGGGAGAAGGGTTCCGTGTCGCACTCGATGATTTCGGCGCCGGACACAGCGGACTTATCACTCTAGTCGCGATGACTCCCCACTTTCTCAAACTGGACATGGGGATTATCAACAGCATCCACATTCATTCCTACAAGCAGAAACTGCTCAATGCAATTTCTGCATTCGCCGCGGGAGTAGAAACCTCCCTTATTGCCGAAGGAATCGAAAGATATGAAGAGCTGAAAACGGTATTCCGATTAGGCGCACGGTTCGCCCAGGGGTTTCTCTTCAGCAGGCCGGAACCGGAACCGCCCCTCCTCGATGAGAGAAGCAAGAAACTGCTACATACCCTCATCGAAGAGTACAATCACACCCGGTTCGCGGTGGACATCTCCATTGCCAAACTGGTCACCCGCCCCCCCACCATAGAACTGGACACTAAAACCTGCGCCGAACTAGATCATGATTTCCGCAGGAACAATTCCATGGACCATCTCGTACTCATCGACCGGGAGAAACCGGCCGGGCTGATCACCCGGCAGGGGTTCTACTCCGCAACGGGAGGAAGATACGGATATGCGTTTTTTGAGCGAAAGTATGTAGAACAGCTCAAGCTTCCTGAAATGCTCATGGTGGATGAACAGATGGACCTCCGCTCTGTTGGTAAGCTGGCTATGGGAAGAGAACGAGACCAATTGTACAATCCGGTCGTCATTATCGATAAGAACGGGCATCTCGTGGGGACCATTACCATCAAACAGCTCCTCTCCAAGGTGTTCGACACCGAGATCAAGATAGCCTCCTTTGCCAATCCTCTCACCCAGCTTCCCGGAAATGTCATTATCGGTGTGTGGCTCGAAGAGTTTTTAGCAAAACCCAGTTTTCTCGTCGTTTACGGGGACCTCAATTACTTCAAGGAGTTCAACGATACCTTTGGGTTTACAGCCGGGGATGAGATGATCAAACTGACCACCTCCATTATCCAGCGGCACTTAAACGGCCACTTTTCCGATTCCCGGTTCGGACATATCGGGGGTGATGATTTTATCATCATATCGGAGAACACGATCCCTGAAGGGACCTATGAATCTATCTGCAGGGACTTCGACCGGGAGAAACTCGCCTATTTTACCTCCGAACAGCAGGAGAAGGGCCACTACCGGGCGGTCAACCGGCAGGGAAATGAAGTGGACACACCCCTGGTAGCGTTGAGTCTCGCCGTTATCACCCAGGACAACTTTGCAACCGCTCCCCACCCGGGGAAATTAAGCGAGATTGCAGCCAACCTCAAACGAAAGATCAAACTCCAAAACAGAGAACAGCCGAAAAGCGACTATATCATAGACCGCAGGCTCTACGGCACCCCGGACGAAGACTGACTGCGTAAATTTTCTACGTAGTACTTACGTAGTAGTATGTGCTTGTCAAAACACAACGAAAGATGGTAGTGTTATGGAGATATTCATTATATTAGTTATTTTTTAAATCTTTTTGCCGATACTAAAACCGATACTCGGACTAGTGAATGTTTTGTTGATAAAAGGAGGAACAGTATAGCCGTGTCTCCGGAACGTGTGCTTTTTGTCGATGATGAACTGATACTCCTCGACTCGTTTTTACCCCACTTTCGGGACGCGGGGTACACGGTAGAGAAAGCGGTCACCGGAGAGGAGGCGTTGCAGGCCCTTGAAGTAACACCGTTCGAGATACTGATTGTCGACTTGGTATTACCCGACATCAACGGCCTCGAGATAATCCGGAAAGCGAAAACAAGCAGGCCCGAGATTACTTCCATCGTACTTACCGGATATGCCGATGTGCAAAGTGCCGTAGCATCCTTACACCTGCACGTCGATGATTATGTAGAAAAACCGTGTGAACCGGAGGAATTAATTGCCCGGATGTCTCTCTCCGTTAAAAGGAAAAAAAAAGAGAGAAAGGAGACCATTCTTCTAGAAGCATTGAACCTGTACAAGAAACAAAACCGGATAATCGAACAGTGCGCCCGGGAGGTCTGCGAAACAAACCAAAATATCAAAAAATTGATGAATACCGTTGAAGACGAGAAAAACAGAAACACGGAAGCGGCGTTCTCCACCCTCAGACGGGAGATTGCCCCGCTTGTAGAAAAACTGAAAGAGACCAAACCGACCGCCGAACAGTCCTTCTATCTGGACAAACTGGAGGAGATGCTTAGAACAATGCTCGACTCTTTTCCCTACAAACTGGCCCTCAGGTTCTCCAGCCTTACTCCGAGAGAAGCGTCGGTGGCAATAGCCGTCCGGGACGGGCTGTCTTCAAAAGAGATAGCGTCCCAGCACCACATGGCGGTCCGTACGGTCGAGGTACACCGTGAAAATATCAGGAAAAAAATGGGGATAAAGAATAAAAATATAAATCTGCGCAGCTATCTGCTGTCGCTCGACGGGTAACCCATGGAAACAGTATCACTTTTATTGGTAGATGATGAGCCGCTCTTCCTCAAAACCTTGACCCATATGCTTCGAAAAGAGGACCTCGAGGTGATAACGGCTACAAACGGCGAGGAGGCGCTTTCCGTTCTCGAGGCCCGTCCGGTCCACTGTGTGGTGACCGATCTTGTTCTCAAAGGGATGGACGGGCTCGAGCTGACCCGAAAAATCAAAAAAACCAACTCCGGCATCATGGTGGTCATCACCACCGCTTACGGGAGACTCGATGCGGCAATCGAGGCGATCAGGGCCGAAGCCGACGATTTTATCCTTAAAGAGACCACTCTCCGCGGTTCCGTTTTTCGGATAATGCGGTGTGTAGATCGGCTTCGTCTGCGGATTAAGGAAAAGGAGCTTATGGAACGGATGGTGGAAGCGGAGAAGCTAGCCGCGGCCGGCCGGCTCGCCTCCTACGTTGCCCACCAGATAAACTCTCCCCTGCAAGGGGTCCTCGCTCTTCTTCGTAATTTGGAAAAAACCCACGCCGAAGATACGGAACTAATCGAGAACATCGATCTTATCCACGAGGCGTTCATTATTATTCGCGACACCGTTAAACGGCTTCTCTTCCTCAATCAACCGTTGGGCTCGAAAAGACAGCATATCAATATAAACAATAGTATACGCGGTATTGCCGTCCTTCTGCAGAGCGCGCTCCGGCAAAACAAAATCAAAGTTGTCTTCCGGTTAAACGAGGAGCTTCCCGATATAATCAGCTCTGCTCCACTCTTGAGCCACTTGTTTCTCAATCTGTTCAACAACGCAATCGAGGCCATAGCCGGTACCGGAACAAAAACCGGAGCAGGGTATGCCGGGACGATCACCGTAACAACCGAACGTATTACAACTGGAATCGTAATTATCATTGATGATGACGGACCCGGAATAAGCGATGATGTACACGATCATCTATTCGACCTCTTTTACTCCGAGAAACCTGAAGGAGGACTGGGGCTGGGACTTTCCATAGCGCGGGAAATCGTTTTAAAACACAACGGAACGATAACGGCAGAAAACAGGGATTGCGGGGGTGCCCGTTTTCTCATTACAATACCACTACATGAATCTTGTGAGGACAAAAATGGAACAACAAAAAATTCTTCTTTTGGATGACGACCGGTTTGTGCTGTCCGGTCTTGGAAAAGAACTGGACAGGTCCGGTTTCTCCGTTACAACCGTAGAAACCGGCGAAGAGGCGGTCAGTCTGATGGCAAAAGAACGGTTCGACGGATATATTATCGATCTCGTTCTCGACGGCACCGACGGCATCGAGGTCGTCAAGCGCATCAAAGCAGACGATGGAGAGGGGGTAATATTCATTCTTACCGGCTACGGTGACATTGATTCCGCGATAGAAGCGCTCAGGTTGGGGGTGGACGATTACCTGCAGAAGCCGTGCGATCCCGCCGAGCTCTGCGGCCGCCTGCGCGACCGGCTCGAACGGCAGAAGCAGATAAACCGGTCATTGCAGCAGGAAGTCCGGGACCTGAAAGAAAAACTGGAACGGACCAAGCAACAGTACGAAACGAAGATGCGGGAGATCCACCACCGGGTCAAAAACAACTTTTCCCTTATCTCCGCACTGCTCAACCTCCAGCAGAGCTCGGTACAGCACCCCGGAGATCAATTCGTTCTCAAGGAGTTAAACGAACGGATCAACGCCTTCTCCCTTATCCACCAGATGATGTACGAAACCAGCGAATACAGTGAAATCAACATCCACTCGTATCTGCAGGAACTGTCAGCACGCATTGTACAGGGGATGACTCCCTCGTCGTTGCGGGTATCGAGCAAGTTCCACATCGAGTCGCTCGTTCTTCCCATAGAGAAAGCGCTCCCGTTAGGCCTTATCACCACCGAGCTTGTCATGAACGCGCTCGAGCACGGTTTCGGGGTAATGGACCTGCCGGCATACCATGGAGAAGCTGAAACACCGGCCGGGGGGACCTCCCAGGCCCCGGAAGACCCGGAGGTCCCGAAGGTCCCCGCTCTTTCGGTCACCGTTACCCGAAGCTCAGACCATGCATCAGAGGAAACCTCGATGCAAGACGGCCCGATGTACAGTCTTACGGTCTTCAACACCGGTTCTCCTTTTCCGGAAGCGCTGGATATCGAATCGGCCCAGTCGATGGGGTTCCAGATCGTAAGCAGCCTCACCATCCAGCTCGGAGGCACAATCACAGTCCGCCGGCTCGAGGAGGGGACGGAGATCGAGATCAGCTTTCCGGTAGAAAAAATGCCGCAAGGGTAAACCGGTTATGATCCTGTATTGAAAAACGACTACCGAAACTCTTGGCAAATAACATGAAAAATGCCAAAATAGTTAGCGATTATCATGAAATACGTAAAACGGACTATCGAAATAGAAAAGATCCTCGAGAAACGTTCTCTCTTTTTGTTCGGACCGCGGCAAACAGGAAAAACTTCATTCATTCGCAATGAATTACATATTCCCCAGGACCGGTTTTTTAATCTCCTGGACAACAGACTGTTTTTTCGTGTTTTAACAGATCCGTCAATTTTGCGGCAGGAGATAGAAGCGAAGGACCTTTCCCACTGCGTAATCTGTATCGATGAAATTCAAAAATGCCCTCAACTGCTCGATGAAGTACATCTCCTTATTGAAGAGCGGTCCATCAATTTTCTCCTAACCGGTTCGAGTGCGAGAAAAATGAAACGGAGCGGAACGAACCTGCTGGGCGGTAGGGCCAGTTTTCGGAATATGCACCCTTTTCTATTTCCGGAAATACAGAATGCGAGCTACTCATTAGACAAGATCATTCAGCACGGCTTATTACCGCCTCATTACCTATCAGATGATCCCGAGGAAGAACTTCGTTCCTATGTCGATTTATATCTACAGGAAGAGATTGCAGCGGAAGGATTGGCCCGAAATCTTCCCGCGTTTTCCCGATTTCTTCAGGTAGCCGCTGTGAGTAATACAAAAATTATTAACTATACAAATGTTGGAAAGGACGCCGGAGTACCGCGGCAAACAGTGAAGGAATGGTTTCAGATTTTAGTGGACACACTGTTAGGATTTGAGCTTCCGCCGTTTCGGAAAACGGTAAAAAGAAAAGCCTTAGAAACATCGAAATTCTATTTTTTTGACCCGGGAGTTGTTCGGGTCCTTCGAGGACTGAAGGAGGTCATTCCGGCATCTGCAGATTTCGGAGAATTCTTTGAACATTACATTTTTTTGGAATTACGCGGCTATCTCGATTATCGCTTGCCCGGGTCATCCCTCTGCTATTGGCGTTCCACCTCCGGTTTTGAAGTTGATTTCATAATCGATAACAGGATCGCAATCGAAACAAAATCCGCGGAAATGGTCCACGACAAACACACGAAAGGACTCAAGGCACTACACGAAGAGGGAATAATAGAACGATGTATTCTCGTCTGCAGGGAAGAACGACCCCGAAGAAAGGACGGAATTGATATTCTTCCATGGAAAATGTTTCTCCAGGAATTGTGGGAGGACCGTCTTCTCTCCTAGCACATTTTTTCATCCCCTTTCCAGCCGCAATTATGTACTCCATCGATCTCCGTTTCGGTAGAAAACCTGTAGCTTGACGTGTTCAGTTGTATTATAATGATTGGTATGAAAACTTACGAAGCTGTGATGGTCCTTATCCAGGAATTAAACGGTGATATGGAAGAAATTCATCGTTTACGGAGTCACAACTCCCGAGCGTGGGACCGTATCGAAGCGGACACGCTATGAGCGGATTCGATTCGGAACCGTATGCTGCCGCCTGGCGGGGAACACTCTTTCAAATTATCAAAGCCCTGCAGGAGTATTGAGTGGATACTTTGAAAATCAAGGATATCGAAATCGAAGGTAATAGAAATGGCCATA
>CAZQKT010000042.1:0-26216 GCA_964594055.1 uncultured Spirochaetales bacterium
TTAATTTTCCCATCGAAAGTTAAATAGCGAGCCTTCATTTGTAGGGTAATGTGCGCAAGTTATGCCTGATTCGCTCGGAATTTTCCCCGCTCTTATCCATTTGCCCTTCTAGCTCCGACGTATCTTCCTGGTGAGAGTGTTTACACATATTCCCGTACCTGATCCACTTGTCCCGTTATGGGTGCCACACCAATAGAATCACGATCGAACTCGAGGCCGTCGTCCAAGTTGATTGTACTTGCAGACTCTATAATTGCCCGGAGTGTAGTTTCTGGTTCGCCGTTGTCTTTTCCCAGTAAGTCAATATCCTTCGTAGGACGAGCGGCCATACCTTGAAGCTGGTAGAAAAGGAGTCCGCCTTTGAGAATGATTGAGCTCTCGTACTCGGTCGATACGATCCGGTGGAGCAGACCCTCCTGATTGTACAAGGCAAGAAGCCTCTGGAAAGGAATCCCCTCTTTTCGGGCAAGATTAAGGATTCTGGCTCGTACTGAATCAGGCATGTTTTCATGTCATGAGCCTCAGATGCATCTTTACCCGTCCTTCGACTCTAAGAATGCGTGCGTATTCAATGAGCCGATCAACGTTCCTTCCCTCTGCCTCAAGATAATTGCGGACGGCTTCATTGGTAACGTCTTGCCGAATGAGAACCTACGCGTCGGAGGAAAATCCGGCGGCAAAACCCTCTCATCACGGGGAATAGCAGCGTGAACAGCCGGAGGTTCGTAGACGGTCAGATCATAATATGTCAGCGCCGAGGCGAGACATATTATCGCAGAAGGAAGAGCGAGTTGGATTTCATAGAATCCGGAGACAGTTAGGGCCTCAACGGTGATGTACAAGCCCGCCTTAAGACGAATAAGACGCCCCTCGTCGGTCAACTCCGACAGATACGAATTGGCTGGTTGTGTGCGACCATAAGTCTGGAGTACGGTGCCGTCCGGTATTTTTGGGCCCACCAGGACTTGCCCTTCAATCCTCGACATCGTGTCTCGGATTTCCGGGCCGGGATTCTCGCTGGCGCGAAACATCCTGTTTCGCTTCCCTCACAGTCGTTTGGCGCTCGAACCCATCAAGTCCTTCCGTACATACAAAACGGGCGGCCCACAAAAAGTGAACCGCCCGTTTTGGGCCCACCAGGACTTGAACCTGGGACCTACTGATTATGAGTCAGCCGCTCTAACCAACTGAGCTATGGGCCCTGGACCGATGTGATAACACGGTGTGCAAGAAAGAAATATACTGAAAATCGGGGGCGGGTGTCAATAAGGACCAGGCCGTTATCGGGTACCGACCGGTTGTCTACCGCAGCGAATACCGGATCACTCCCGCCCGGGCAGAGAAATGTCGAAACCGAGGTAGTAGCTCAACGCTTCTCTTACCGGCATGATTACATTACCCGGAGTGACACTTACATGGTGTCTATGCCCATTCCTGCCGACGTGGAGAAGAACATCCTGCAGCCCCGGAATTTTTGCGACTCCTGCGCAGCCGAAGAACTCCTTAGGGATCTCGTCGGTGGTAAACTCTCCCGTCCCGAGATAACAGGAGATTCTCCCGTCTACTGTGGTAAGGCTGCCGAAAGAAAACTGTCCGGCTGCTATCCTGCCCTGATTGCATCCGTAGCTGCATCCCTTTCCGACCGCATTCTGAAGGATAGCATGATCAGTCACTCTGCCCCGGCCGGCCATAAGACTTTCCGGGACCGGGCCGCAGTGGAAGAGAATACAGCGGTCATCATCCTCACCGTAATTGTTGTTCCAGTCTAAACAGGTAGCTGATTTTCCGGAAGCCAAGGAGAGAGCATACATAGTAACGGCATTCCCGACATCGACTTCACACGCTGCAGGTATGCCGCTGTCGATGAGTTCCCCTAAGACCACACAGGGCGAAATACCGAGCTGTTCCTGCATTTCGATCCAGCAGCGGACAGCCATGGCATCCAGTTCCATCTCGTCTGCTAATTGTTCAAGGACTACGGCAAGACGGGTAAGATTATCCGTCGCCGTATCCGGGACATCTTTCCACGAGCCGATGCCGGTAAGTTTCTCTTTTTTATTTTTGTACTCATTGCCTGCAGGATCAATGTCTCTCATCCGTTTGAAAACATCTGAGAGATCGACCGTTTCCATGGTAATGCCGTGTTTCTGAAGCGCCAATTCATCAATGCGGACTGTCTTAAATGCGGTCGTTCTCGCTCCGATTGCCCCCACGCGCATTCCTTTCACCCCGCCGGCAACGCTGCAGACTTTGTCAAAATATGCAATGTTCTCTTTGAACCGGTCACTCTTTGGAGAGACTACATGCGGCTTCAATGCAGTAAAAGGAACGTTGTTCTGTTTTAAGACATCCATGATGGAAAGCTTCCCGCAGAAAGCGTCCCGTCTGTTTTCAGGGGCCATTTTGTCCAATTCATCAGGATAGGCATGAATCAATATAGGGACCCCTGCATCTTTGAGCGCTTCTACTGCACCATTTTCATCGCCGAAGTTGGGGAGGCTTACAATAACACCGCCGAACTCCCCTTTGTTCTCATGGAGAAAACGGGCAAACAGCTTCCCCTCTTCCGGTGTCTCGACTGCACCGAACCTTGTTGATTCTTTCGGCATCATGATCACCTGATGGCCGAGATCGGCCAAAGTTTCGGTCAGTTCTTCCCGTGCCGCATCCATAAGAGAGCCGGGAAAGAAGCCCCGATTGGCAAGCATCAATGCAAACGTTGTTTTCTTCTGGTTCATATCATGCTCCTCTAGTTTATTTTATGTAAACGTTCCGTATTTTACACCGGATTCAATATAACTGATACAGTTATCGCCGGTCTTTTCATCGATCTTCGAGATGAGAAAATCGCTGTGCCCTAGAATGAGATACTCTTTCCCCTCCGTACAGACCGCCTCCTCTACGAGTTTTTCCATCTCTTTCGGGGTCCGTTTATAAAAATCAACATGCTCGATGTTGCCTACGAGTGTCATCGGTCCCTTCCGTGCCCTCCGTTTCGCTTCGCCGATCTCGATGTCCCCCTGCGGCGGCGGTTCGACCGGGTCCGTCAGATCGACTCCTCCTTCGATAAAATCATCGATGACCGAACTGATTTTACCGTGACAGTGTACCCAGACGTGCTTTCCCGCCTTTTGGGCCATCTGCCACAGCGGTTTTTCATACTGAAGAATGAACTCTTCAAAAAAAGAGTGTGGCATAAGCGGCGGTGTGGCCTGCTCAGAACCGCCGAACCGGATAATGGCATCGACTCCTTTATCCAGGATGTACTGCAGCCGCTCCGCCTCACGTTCATAGATCGTTTGTATCATCCGGTCCACAAGGGGCCTCTCCAGCATGCTCCATTCGAGAAACCGCTCGAGGTCGGTCATATGGGAGACCATCACCATGGGGGAAGTAACAAAGATTACCGGCACGCCCCTGTCTCCGAGCTTTTCAACATCTGCAAAAAAAGAATCTAAATCGGGAGGATCGAATCGATACGGTAATGAAAGCAGTTTTTCGGCATCGTCGGTGGATTTTACCAGCGGTTCGGTAAGCCAGGTCGTATCAATACCGGGATCGATCCGCTCGACCATACGGAGGTCGCCTTTCGGTGTTTGCAGGGTGTAGGTGGTCACCTTAGATCTCGATTCGTCTGTTTGTTCATGTGATGAAATAAGCTCAGGCGGGCTTAAATAGAACCTGCGATCGAAGATTCCACCATAGGCGGCGCGACGGGCATACCCTTCAACCGAGCTTTCATGGGCGAGGCCCTCGGGTATCATCAAATTAACCAGGAAATCACAATGTTCTTTCACCCTATCCAAAATGGCGAGATAGTTCGGTTGCCGTTTCCAGTCCCCTTCCGGCGGTTCCGGGGCGAGCGGGTGCCAGGGGATCGGGGGCCAGATGGGGACGCGGTCGACCGGTTTCCCGTCAATGGTGTTGAGTATGCGTTTTCTCGATGTAAGCTTCTCCACTATGCTATCTCCCGTTTGTGATCTACGCGCTATTATTTGTATTATATAGAGAAGGGTTGCACGTTTGGTCCTATTCGTCAATCAGGGTGTAGCCTTACCTGTTTATTAAATAGACGGTGTCACACAGGTTGATAAAAATGATAGAATATGAGTGACTTGTTCTATATCTGTACATCATGGGAGGTATTGCATGGCAGGAATAGCGTGTGCCGGAAATTGGATCGTGGATGCAGTCAAGTTTATCGATACCTGGCCGGGAAGAGGCGAGTTGGCCAATATCTTGGATGAGAAACATGGAGGGGGCGGTTCTCCTCACAATGTGCTCACCGATATTGCCAAATTGGAATTGGATATTCCTCTCTACGGGATCGGGTGTGTGGGGGGAGACAGTTACGGGGAGTTTCTCCGGGAACACTGCCGAAACTTAGGGATCGATTCCGAGATGCTCGTTGCACTCGAAGATTATCCGACTAGTTACACTGATGTTATGACCCTACAGGGGACCGGGGAGAGGACCTTTTTCCATGCACGGGGGGCCAATGCACTGTTCAATCCGGACCATGTATCCATCGAGAAACTCGTAGAAAGAAAAATCGACATATTTCATTTCGGCTACCTCCTTCTCTTGGACAGCATGGATGAACCTGATCCGGAGTTTGGTACGGTCGCAGGGAGGCTTCTCCACCAGGTCAAGGAGGCCGGAATCGAGACCAGTATCGATGTGGTAAGTGAGTCCTCGGACAGGTTTTCTAGGATTGTTCTGCCGACCTTACCGTATGTGGACTACTGCATCATCAATGAGGTAGAGGCGGAAAAGATTACCGGGATTGAAATAAGAGGGAAAAGAGGGATCAACAGGAAAAAGCTCGAACAAGCTGCTGAAAAAGTGTTAGGAACAGGGGTTTCGAAAACCGTCGTCATCCATTTTCCCGAAGGCTCGATTTGGATGGACACCTCAAACGGAGCAACGGTGCATCCCTCCTATCATGTTGCCGATTCGGATATTTTAAGCTCCGTAGGGGCCGGGGATGCGTTCTGTGCCGGAATTCTAGCAGGTATCTATAAGGGGTGGGAGCCTGCGGAAGCGCTCAAGACCGCTTCCGCCATTGCCTGCGCCTGTCTTTTCGAGGCGAGCGCTACCGGCGGGATTTGCCCGCTTACCGATGTGAAGAGCAAAATAGGAGAGAAATACCGGTTTCGGGAACCGAAACAGGCCTTTATTGAGTAACCTAATTACGACGCACTAAAATCTCGGTAATTCCAGCCTCAGTTAACTTTGTCCGTACCGAATCGAGAGCAGATGCCTCGATGTTCACAAGGATTACTCGAACAATTCCTTCTCCTCCCGATTCAAAAGCGGCGGGTAATCCATGAGATTCGAGCCTTTTGCGCAGAGAAAGCGCATTCTGGGTCATTGAGAAAGAGCCTACCTGGATAGTGAATCGTTCGGTGAGTTCGTATTTGCTTATTTCCGGGTTTGCCTCAGCTTGTTCTGTCGCAGCTTGTTCTGCCTCAGCTTCGACCACCTCGACGCGCACCGGGGCTGTTCCCGTATCTATCATACCGATTGCCTCCGCAGCCGCCTTGGAGAGGTCGATTATTCTCCCCTGAATAAACGGCCCCCGGTCGTTGATACGTACAATAGTTGATTTCCCGTTTCTCAAATTGGTTACCTTAACCCGTGTGCCGAATGGAAGGGTCCGGTGGGCTGCAGTAAACATGTTGGTGTCGAAAATCTCTCCGTTCGCAGTGGGCCTGCCCTGAAACTTCCCTCCATACCAGGAAGCATTCCCTGTCTGGAAACTAAACAGAGCAGGAGACAGACCAAAAACCAATACAGTCAACAAAACCAATCGATAAACTCTTTTCATGTTTTTAAATATCGACTGTTCGGGCTGTTTTATAAACAGTATTCTCCTCTTGCTTTCCAATTGCAGTGGGTAGTACAATGCTCGCAGTACGAAACAGCTAATGCAAACGGAGCAACAAACAGATGCCGAAAGCAACACTAAAAGAAGTCCTCATCGAGGCCAAAGCGCAAGGTTCTGCAGTGGGGGCGTTCAACTGTTACGATTATCTCTGCATGAGAGCGGTAGCCGAAAGTGCGGAAGAGCTCTCGAGACCCGCTATTATTCAGACTTCAGTTGCAGCAGTCAAGCTCTGGGGGATTGAGACTATGGCGGGGTGGTATGCTGGGCTTGCAAATCGGGTCCCGGTGCCCCTGGTGCTTCATCTCGATCACTGCAGAGACCTCGATTATCTCCGCCTGTGCGTTGATAGTGGTTGGACATCGGTTATGTTCGACGGATCTCATCTTCCGTTTGAAGAAAATGTTGTTCTCTCCAAGGAAGCTGCCGCGTATGCTTCATCCTGTGGTGTATCCGTAGAAGCAGAGCTCGGGGCAATCGGCGGGAAGGAAGATGATATCTCCGCCGGGCTCGATGTTCCCTTGGCAGACCCGGATGAGGCGGGGCGGTTCTGTGAGCGGGTCCCCCTCGATGTATTCGCACCTGCGGTCGGAACGGTACACGGCCTCTATAAAGGAAAACCGAACCTAGATTTTAAGCGTCTCGAAGAAATAGCCCGGCGTACCGCTGTTCCTCTCGCCCTCCACGGAGGGACCGGCCTTTCCGACGAAATTTTTAAAAGATGCATCGAACTCGGTTGTGTAAAGATCAATATCGGTACACAGCTGAAACGGGACCTCATTGACGGCTTCTATGATTATCACTCGCTCCATCCGCAAGAGTACAATCCGCTCAACGTTTTCGGGGCCCAGCTCGAACAGCTTGAACTGGGGATAAAACAGAAAATAACACTTTTTGGAGGTGCTTCATGACATCGTGGAAACGAAAACTAAGGTTCGGTATGGTCGGCGGGGGAAAAGGCAGTCTTATAGGTTCGGTCCATCGGGTTGCAGCCGCATTGGACGGCCAGGCGGAACTGGTTGCAGGATGTTTTTCGAGAGATTTTGAAAATACGTTGCAGACCGGAGAAGAACTCTACCTCGAACCTGACCGATGCTATAAAACCTACGAGGAGATGGCGGAAAAAGAGGCCCGTCTTCCCGAGGATAAACGGATCGATTTCGTGAGCGTTGTCACTCCGAACAAGAGCCACTTCCCCGTCTCCAAAACGTTTTTAGAAGCAGGAATACATGTGGTCTGCGATAAGCCGATGACCTTTACCTTAGATGAAGCACAGAAGCTGGTCTCTATCGTTGAAAACTCGGGGCTGGTTTTCTGTCTTACCCATAACTACACAGGGTATCCGATGGCCCGTCATGCCAGGCACCTGTTCAGGGACGGAGCGCTCGGAGAGGTGCGCAAGGTAGAAGTGCGTTACCTGCAGGAGTGGATGAACGACCTGGTAGAAGAGAAAGGGAACAAACAGGCTGCATGGCGGGCGGACCCCAATCAGTCCGGTATCGGCGGCACCTTAGGAGATATCGGCAGTCACGCCATAAATCTCCTCGAGTTTATTACCGGAGATTCGATAACCGAGATGTGTGCCGATGTCACCACCTTTATCAAAGGCCGAAAACTCGATGACGATTTTAACGCGCTCTTCCGGCTCGAGGGAGGAGGAAAGGGCGTGTTTTTCGTAAGCCAGGTTGCCCCGGGCGAGCATAACGGGCTTGTGATCCGGGCTTACGGGACAAAAGGTTCTATTGTTTGGCGTCAGGAAAAACCGAACGATCTCGAACTCGCCATGGACGGGAAACCGCGGCAGATTCTTACCAAGGGCCAGGCAGGGCTCTCGGATGCGGCAGTCGAAGCAGGCCGCATCCCCTACGGCCATCCGGAAGGGTTTTTCGAAGCGTTTGCAAATATCTACAACGGAGCTATCATTGCAATCCGGGCGCGTATCGACGGCGACCCGCTGCCAACGGAACAGTATTCATTTCCTACCGTGTATGACGGCCTGCGAGGAATGGAGTTTATTTATAAAGCGGTCGAATCGAGTAAAGCAGGCACTGTCTGGGTCGAGCTGTCGTAATGGATCAACCAAACCCATTTCACGTCTCAGGTTGAACAAAGAGAACGGCCTCAGGTATAATCAACCTCCTATGAAAAACAAACCGGCCCATTGGGCAGACAATTATGCAGAGAAAATCATCCGGGAAAAGGGGGACAAGGAGCTCTACGTAGCCGCTTCCGGTATTACCCCTTCCGGTACCATCCATATCGGCAACTTCAGAGAAATCATCTCCGTGGAGTTGGTCGTCCGCGCTCTCCGCGAACGAGGTAAAAACGTCCGTTTTATCTACTCTTGGGACGATTACGATGTCTTCCGTAAAGTACCGAAGAATATGCCTAACCGGGAAGAGTTGAAGGGGTATCTTCGAAAGCCTATTACCCTCGTCCCCGACCCGGCCGGTAAGACGGAGAGTTACGCCCGGGCCCATGAAAAGGAGCTGGAAGAACTGCTCCCGCGTGTCGGTATTGAACCGGATTACATCTACCAGGCGGGCCGGTACAGGAAGGCAGCGTACGCCCGCAGCATCAGGACCGCCTTGGAAAAACGAGATAAGATACGGGCAATCCTGGACAGCCACCGGACAAGCCCGCTCCCCCGGGAATGGTGGCCGGTCTCCGTTTTCTGTACGGCCTGCGAGAAGGACACGACGACGGTCGAAGCGTGGGACGGCGAGTGGGGGCTGACCTACTCCTGCAGTTCCTGTAGTAACCGCGAGACGGTGGACCTGCGGGAAACCGGTGCGGTAAAACTACCCTGGCGGATCGACTGGCCGATGCGCTGGAAAGAGGAGGGGGTCGATTTCGAACCTGCCGGCAAAGACCACCATTCGGAAGGAGGTTCATTCGATACCGCCCGAGAGGTTGTCGCCGAGATTTTCGAAGGTGAGGCCCCGGTAACCTTTCAGTACGATTTTATCCGAATAAAGGGGCGGGGGGGGAAGATTTCCTCTTCCTCCGGCGAGGTGGTAAGCCTGCGGGACGTTCTCGAGGTGTATCAGCCGGAGATCGTTCGCTATCTGTTCGCCGGCACAAAACCCAACTCGGAGTTTGCCGTCTCTTTTGATCTCGATGTCCTCAAGATTTACGAAGACTACGATAAGTGTGAGCGGATTTACTTCGGCACGGAAGAGGTGGGAGAGAAACGCAGAGAAAAAGAAAAGCGGATCTATGAGCTCTCACAAGTCGAACATGTTCCATCCGAGATGCCGTATCAAATCAATTTTCGTCATCTCTGCAATCTGCTCCAGATTCAGGAAGGAGATATCGAATCCGCACTCGATATGCTCGACGATATCAAAGAAAGCCAAAAAGAGAGAATACGGGTGCGTGCCCGCTGTGCCTGGAACTGGATTACCGGGTTCGCTCCCCAAGATTTCCGCTTTCATCTGAGAACGGGTTCTCTGCCGCCGGCGCAGTTTTCAATCGAAGAGAAAAAGGCGCTGCAGGAGCTTACTGAGATTGCAGCCAAACTGGACCAATACGATGAAAAAGAATTGAGTGAAGCGGTCTATGAAATTGCCGGGAACAGCGGGCTGGAGCCGAAAACGGTATTCGCTGCAACCTACCGGGCCCTTATCGGCAAGGAGAAGGGTCCACGCTTGGCCGGCTTCATGTTGACTGCAGGAAAAGAAAAGATAACCCGCGCTCTCGAGTTGGCCCTCAAAGAGAAGCCCTAAAAATCACTGAATAAGCCGGGCTAACAGGTCGGGGTTCTTCCTCCAGTTCGGCTGCACTTTGACCCGTAAATCGAGGTGTATTCGGTAGGGGAAAAGGGAAGCGAGCTCCTTCTGTGCTTCGGTCCTGATCGCTTTTATTATGGACCCTCCTTTTCCGATAAGGATGCCTTTCTGGGATTCCCGTTCCGCTATTAGAAATGCACGGATCCACAGTTTTTCCTGCTCGTTGTCCGTTTCGAGGTCCGCCACATCAACATAGAGAGCGTGCGGAAGCTCCTCCCTGACCCTGTTGACCGCTTTCTCTCGGATGATCTCTGCGATCCTAAACGATGGTTCTTGATCGGTATATAACTCTTCCGGATACATCATTTCCCCTTCAGGTGCACGGTCGAAGAGTGCTGTAAGCAGCTCATCCGCACCGTCGCCTCGGGCTGCGGAGACCGGGAAGAGGGGCGCAACGCAGCCGGTCTGCTCTAACAGATCCACCATCTGATCCCGATAAGTCGGCTCGATATCGATTTTGTTAAGGGCCGCTACACTTCTCTCTGCATAAGGGGAAACCATGGAGGCCATCTCCTGTTCTTCATCTCCCGGCGGGCGCGAGGTGTCCATGACGTAGAGAATGCAGTCGACCTCTTCGAGGGTCTTCTTCACTAACTGTTTCATGTGCAGATTGAATTTACGGTCCGAATTGTGGTATCCCGGTGTATCGATAAAAACGAGTTGCCCCGCATCGCGGGTTACGATACCCCGAATTTTGTTTCGGGTTGTCTGGGGGACGCTGGAAATAATGGAGACCTTATAGCCGCAGAAAAGGTTTACCAGGGTGGATTTTCCGGCGGAAGGCCGGCCGACAACGGCTACAAACGCACTTTTCATCCGCTTAGTGTAGTATATTCATCTTCCCTGGACAATACGGCGTCCACTACGACAGCGGTTTTCTGTTTTGATAAATTTTTCGATTTACTTTATACTGTATGCAGTGTTTTACAGTAAAGGGAAGCTTTTATGAACAGAATCATACGAAAAGAGCTCGGATTCATCTACGGAGAAGAGAATGCGGACGCATTGACCCGTAAAGTAGAAGAGCTCATCACCACACACGCTATCAATGCTGAGAAACAAAAAGAACGGTTCAATGAACAAGATGCGTTTATCATCACCTATGGAGATTCCCTTACATCAAGAGGAGAGGTCCCGCTCTCCGTCTTGCACCGGTTTTTTTTAAAGAACCTCAAAGAAACGGTCCGGGGTATACACATTCTTCCCTATTTTCCCTACTCATCGGATGACGGGTTCTCGATTATCGATTATCGGAAGGTAAATCCGGAGCTCGGGAACTGGGATACTATCGAAGCAATTGCAGCCCAATTTCGGTTCATGACCGACCTGGTACTGAATCACTGTTCCGCAGAAAGTGAATATGTAAAAGGGTATCTCCGGGGCGATTCTCACTACGACAATTTTTTTATAGCACCCCCGGATGATGTCGACCTAAGCAGTGTAGCAAGACCGAGGACATCTCCGCTGCTCACCCCTTTTCGGCATACCGACGGTGAAATACGGTTATGGACAACATTTTCAGCCGACCAGGTCGACCTCAACTTTGCAGAGCCGAACGTACTGTTGGAAATGACCGATATTCTTCTCGAATATATGGCACACGGCGCGCGCGTAGTACGGCTCGATGCAATAGCGTATTTATGGAAAGAAATCGGTACCCCTTGTATTCATCATCCAAAGACCCATGCAATTGTCCGCTTTTTCAGGGCGGTAATGGAAGAAGTTTCTCCGGGCTCCGTACTTATTACCGAGACCAATGTACCGCATAAGGAGAATATGTCTTATCTCGGTACTATGAATGATGAAGCCCATATGATTTACCAGTTCTCCCTCCCGCCACTCGTTTTAGACGCCTTTATCCGGGAAGATCCCCGCCATCTTACCGAATGGGCAAAGGAGCTCCCTCATCTCGGAGAAACTGCGACCTATTTCAATTTTCTCGCCTCTCACGACGGGATCGGGATCCTTCCCGCCCATGGCATCTTGGAAGACAATGAGATTGCCGGGCTGCTCTCCGAGGTAAAAAAGAGGGGAGGGGAAATCTCCTACAAGGCGGTCCCCGGCGGTGAAATCCCCTACGAACTCAACATAAACTATCTCTCGGCAGTTGCGGAAGATTCCCTTTCCGCAGAAGCGCGTGCAGCAAAATTTTTGGCTTCGCAGGCCGTACTGCTTTCAATGCCCGGGGTTCCGGGAATCTATATTCATAGTCTCCTCGGTTCGCAAAACTGGAGCGAAGGACCGCAGATTACGGGGATGAAGCGGTCGATAAACCGGGAAAAGCTCGATATCTCGGTGGTCGAAGAAGAGCTCACTGGCGAGGACTCCCTCCGCAGGATGGTTTTCGAGGGGTATACGAATATGCTCGAAGCACGAAGAAAGAGCAAGGCGTTTCATCCCGCCGGCCCGTGGAAGGTCCTCGATTTCGCTGATAACGGAGTATTCGCAATCGAGCGGAACAGTCCGGATAAAGCGGAGCAGGTGACGGTTTTCATCAACACAACGGGTAAGGAAACGGATGTTTCTCTCGGGGATGTTTCCGTCGGGGTAGAAGGGGGATATGATCTTCTTGCAGGAGACAAGCCTGTGGAAAACGAGACCATAAAAAACAATCGACTGCGGTTGGAACCTTTTCAAAGTATGTGGATATCAAAGAGGACCTAATATGGCTATACCAACGGTAACGCTTGATCATCTATCCGACTTACCGAAGTATACCGGTACAATCGCCGAGCTCAGGGATGTGCTCATTACCAATATTCTCATGATCGGTCAGGAAGATGACCGCGTCCAGGTGCTCAAAGAGGACGATGACAGTGTAGCAGCTCGGTCTCCGAAAGCCTCCATGTTCGGCGAAAGGCTGAGTATGCTCCGGTCGGTCGACGAATGTACAATCGATGCCGACGGTAATCCGGTGGCCTTGATCAAAGGAAAGGACCCGGGGAAAAAACCGATTATCATAGGGGCCCATCTCGATATCGTACTCACTGATATTGATGATTTGGATCTCTCCGTAACCGAACAGATAATCTCAGGCCCGGGGGTGGCGGACAACAGTGTCGCTGTAGGGACCCTGGCAACCCTGCCCGATATTCTTTCCGAATTATCGATCGAACTGGAATCAGACCTCTATATTGTTGGATTTCAGGAATCCCTCGGCAGGAGCAACCTTAAAAGCGTACGCTCTTTTTTGGAGAACTGGAAAAAAGACGCCCGGGGTGCGGTCATGATCGAGGGGATCGAATTGGGCAGATTGAACTACTTTACTCTGGGAATGATCCGGGGGGAAGTGCAGTGTCAAATCCCCGAGGTTACCGGCTGGGAAAACAAAGGGGAGACCAATGCAATACTCATTTTAAACGAAGTCATCAATAGAATTATGGCAATCAGCCTCCCCCAGCGGCCCCGGTCGAGGATCAATATCGGGAGGATCAATGCAGGGATGAAGTTCGGAGAGATTGCTCTCACCGGGCGGCTCGGCTTTGAGGTGATGAGTGATTCGTTTCAGATGGTCGAGCAGATCTACAAAGAAATCCACGATATTGTCGAGAGTCTGGCCTACGAAAACCAGGTGGATATGACGATAGACAAACTATCCGATGTTGGGTCATACAGTCTCGGGTACAATCACCCCCTCGTAAAAAGCGCTATTGCAGTGATGGAGGCACTCAAAATAAAACCGAAAATCAATTTTTCGGAATCGGAATTGGCCATTTTTTTGGCCCGGAATATCCCGACGATCACGTTGGGGCTTACCCACGGTGAGAATATTCATAAAGAAAATGCCGTAGTGGACATCAACACTCTCTTTACCGGGATTGCACAGCTTGTGGGAATTATTCAAGCGATTGACGAAGGAGTATGTGATGGTTGAACGGAAAGTGTGGCTTAAAAATAATACATTTCATTACTCACAATTCAGCAATCTCGAAGAGCTTGTCAAGAAAAAGCGGGAGAAGAATGTAAAAATTTCTCTCTGCCTTCCCACGCTAAATGAAGAGAAAACCATTGCTAAAGAAATCATTATCATGCGGTCTGAATTAGTCCATCGATATCCCCTCCTCGATGAGATCGTGGTTATCGATTCGGGGTCTACCGACAATACGAGAGAGATTGCAGAGTCGTACGGTGCGGATGTGTATCTTGCAGATGATATTCTGCCTGGGTTGGAAAAGTACAGGGGCAAGGGTGAAAATCTCTGGAAAGCGCTCTATGTACTCGAGGGGGACATCATCGTGTATATCGACGCGGACATTAAAAACATTCATCACCGTTTTGCTTATGGCCTTTTCGGCCCCCTTCTTACCAGCGAGAATGTCCGGTATACCAAAGCGTTCTACGACCGGCCGATTGCCCTCGATTCGAAGCGGCTCAAGCCTTCAGGCGGCGGCCGGGTCACGGAGCTGGTCATTCGCCCTCTCTTCAGTCTGTTCACACCGGATTTGACCCAGATCATCCAGCCCCTGTCCGGAGAATATGCTGCCTACCGTGACATTCTCGAACAGCTCTCATTTCCCCTCGGCTACGGTATTGAAACCAGTATGCTGTTGGACATCTACGAAAAATGGGGGATGGATGTGCTTGCCCAGGTAGACCTGGACAAGCGGATCCACAGAAATCAGGACACACATTCTCTCGGGAGAATGGCGTTCGGCATTATGCAGACGTTTTTAAACCGGATCGAGGCAATGGGATTGATTGATTTGAAACAGGATATCTATGAGCATATGATCCAGTTCAGTGTAGACGAAGAGGCTCATTCCCAGAAAATATTCGAAATAGAACAAAAGGAGCGTCCTCCGATAATTCAAATAGAAGAATATAGAAATAAATTTTATACGTAGCCATGAACATAGCTTTTTTACATTACCATACCAGAAAAGGCGGTGTTACAACTGTCATCGGCCAGCAGATCGGTGTCTTGCGGGACAACCATGCCTGTCTCATGATTAAAGGTGAGGAAGGGGGTGTGGATTTCGGAATAACCACGCGGGTAGTTCCCGGACTCGGATATGACGGCACATGGTCGGTCGAACGGACCCCTTCCGAAATCGCGGGCGCTATCGAGAAAGTCATCGAAGAACAGTGGCCCGGTCGGGGCTGCGATGTGCTCCACATCCATAATCCGCTTCTCAAAAAGAACAGCAAGTTCATGCGGATTATACGGTCTCTTCAGGACCGGGGGGTCCGGCTCTTTCTCCAAATTCACGATTTCGCAGAAGACGGCCGCCCGTCCGTCTATTTTCGTGACGATGCCTATCCCACCAAGAGCCACTACGGGGTAATAAACAGACGGGACTATAATCTGCTTGTCCGGGCGGGTCTGCAGCATGAGGGGCTTCATTACTTACCCAATATGGTAACCGGTCTGCCTTACGGTGATTATGAAGGGGAGCCGGACGTGGTCCTCTATCCCGTACGGGCCATCAGAAGAAAAAACGTAGGGGAGGTCCTTCTCCACTCTCTCTTTGTCCCGAACCGGTTGTATATGGGAGTCACACTTCCCCCGAATTCTCCCCGGGATGTAGAGAGTTTTAAACAGTGGGAGCGGCTTGTCGAGGAGCTCTCCCTTCCCGTCCTGCTAAATTTGGGCATAGAAGAGGATTTTACTCGAGTGCTGGGCAGGACCTATTTTGTAGCGACCACGAGCATCAAAGAAGGGTTCGGATTCAGCTATTTAGAGCCGTGGACGATCGGAAAAGAGGTGAGAGGGCGGTGGCTCGAAGCGGTGTGTCCCGATTTTGAAAATAACGGCATCTCATTTAGCAAACTCTACGACAGCTTTTTCATTCCGCTTCGCAGTTTTGATGAACCTGCTTTCAAAGAGCGGTGGTTGGAAGGGGTCGCCCGGTGGGCCGGACAATTTGAAGTTGTCATCCCCCGGTCGGACAGGGAGAAAGCGTACAGTACCCGGTCCAGTGACGGTCGGATCGATTTTGCCCAACTCGATGAGACGGCCCAGGCGGAAGCGATTAGGCTTCTCGCCGAAGATGATGAAAGCAGAAAATGGGTGTACAAACAAAATCCCTGGCTTGGGGATTTTTTCGAGAAACCGTGCTCGCATTGCCTTACCGAGGAGAATAGAAAAATAATTCTCGATGTGTACGGACCTGTCCGTTATCGGGAAAACCTGCTTTCAATCTACAGTAAGATTGAAACGTATGTCCCTCATCAGGTTGAAAAAGAAAAGGTGCTTGACCAGTTTCTTCACATCGATAATTATCTTCCCTTAGGGAGTTGACTGCAGCATGCTGATTTCGGATTCTTTGCGCGAAGAGTTGATACGGTACATCCGCGACCATTCACCCCCGGCAGGACCGCTCGAGACCGGTTGCGCATTCGAGCAGCGCACCTCTGATCTTCCCTGCAGTCCCTTTCCGAAGGTTGTCCTCTTCGACATCTACGGTACGTTATTCGTATCCAAATCGGGAGATATAAGTGTCGAGAAGGCGCGACAGCAGCGTGAAGAGAAAAATCGGCAAAAAATAGATAGCCTCAATGGGTTGCGGGATCTATTGCCCCGGGGCAGCAATCCGGAAACGGTTCAGACCCGTTTCATGGAAAAGGTCGAAGAGAAACATGCGAAGCTGCGTTCGACCACACAATGTCCCGAAGTACGGGTCGAAGAGATCTGGGGTGAACTCTTCGGGTTCGACTATACCCACGCCCTCCGTTTTGCTGTCGCGTATGAATGTGCCGTAAATCCGGTCTATCCGATGCCCGGAGCGCAGAGGCTGCTCTATTCTCTTCGAAAAAAGGTCATTGCACTGGGCATTGTCTCGAACGCGCAGGTGTTCACTCCGCTGCTCTTCGATGCACTGCTCGCCCGCTCTCTCGAGAGCCTCGGGTTTACCGATAAGCTGTGCGCGTATTCGTATATCGATCGGGTCTCCAAACCGTGCACCGATCTCTTCGAAAACGTGCGTGATGCACTGCCCTCCGGAGCAGGGCCGGCCGATGTTCTCTATATTGGAAATGATATGCTCAATGACATTACTCCCGCATCACGGGTAGGGTTTCGGACCGCTCTGTTTGCAGGAGACAGCCGTTCTCTCCGTATGCGTAAAGATGATCCGCGCTGCAGCGGGGTGCATCCGGATTGGATAATAAACTCTCTTGCCGATATCGATAAAATTATCATACAATAGGCTTTTAAAAAGGAGTTTCTCATGGCATGGCACAGAAAAACGGACCCGATCCGGAATATCGGTTTTATTTCCACCCGGTTTCAAGGTACAGACGGGGTGTCTCTGGAGACCGAAAAATGGGTGCATGCTCTCGAAGAGATGCGGTTTAAAATCTTTTATTTTGCAGGGCTTTCCGATTGGGACGGGGACCGGCTCATGCTGGTACCTGTAGCGTTTTGGGAACATCCCGATGTTGCTAAGGTGCAGAGTCAGTGTTTCGGGTCCACAGTGCGCCCGAACGCTCTCTCCGGAGAGATGCACCGGCTTCGAAATTACCTAAAGAGCAAACTGTACGATTTTGTGAAAAAATTCGATATCGATATGGTCATCGTAGAAAATGCGGTGGCAATACCGGTCAATATCCCGTTCGGCCTGGCAATAACCGAGTTCATTGCAGAAACCGGTATTCCTGCTATCGGACATCACCACGATTTCTACTGGGAGCGGCAGCGGTTTCTGGTAAACTGCGTGCCGGATTACATTTCTATGGCATTTCCGCCGAAGCTTCCGAGCATGAGCCACGTCGTGATCAACACCGAAGCGCGTAAGGCAATGGGGTATCGGCGGGGGGGCGCTTCGATTTTTTTTCCGAATTTGTTTGGTTTTGAAAAAACTGCGCAGGGAAAAGATGAGTAAAAAAAAAAAATCCCCAGTGATTTTGGGATAGGGGAGGATGATATCTTCTTTCTCCAACCGACGCGGGTCGTGGCCCGCAAAGGGATCGAGCATGCGGTAGAACTGGTCAATAGGCTCAAAGATGAACGGGCCAAGCTGGTCATATCCCATCAGACCAAAGATGAGGGGAAGGAGTACTATGAGCGGGTCATGGATTACGCCCGTCTTATGGGTGTGGAGGTGATAATACGCCCCGATATTGTGGGGGCAAAACGGGGAACCACCGAGGACGGGAATAAGATATACAGCCTCGATGATGTGTACCCGCATGCCGATTTCGTCACCTACCCTTCGACCTATGAGGGGTTCGGAAACGCCTTCTTAGAAGCGATCTTTTTTAAAAAACCGCTTTTAGTTAACCGCTATTCTATTTTTCAGTCCGATATAGAGCCCATCGGGTTCGAAGCGGTCATCATGGACACCTACATAACGGACAAAGAAGTGGACAAGGTCAAACAGATTCTCGCCGATGATGACTTCCGCGAAAAAATAGTAGAGAAAAACTTCAAATTGGGAGAAGATTTTTTCTCGTACGATATACTGGAGCAGAAATTAAAGACAATCTTACTCAACTACGGTGAAAAGATGTATTAATCTGCTTTTCACTCTCGATTATTTTGGTTACATTAGCCCAATGTCTAAAACGGTCATCTCGGTAAACCATGTTTTCAAAACCTACGGTTCTCTTGTCGCGGTAAATGATCTGCAGTTCGATATTCCCGAAGCGATCTGTTACGGTTTTTTAGGGCCGAACGGCGCTGGCAAGACGACCATGATGAAAATGCTTTACGGCAAGGCACTCCCGGACAAACGAGAAGATACCGTAATCGATGTGTTCGGGTATGATTCCCGTAAGCATGAATTGGAGATAAAGCATCTATCCGGTCTCGTTCCCCAGGACAACGATCTCGATGTGGAGCTGAACGTGTTCCAAAATCTCATGATTTTTTCAAAGCTGTACGGAATGTCTACGAGACGGGCGGCGAAGAAAATCGATGAGCTGCTCGATTTTATGGAGCTTAAGGACAAGAAAAAGGCAAAGATCCGAGAACTCTCCGGAGGTATGAAGCGCCGTCTTATCATTACAAGGGCTTTGTTGAACGACCCGAAGCTGCTTATTTTAGATGAGCCGACGACCGGTCTCGATCCACAGGTGCGCCAGGTAATCTGGGACAGGCTCCGAAGCCTCAAACGGCGGGGGGTCACCATCATCCTTACCACCCATTATATGGAAGAGGCGTTCCAAATTGCGGACACTGTCCTTATTATGGACAAAGGGCTCGCCCTTATGGAGGGCAACCCGAAGGAGCTCATGGAGAGGAATATAGAATCGCACGTGCTGGAATTGATCAGCGTAGAAAAGGCGAAGGAGCTGGAATCCCTGCATGTACATGATGATGTCCGCAAGGAAGAGTCGGAGGAACGGGTCCTCTACTACAGCAAAGATATCGGGATGCTCGAAGCGATGGTCCGGGGCTTAGAACCGGGAGAGTTTTATCTTAGACAGACCAATTTGGAAGACCTGTTTCTCAAGGCGACGGGGAGGAAATTGCATGGCAATCAGTAGTGAACGGGCGTATCCGCCGCTGGCGAGCAGGCTCTTCAGTGTGTGGTATCGGCACATGCGGGTGTACACGAGAAACCTCATCAGTAACGGTCTTCCCCCGTTTCTCGAGCCGCTCATTTTTTTGGCCGGGATCGGGCTGGGCTTGGGAAGCTACATCACTTCCATGGACGGGATCCCTTTTATCAAATATTTGGCTACCGGGTTACTGGTCTCCTCTGCGATGTTTACTGCGGCGTTCGAATGCTCGTTCGGGACGTTTATCAGGCTGGAGTTCGATAAAGTGTACGACGGTATGCTCGGAGCGCCGATTACGGTCAACAACTTAATTGTAGGAGAGATTATCTGGGCGGGAACAAAGGGTCTGTTCTTTTCAACGGCTGTATTCATTATTGTCTCTCTTTTCGGTATTCTCCCGATCTGGAAGGTGTTTATGGCACCTCCCGTCGGGTTTTTGACCGGGACGATGTTTGCCTCCCTCTCTTTGTTTGTCACCTCATTCGTAAAGAACCTCAATCATTTCAATTTTTACTTTACCGGGTTCATCTCTCCGCTGTTTTTTTTCTCAGGCGTTATATTTCCCATAGAGAAGCTCCCTAAAGCGCTGCATCCGGTTGCAGAGGCCCTGCCCCTTACCCATTCCGTACGGCTTGTCCGAGGGTTGGTCTTCTCCGAACTGGAGTTCCTGCATCTGCTCGACCTGCTCTACTTGGTGGGGTTTTCGGTTTTCATGGGATTTTTCGCGGTGCGGCTTTTAAGGCGCCGTTTAATCGACTAATTTACTATTTTATCAATTTTCATTATCTTTTACAGTGTAAAGAGTAAAATAATAATAAAAGAGGACGTTTGTATGAACAATACCAGCTATATTAATCGTTTCCAAGATGAAGAAAACGACCAGGAAAATCAGGAAAACCAAAAGGAACAGGAAGCTCTGTTCCAAAAAATGCTCAAAACCCGAAATATTCTTCTCTCCGGAGAAGTAAATAAACCGTTAGCGGAACGGGTTATACGGCAGCTTCTGCTGCTCGAAGATGCAAGTGATGAACCGGTGAAAGTGTTTATCGACTCTCCCGGCGGTGATGCAGATGCAGGTTTTGCCATATTCGATATGCTTCGGTTTATCAAACCCGATGTCTACACCATCGGTATGGGATTAGTGGCCAGTGCGGCATCTATCATCCTGCTTGCTTCCCCCAACGAACGGCGGCTGAGTCTGCCCAACGCCCACTTTTTGATCCACCAGCCGTTGAGCGGTATGCGCGGCGTGGCCTCGGACATCGAGATCCATGCCCGTGAGCTCGAGAAACTGCGGGTAAAGGTAAATAACCTTGTTTCTGAGGAAACAGGACAGCCGTTGGAAAAGGTTGAAAAGGACTCGGACCGGGATTTCTGGATGAACGCCGAGGAAGCGATCAACTACGGTCTGATATCCAAGGTTGTTACTAATCGAAAGGAAATCGGCGCATGAGAAAAGATGAGATTGGGGAAAATCTGGGAAATGTGTTTACCGGCATCGAAGAATCGGAGCTTCCTTCAGGTCTTACCCTGATACGGGGGAAGGTCCGTGACATTGTTGACTTCAAAAGCGAATATGTATTGGTAACAACCGATCGTATTTCCGCCTTTGACCGAGTGCTTGCTCACATCCCCTTTAAAGGGCAGATATTGAACCGGCTCTCCATGTACTGGTTTCGCGAAACTGCAGATATCATTCCCAATCATATTGAAAAAGAGATTACCGGCAGGTCAGTTCTGGTAAAAAAATGTGATGTGCTGCCGGTAGAGGTTGTCATCCGTGCGTATCTTACCGGTTCGGCTTGGCGGGACTACTCCTCTACCGGTGCCGTTTCAGGCATCCCGCTTCCCGAAGGGATGCGGTTTAACCGGCGGTTCGAAAAACCGCTTCTTACCCCCTCGACGAAAGCGGAACGGGGTGATCATGATGAATCGATCGCATCAGAAGAGCTGGTAAACCGCGGTATCGTAGAGGAAGGCCTTTGGAACAAGATCAGGGACACTGCCTTCGCCCTTTTTAAACGGGGAACAGAGATCGCTGCCGATCGGGGACTAATTCTCGTGGACACCAAATATGAGTTCGGAGTGTTGGACGGTGAGCTGGTCCTCGTCGATGAACTCCACACTCCCGATTCGAGCAGATACTGGATCGCCGATACCTACGAAGAGCTGTTCGGAAAAGGTGAAAAACAGCGTAAGATCGATAAGGAATATCTCCGGCAATGGCTCATGGAACAGAATTATATGGGTGAGGGGGCCCCGCCCGAAATCCCCGATTGGGTGCGGGTAGAGGTAGCAGACCGGTATATCCGTGCTTACGAGCTTATTACGGGAAAGTCCTTTGCTCCCACCCATGCAGACCCGAAGACTGAGAAAAAAGAGATACTCGACTACGTAGGTTCGCT
Source organism: uncultured Spirochaetales bacterium (assembly GCA_964594055.1). Classification (GTDB taxonomy): domain Bacteria; phylum Spirochaetota; class Spirochaetia; order SPDA01; family CAZJBZ01; genus CAZKZZ01. Next base: position 21,528 of record CAZQKT010000042.1, read on the forward strand.
GAAATAACACGAGTGGCTGTCAATTGAAGCATGGTCACCAGTTTAAAATGAAATGTCCGCGGAAACGGTGACCGTTCCCGATACATCGTTTACATAGGAAGAGTTTGAATGTATAAGCTCGAGGCCTCCTGAAACAAGGAAACTTACCGGAGAAGCAGTATCGACGGTAACGTTGATTTCGGGAGAAAAGTAAAACGTTATCTGACGGTCTTCCATAACCTGGGTATCGTCGATGTAGCCATGGTCATGGATGGTAAGATCAACAGGGGTGAGTATCTCCATGGTGAGAAACTTCGAAAGAAAGAAGGACGCTTTCGGTTTTATAAACACCGTTGTGTAGTCGTCTGTCTCGAGCGTACTTCCCCCGGTAAGCTCCTCCGTTTCCGTTGAATCGTTTCGTTTTACTCCGAGAGAGTTAGAAAGAGTAAGCGGGGCCCCCGGGTACCAGGAGAGGTCGAGGAGAGGGCCGTAAAAGCCCGCCGTATGATTGTCCGGGAGAAAGTGTATTCCCGCGTTAAACTCCGGGGTGAGGATCACCGTTGCTAGATCAAAAGAACTCCCGATTCTTCCTTCTATTCCTGCTGTATGATTTGTGTCTTCGATTTCCCATATCCCCTGGGGGGCTGCGAATAGAGAAACAGAATCGAGATCGAGCGAGAGATACCATTCGGCGTGCTGGTACCAGTATGGATTCTGCAGCCAGTCGGCGTGCTCTACATAGGAGCCGAGCTGAAGCTTCGTAAAAAAGTCTCCGCTTCGAAAGCTGACATCACCGGTCAGCGAAGCTTTTCCGCTTATCTGACTGTCAACAGGAAAATAAGAGAATCTCCCGCCCCCGTCGAAAAAGAGACTCCACTGTTTATTAAAAGGGTGAAACAGACTGAAACCGCCGTCGAGAAACAGTTCCGGCAGGACCGGTTTCTCTTCACTGGAGGTAAACGAAAAGGAGCTGCCGCCGCCGAAGTATACTTCGGCGTATAGTGCGGATGTGATAAAAAGAGTACAAGCGAAAAAAAAGAGTAATCGGTGTTTCATCGTCTTCCCGCCCTTCTTTGTAATTCACGGTCCAGTTGTATCAGCCTGCCGTCATTTCCGAGCACTTCTTCGATTATCCGGAGAATCTCCCTGTCATCCAGTCTTCGGGCCCTTCCTTTGATAAAGAATGAATTAATAGAGGCATAACTTTTTGGATGTAACGTGCTGTGCAGCATTACCCGCCCTAGTGTTGTCAATTGGTCTTCTGAGAGAATAACGGTTTTTGATATTTGAAAAAGAGCGTCAAAGAGCAGGAACACATCGTCGATATCCTTGTTTTCTTGTCTCCCCAGGTCCAAAACGTGTTCAATTATCCGTACCGATAGTCCGCCGCGTAAATAGATGCTTACCAGTTTCAGATGCTGCTTCTCCGGCAGGTAGCCTGCCTCTGTGATGTGACGCTGCGCGGTTACAAGCCTCTCTTTCTCAGATCGGAGGGCCGAGACCAGTCTGCCCGGCGGGACCCCTTTAGCGGCGCCTTCTTTGAGTCTTTCCATAAGGAGGGAGGGAGGAATACCCGACCGTTCTGCTCGATTGAATAACAATTCGATCTCACCTTTTTTATCACTATAGCGGTCCGCCTTTTTTTCTAAGCGGAACCACGAATGCAGGGTCTGCATCTTCCAACTGTCTTCGGCGAGAAGAGAGGAGGAGGTAATGATAAAAAGCAAGAAAATGAGAAGATGGATATGTGCTGTAGGGGTCCGCCTCATTCCGTTTAAGTGTACCCTATAGTCTTACGAATATCAATTTCATACGGATCAGGGGCGATACTGACCGCCTTCGTCGGTATCGCCCCCCGGATGGTCTCCTTGATCATCGTCATCTCTTTTAAAAGGGATATCATCGAGCTTATCTCTATCAGGCGGGCGCAGTGTGTTCCGCATATCTAATCCCGGCGGGATAAACGAAGAGGTGTTGCCCCGCCCTCTGTTCTCTAGATTGTTTCGCACCTGGTCTTTGGCCTTGTCGGCATTAAAACGTTCGGTTCGGGCAAAGCGGCTACGCATTTCTTCACGTACTTTCATCGGGTTCTCTCCCCTTCGAAGCCCCCGATCGGCATTTTCCGCGGCTTTATACAGAGTTTGAGCAAAATTTTCGGGAGAAACAGCAGCACCGGCCCTCTCGCGCAGTGTATGTGAAAGTAATGTCAATACGGTAGGATGTATTGTCGAGTTCTCATATAGTTTCGTGAACGCCTTTTGGAACGTTTCGTTCCAGTTTGGGGCCTCCCCGGCCGTGTGCTTTTCCTCTAACGCTGAGAAAAACCGGGTCAATTCCTCTGATTCTTCACCGGGAGCTGCAGTGGCAACAATCGGCAGCATGAAAATGATAAAAATGAGAATAGATTTGCAGAAACGCATCACCACCTCCCTCTACAACCGCAATAAAGAGCTCTCTCCGCCGAACCCGTCATCCACTTGGACCACTGAATCAGGGTCTACAACCCATGTTTGGCCGTCTATAACGAAATTATACATATACACATCCCCTTTTTTAAGCCGTACTTCAGCTTCCCAGAGCCCGTCACCTTCCGGATCGTGCAGTTTTATCTCTGAGGCTTCCCATTCGGTGAAATCTCCTACTAAAGTTACGCTTTCCGCCTCCGGGGCGCTCAAAGTGAAATGTACCTTTACATAGTCCATCTCCGGTGACGGAGTATCGGAGAGGGGAAACAGTGCAGTGAACAACACTCCCGCGACAATCAGAACCGAAGCAGCAGCTGCTACTATCCACGCGTTTCCTCTGCTTTTTCTCGGGGTGCCTTCTTTTTCGATCAGCTCCATCACATTGTTCGTAAAATCCGGTCCCGGAGATGGAAGTTGTTCTTTCATGCCAATGCCGGCCCTGCCGCCGGCGCCCTCCGATACATCCGCTTCGATGATGGGAAGAAGGGCGGCATATCTCGTAGAGCATGACGGGCATGCTCCTAGATGGGCCTCGAATGTTTTAAACGCTTCTCCGCTGAGGCATCCCTCTTCTTCCCATTGTGAGATAATCCGTTGTATTTGATCACATGTATCCCTCATCACTTTCTATATACCTCTCTTTCTACCTCTCGGTTGCATTTTTTTCAAGTTTTTCACGCAGTTTTTTCCGTGCCCGGTGGAGCCGTGATTTAACGGCCTCACTGCTCAATCCGAGAATCTCGGTGATCTCTGCTACGCTTTTTTCATCGAAGTAGTATAGTAGTACTACTTCTTTAAGCGGAGCGGGGAGTGTTCGTACGGATTGGTCTATCTCTTCTGAGGTTTCCTGTTTTTCTACATGCTCTTCCGGAGTTTGTTCATCGGGTTGCTTTTCCCGTTTTTTTGCATCGGTTTTTTCTTTAAACCTGAGGATACGCGAGTATCTGGTTTTGAGATTATTCAAAGCGATCGTATACAGCCAAGTATAAAACCGTTTTTCCAGGTTAAACCGGTGAAGAGATTTGTACGCCCTGAGAAAAATATCCTGGGCGGCATCCTCGGCCTCTTCATGATTTGATACATAAGAGAGACACAGTCTATATATCGCATTCTGATATTTCTCGACTATTTTTCGAAACTCGGCGGTCTCACCGCGCAAAATGCGGCTTACAGTCTCGATATCATAGGCGTTCGAGTTGGTATCCACAGCCACAATCATAGCAAGAAAGTAGTAAAAAAACAATTTTTTATGCAACCGAATGGAAAAGGGCCGGTATATACGTAATAGAAACTGATTAGAACAAGATCAAAACGATCTTAAGGAGGAAAAGAGATGAGAAAAGTATTGATTGTTTTTAGTATTATTGCAGTGTTGGCCTTTGCAGGGTGTGATCTGTTTACCGGGACCGGTCTTCTTTCGATGAAGCTTACCGACGCGCCGCTGGAACTGGACAATAAAACAGTTGCAACTATCGAAGTGACCATTACCAAAGTAGAAGTGTCGAAGGCGACAGAGGAAGGGGCCGAAGATGCGGAATGGATTACCGTAATCGATGAAGAGCAGGACTATGATTTACTGAAGCTCCAGGACGGTAATTGGGACTTTCTCGCAAAGGAGGTAAGTCTCGATGCCGGGCAGTATAATCAAATTCGGATCCATGTAAACGAGGACAATATCATCACCTTTGAGAATGATACCACGGAATATGATCTTAGAATTCCAAGCGGTACCCAGACCGGTGTAAAACTTGTCGGGACCTTTGATGTGACTGCAGGTGAAGAGACGGAAGTTGTCGTAGACTTTGATGCTGAGAAATCGGTGACAGTCAGTAGTGACGGAAACTATATTCTTAAACCGACCATTAAAATGGTTGAGAATCCCGATCTCGAAGACGAGCCTGCGGACAGCGCGAGTTAAAGGAAGTTGTTGAGCAGCTTCCAAAGCGAATTGACAAACCGAGATAAGTGAACAAAATGGCTGCCGGGTCAGTTTTCTTCTAAAGGAAAACGCCCGGCAGGTTACTTTCAATACGAACCCGAGACGACATACTGGAGTTATCATGAAAAGTATATAAGACCACCCAGGGTAAGAAGATTCCAATAGCTGAGCTCGGTAAAGGAAGTTTTGTCGGGGAGATGTCTTTTATTTCCGGGTTACCGCGGTCAGCCACTGTGGTTATAGTGGAAGCAGGAATGGTCAATCGCATTACTTCCGATGTACTGCAAGCCGATTCTCTCGGGATTA
>CAZQKT010000043.1:0-25642 GCA_964594055.1 uncultured Spirochaetales bacterium
TTTCGGTATTTTAAAGGATTTTGCGGGATAATAGTATGGGTTTTTTAAAGAATTTGAATATCAAAGAACTGTTTACTCCGGACAACCTCATCAATCTTGCCGAGATTGCAGCTGTTATTATCGGCGGGTTCCTCGCTGTAAAAATTGTAGCTGGTATTGTAAAACGGATAATCCGTAAAAAAGTAACCCCGCAGGTACAGATGCTCATCACCAAAGCAATTACTTACATAGGGTTTTTCATCGTTTTTCTCTATGCTCTCAATAAAATGGGGGTCCAGCTTGCCGCCATTTTAGGGGCCGCCGGAGTTGTCGGTATAGCGTTAGGTATTGCTTCTCAGGAAAGTCTCTCGAATATCATTAGCGGGGTATTTCTCATCTCCGAGAAGCCGTTCAAAATCGGGGATATCATTACCGTAGGCGATAAGACCGGAATCATTTTGTCGATCGATCTGCTCTCGGTAAAAATGCGGACCTTCGATAATCTTTTTATCCGCATTCCCAATGAAAAGCTTATCAATACCGAAGTAACCACTATTACCCGCTTCCCGATCCGGCGGATGGATTTTGATCTCTCCGTTGCGTATAAAGAAAACCTGCAGAAGGTACAGGAGGTCCTTTTCTCCATCGCGAAGAACAACCCGCTCTGCCTCGATGAACCGGCACCGCTTTTGCTGTTTAAAAACTTCGGCGATTCCGGAATCGAACTGCTCTTTGCGGTATGGTTCGAAAAGAGTCAATTTCTCACCGTAAAAAACGAAGTCTTCAAGGAGATAAAAAGCCGGTTCGATCAGGAAGGAATAGAGATCCCGTTCCCGCACGTCAGCCTCTACACCGGCTCAGCTACCGGCCCTTTTCCGGTGAAAACCGTGACAAAAACAACGCGGAAATAAAGTACCGCGTATAACCCCGGATGTAATCATTTGCGGGCCGATTCTGCGTTTTTTATTTGACTGGAGATATTTGGGTTTCGTATCTTTATAGATGAAGAATACAACAATATATAAGAGAAGAGGTATTACACAGTGAGATTAGATAAAATGACTCTCAAGGCCCAGGAGGCCCTGCAAGAGGCAGATACGATAGTACATAACAAGAACCATGCGTCTCTCGATGCCGAGCATCTGCTTTCAGCATTGCTCACCCAGCGGGACGGGGTAATACCGCCCCTGATGGACAGGCTCGGTGTGTCCAAAGACGGGCTTGCCCGCGAACTCGAGGAGATTATCGAAGCCAAGCCGAAGATGTACGGCGATTCAGCCCAGCCCCATCTTTCCCCGGAAGTGGGGGCAATACTGAGAAAGGCGGAAAATGAAGCGGGCAATCTCAAAGATGAATATGTAAGCACGGAGCACCTCTTGCTTGCAACGCTGGACAGTAAATCCAAAGCCGCCGAAGTACTCGGCTCCCATGGAGTACGGCGGGACCAGGTGCTCAAAGCACTCATGTCCATCCGGGGGAATCAGCGGGTAACCGATCAGAGTCCCGAGTCTAAGTACCAGGTGTTAGACCGGTTCTGTCAGGACCTAACGGCATTGGCACGTCGGGAAAAAATCGACCCTGTTATCGGGCGTGATGAGGAGATCCGGCGTGTAATGCAGGTGCTCTCCCGGAGGACCAAGAATAACCCGGTATTAATCGGTGAGCCCGGTGTAGGGAAGACCGCAATTGCCGGGGGAGTAGCGCGCCGCATCGTAGCGGGGGATGTCCCCGAAAGTCTTAAGGAGAAGAAACTGCTTGCCCTCGATCTCGGTGCCCTTGTCGCAGGGACCAAGTTCCGAGGAGAGTTCGAAGAGCGGCTCAAAGGGGTCATCCAGGAGATAGCGAAGTCGGACGGAGAGATTATCCTTTTTATCGATGAGCTCCATACCTTAGTCGGAGCGGGTGCTGCCGAAGGCTCGGTGGATGCATCAAACCTGCTCAAGCCGGCATTGGCCCGGGGAGAGCTGCGTGCAATCGGGGCTACGACCCTCGACGAATACCGGAAACATATCGAAAAAGACGCGGCCCTCGAGCGGCGGTTTCAGCCTGTCTTCACCTCGGAGCCTTCGGTAGAAGCGACTGTTGCCATTCTCCGGGGTCTAAAAGAGCGGTATGAAGTCCATCACGGTGTGCGTATCAAAGATGAAGCGCTTATCGCCGCGGCAAATCTCTCAAACCGGTATATCACTTCCCGGTTTCTTCCGGACAAGGCGATCGATCTCGTTGATGAGGCTGCGAGCAGACTCAAGATGGAGATCGAAAGCCAGCCTATCGAGCTCGATAAGATCCAACGGAAGATCCTCCAGCTCGATATCGAGAAGCAGGCCCTTACCAAGGAAACCGATGATGCTTCTAAAGAACGGCTTGCGAAACTCGAGAAAGAGCTCGCGGAACTGAAGAGCACCCGCGATGCGATGCAGATGCAGTGGAAAAACGAAAAAAAAGTAATCGATGAGATCCGCGTCCTCAAACAGAAACTCGATGAGCTGCACACTGAAGAAATTCGCTACGAGCGTGAAGGGAACCTTACCAAAGCGGCGGAAATAAAACACGGGCTTATGCCCCAGACCCAGAAGGAGCTCGACGATAAGACCAAAGAGCTCGACGGCATGCAGACAGATAATCAGCTGCTTCGGGAAGAAGTAAGCGAGGAGGATATCGCCCAGGTGGTAAGTACCTGGACCGGAATTCCCGTTTCAAGAATGCTTTCCTCCGAGATGGAGAAGTACCTCCACTTAGAAGAGATTCTTACCAGGCGGGTAGTGGGACAGGACCACGCCGTAAAAGCAGTAGCGAATGCGATTCGCCGGAACAAGACCGGCCTCTCCGAAGAGAATAAACCGCTCGGTACTTTCATCTTTTTAGGCCCCACCGGGGTCGGAAAGACCGAACTTGCCAAGACGTTAGCGGATTTTCTCTTCAACGATGAGCGGGCGCTTACCCGCATCGACATGAGTGAGTATATGGAGAAGTTTTCCGTCTCCAGGCTCATCGGTGCTCCTCCGGGGTACGTCGGCTACGATCAGGGAGGACAGCTCACGGAGACGGTGCGGAGAAGGCCCTACTCGGTGATTCTCTTCGACGAGATCGAGAAGGCCCATCAAGACGTGTTCAACGTACTGCTGCAGCTTCTCGATGAGGGCCGTCTTACCGACGGGCAAGGCAGGCTGGTCGACTTTAAAAATGCCATTATCATCATGACCAGCAATGTCGGAAGCGATCTCATCCTCCAGGCGGAAGATCTCGAGAAGGTACGCCCCCAGATCGATGTGATTATGAAACAGACGTTCAAGCCGGAGTTCCTCAACAGGATCGACGAGATTATCACCTTCCGCAGACTCGGTAAGGAGCATATTCTGCGTATCGTTGATATCCAGCTCCAAAACATGAAAAAACGGCTCGAAGAGCGGAAGCTCGAAGTGAACATAGACGATAAGGCCAAGAAGTTTCTATCAGAGCGGGGGTTCGATCCCGCTTTCGGGGCACGGCCTCTTAAGCGGACAATCCAGAACCTCATCCAAAATGAACTTGCCCGGTATATTCTGGAAGGCACGTTCAGTGAAGGGGACACGGTCGCTGTGTCTGCCGATAATGAAGGGCTAACGTTTAAAAAGAAAAAATAGTCGGCCTACCTGGTGTAGCTCGTCCGCTGCACGTACTTCGTGTGGAGCAGCTGGTGTGATTTTTCACTTAAGGGCTCGCCTAAAAAATCGGCGTACAGTTTGATAATCGCGGGATTACGGTGGCTGAGCCTGTGGTCCCGCAGACTGTCGAGCTTGAATAGTCCTTCCGAACGCTTTTTCCTGATCTCGGTGTTTACATTCCAGGCTTGTCCGCCGCCCCCGATGCAGCCGCCGGGGCAGGCCATCACCTCGATAAAATCGTAAGGTGATTTCTCTCCGGCAGCCTTAGCATCACGGACCCGGTTTATCACCTGTTCCACATTGGCCAGTCCGTGGGCGACGGCAACATTGACCTTCCTACCTTCGATGGTAAGCTGCATCTCTTTGATTCCTTCCATTCCCCGGATCTCCTCGAACTCCACCTGTTTTCCGTCATCTCCGGTTATAAAATAGTAGGCCGAGCGGAGGGCGGCTTCCATCACTCCGCCGGTGGTACCGAATATAGCACCGGCACCGCTGTAATCCCCTAAAGGAGAGTCCGGTTCGTCGAGACAGTTGAGATCGTTGAGCCTGATGCCCTGCTGTTGGACCATCCGAATAAACTCTCGTGTAGTAATAGAGATATCCACATCTTGCGTCCCGCTTGCATACATCGAATCGGCCCTGGTTATTTCGTATTTTTTCGCAGTGCAGGGCATGATCGAGACCATGTAGATGTCTTTCGGGTCGATGCCTGTGGTTTCTGCATAGTAGGTCTTGGTCAGCACACCGAGAATCGCATGGGGAGATTTACAGCTCGAAAAGTAAGTGATCATATCACCGTAAAATTTTTCCATAAAATCGACCCAGGAAGGACAGCATGTGGTGATAAGGGGCAATGATTCCGGGTTATTCTTGAACCTGGATGCAAACTCGCTCGCCTCTTCCATGATCGTAACATCTGCGCCGAAATTGGTGTCGAACACTGCTTTAAAACCCATTTTGCGGAGGGTGTTGTAGATCTGTCCCGAGATATTGATACCGGGAGGATATCCGAACGCCTCTCCTACCGAGACCCGTACAGCGGGTGCAATTTGTGCGATACACACTTTGTTTGGATCGAGCAGTGCATTCCACACCTCCTCGGTCTCATCGTACTCGTGTATGGCACCCACCGGGCAGTGGGCGGAACATTGTCCGCACCGAATGCAGGGAGAGTCGGAAAGCCCGATTTCTCCTGCAGGAGAAATCCGGATGCTAATACTCCTCTCGAGCATGGAGAGGGCCCAGACATCCTGCATATGCTGACAAATCTCGATACATCGTCCGCATTTGATACATTTCCTCGGGTTGAGCACGATTGCCTTTGTTGAGTCGTCCGAAGGAAGTTCCCGTACATGGAGAGGCAGGGTCTCCTCCATAATACCGAACTCTTCTGCAAGCTTCTGCAGCTCGCAGGTGCCGTTTCTCCGGCAGGTAAGACATTCGTTGGGGTGGTTGCTCAAGATCAGCTCGAGAATGGTCCGCCGCACCTGAATGACCTCAGGATGGTGGGTGAGTACTTCCATCCCTTCGGTGAGAACGGTTGTGCAGGCGCGTATCATCTGGTTTTTTCCGACTACTTTCACGACACAGATGCCGCACGCCGCAGTCGCTTCGAGATCGTCATGTTTGCAGAGGCTCGGAATATCGACGTCGATCTTCTTTGCTGCCTCCATGATTGTGGTATTCTCTTCTACAGTAACTTCTATAGTATTTATCTTTGCCGTTATCATTCTGAGACCTCCTCCTTAAGCAGGTCGAGATACTCATTTTCAAAGTATCTGAGCGTGGAAAGCACCGGATTCGGTGCGGTCTGTCCGAGACCGCACAACGAGGCTTGGCTCATGGCGTGGGCAATTCTTTGCACTTTGACAAGGTCCTTTTTTGTGCCCTCGCCGGCTGCAATTTTTTCGAGTAATCCGAGGAGCTGAAATCCACCGATTCTGCACGGGGCGCATTTGCCGCACGATTCATCAACGGTAAAATCGAGGTAAAAAGCGGCAATTTTTACCACACTGTCGTCTTCATCGAGAGTAATCATCCCTCCTGATCCCATTATTGAACCGAGATCTTCCAGTTTGTCGTAACAGACCGGACTGTCGAGCATGGTATGGGGAATGACACCCCCGGAAGGTCCCCCCGTCTGTACCGCCTTAAGCGGTTTTCCGGTAGCGATACCCCCGCCGATCTCTTCGATAATGGTGCGGATCTTCGTTCCCATGGGTACTTCGATGAGGCCGGTATTAACTGTTTTGCCGGTAAGGGCGAAAACCTTCGTCCCTTTGCTGGTCTCCGTTCCCATGGATGAAAACCATGTACTGCCGTTTCTAAGAATAGAGGGCACATTGGCCAATGTCTCGACGTTATTTACACAGGTCGGTTTGTCCCAGAGTCCTTTTTCAGAAGGGTAGGGGGGGCGCGGTCTCGGAGTTCCCCGCTTCCCCTCGATCGAAGCTAGTAGTGCCGTCTCCTCGCCGCACACAAATGCTCCCGCTCCCAGGCGGATTTCGCAGTCGAATGAAAACCCGCTGCCTAAGATATTTTCTCCTAAAAGCCCCAGTTTTTTTGCCGCTTTTATCGCTTTCTTTAGCCGTGCAACAGCGAGAGGGTATTCGACCCGGATATAAAACCACCCTGACTCCGCCCCTACTGCAAAACCTGCGATGATCATCCCTTCGAGTACCGTGTGAGGGTCTGCTTCCAGAATACTGCGGTCCATGTAGGCGCCGGGGTCTCCCTCATCACCGTTACACACTACATATTTCCGGTCACCGGGGTTCCGCCGGGTGTTAGCCCATTTTAGACCGGTGGGAAAACCCGCGCCTCCCCGGCCCCGCAACCCGCTTTTGTTGATCTCATCGATGAGTTCCTCCGGAGTCATGCCGGTCAATACGTTTTTAAGCCCGATATAACCGTCCTCGGCAATATAGTGATCGATGCTCTCGGGATCGACTGTCCCGGCATTGGAGAGAACGATTTTCTTTTGTCCGGAGAAAAAAGCACCGTCGAGCGGGACCGTATAGTTTTTTAAGAATTCGGGAATTACAAAGGGTGTGTCTTTGTCCCAAACGATTGCCCGTGCTATATGTTCTACGACGATAAGTCGCGCTACCAGCGGTTCCACTTCTTTGTACAGTACAGGCGGGGTGCCTGCCATTTCCACCCGGACAAGAGGGCCTTTGCTGCACAGACCCATGCATCCGGTTTTAACAATGTGGACCTGATCGGTAATGGCATGTGCTTTAACCGCTTCGGTTATCGCTTCTACCACTTCGCTGCTTCCGGATGACTCGCACGCAGTACTGCTGCAGCAGAAAACCCTGCACGTATATTCCTGCTGCCGCTTTTTTTCCTGTTCGGCAATTTCTGCGATAGTCATCATGCTAGGCCTCCTCCCCCTCAAACTGGCTCCGCCACTCGTCCACTATACGGGGGAGCTCCGCCGGCCCTACCTTCCCGTATGTCTTTCCGTTTATCACCACCACGGGAGCGAGTCCGCAGCAGCCCACACACCGGACCGTTTGGAGGTGGAACAGACCGTCTTCTGTGGTTTCCCCTTCAGATATACTAAGTTCTTCTTCGAGTGCGGTGATAATATCCGGAGCACCTTTCAAAAAGCATGCAGTTCCCGTGCACACCGAAATGACAACTTTTCCGGGCGATTTCAGGCGGAAATAGTTATAAAACGTGAGTACCTCGTAGATGCGGGCCAACGGGACCGCCATTGCAGAGGCCAGTTTGAGCGCCGCTTCTCTCGGAACGTGTCCCTCCCTGTCCTGAATGTCGTGCAGGGCCATGATCAGCGAGCCTTTTTTCTTTTTCCATCGTTTTATCGCCGTTTCTACCGGATCGACGGTCGCAGTCTTTGCCATAAGAATCTCCTTTTACATTTTATCGAATAGATCGATGAGAACAGGATGATACTGTTCCACCAGCTCCTCGTCGAGGGGATGGACCTCCGCTTTCAGCCTGCTCCATTTCGTTTCCGGTGTCCCGAAACTCGGCTATAATCGGTTCGAAGGTGGAGATAAACCGGGTCATATCGTCAGGAGTGAGAACTTGACGGGGCCTCTCCCCCGATTGCGCTGAAACCGAAACGATGACTGCGGCTATCAGTGCGAGTACAAGAAGAAGCTTTTTCATTTTTCCCTCCTCACTGTGCTGTTATTTTATAGAAGAATATGATATGAATCAAATAGGAACAGGCTATGGCGAAATTGTGGCAGAAACAGTACGAAGTCGAAAAACAAATTGAAACATTTACGGTAGGAAAGGATTACATCTTAGACAAAAAACTGGTCGCGGCAGACTGTACTGCCGGCATCGCCCATGCGGAAATGCTCGCATCGATCGGTGTTCTTTCCTCTAAAGAAGAAAAAGCGTTAAAACAAGGGCTTCTCGAGATCATAGAGCTACAGGGCCGGGGTGGATTTTCTATTAATCCGGAAGATGAGGATTGCCACACCGCTATCGAGAACTATCTAACCGAAAAATTAGGCGAGAGCGGGAAAAAAATTCATACGGGCCGGTCGAGAAACGACCAGGTTTTGGCAGCTCTGCGGATCTATACCAGGGCTTTTTTACTCGAACTGCAGAAAGCGGTGCTCGATCTTGCACGCGGTTTTCTTACATTTGCCGAGAAACACCGTGCTGTACCCATGCCGGGGAGGACCCACATGCAGATTGCCATGCCTTCCTCGGTCGGGTTATGGTCTGCAGCGTTTGCTGAGGCACTGCTTGAAGATTACCTCTTACTCGAGACGGCGTACAGGTTAAACGATCAATGTCCGTTAGGGGCGGCCGCCAGTTACGGGGTGCCGCTCCCCTTGGACAGAGAGAAAGTCGCAGCTCTTCTCGGGTTTCACAAGGTACAGCAGAACGTGCTTCTCGTGAACAACGACCGGGGGAAAATCGAATCGATCGTGCTCGACGCCATCGAGCAGGTGGGAATTACCCTCGGCAAAGTCGCAGAAGATATCATCATTTTCTCCATGCCCGAGTTCGGCTATTTTTCGCTGCCCGAAGAGCTGTGTACCGGTTCGAGCATTATGCCCCAGAAGAAAAACCCCGACCTTCTCGAGTTGGTACGGGCAAAAGCGGCGACCCTTTCGGGTCTGACGGTGCAGGTAAAAAATGTAATCCGGTCTCTGCCTTCCGGCTACAATCGTGATTTTCAGGAGACAAAGGAACCGCTTTTGACCGGGCTGCAGACCGGCCTGGATATGCTCGGAATCGTAAACATCGCCGTTTCTTCTCTTACCGTGCATGAAGAAGCGTTGAAAAACGGGTTTACCCCCGACATTTACGCTACCGACGCCGTCATGGAGCAGGTCCGCTCCGGGGTCAGTTTCAGGGAAGCGTATCGGGCCGTTGCCGCCGACCTCGAAGCACTCAAAGCACGGGACCCTCAAACGAGTATTACTGAACGGAGTGCAATCGGCACCTCGGGTAACCTTGGATTGGAAAACAGTACAGCGCGTTTGAACGAATTTAACTCTAAGCTTGAAAATGAGAAAACTCGGATCGAAGCAGCGCTTAGGAAGCTCGTAGGCCGCCGGATTTCGGTCCTCGGCTGGTAATGCTGCTCTGCTTTGCTTACGTTTTCTTTTTGTAGAGAATCGAGACGAGTACGAGGCCTAAAAACGTTGCGATATAAGGAAACGAAAGGACCACCGTACCGGGAATAGCGGCCGAGCCTTGCACTCGGTTGGTGACCGCTTCCGCTAACGCGAAGCAGAATGCTGCAATTAGAATACCTCCCGGATGCTTCCGTCCTAAATAGATCGCTACAAGGGCAATCCATCCCCGTCCGCCGGAAATGTTCGGTACGAAGGCGCCGAGCCTTATGACTAGGTTTGCTCCTGCAAAACCGCAGAACGCACCGGAGATAAGAATTGCAGAGAGCTGGTAGTGCAGGGGGTTGCTGCCCCGGGCGGTAAGGGTCCGGGGTGCCAACCCGGCTGCCTGCAGCCTGAGCCCGAACGCAGTTCTGTAGAGAAGCCGATAGGTGATGAAAAGCAGGACCAAAGCGCTGTAAAAAAAGAGAGAGTGACCGAAGAGAAACGCTCCGACGAGGGGGACCTCCTGTAACCCGGTGAACAACCGTACCGCTGCTGTCCCTGTTGTCTCAGTAAGCCGTACCACACCCTTTGTTTCAAAGATGAGGGTAGAAAACATTGTCACTAACCCTGCAGCGAGCAGATTTACTGCAAGCCCGGAGATAAAGATGTTCGTTTTGAGATAAAGACTAACAGTGCCGAACAGAAGTGAGAGAAGAAGGGAGGAGAGAATACCGGCGAGTATTCCCAGCCATATGGAACCGGTAAAAGAGGTGATAACAACTGCTGCAAATGCACCGTTTAAAATGAGTCCTTCCAGGGCGATGTTGAGCATCCCGGCCCGTTCCGTAAAAAGGCCTCCTAGAGCTGCAATGAGAAAAGGGGTCATAATTTCGATCGTACTGTAAATCATCCCGCTCTCCTCTTTTTATAGAAGGGAACAACAAGGTTCGAGGCAGTAATTAAAAACAGTATGATTGCCTGAACAAGGGTGGCCAACTCGAACGAAAAGTTGGTCTGTACCATAGCAACCTCCGCACCGGAAGTGATATATGCTATAAGCAGGGCCGCCGGGACGACTAAAAGGGGGTTGTTCCTCGCTATGAGGGCGGTAACGATGCCGTTCCAACCCATCCCCGAAGTTACGCCCACAGAACAGCGGTGGGCCGTGCCCAGTATCCACATACCGCCGCCCGCCCCGTGCAGTCCCCCCGAAATCACCATAGGGAAAATAAGATACCGGTTAACAGGCATACCTCCGTAACGGGCAAACTCCCGGTTTTTCCCGCACAAGGTCCACCGGTATCCCCAGGTAGTGTAGAAGAGAAAGAGGAAGGTGATGATAACAAGAATGATTACGGTTACGATCCCTGTATTGAGGTTCGACGGCGGCATTAAAAAGCGGAAGTGAAACTGGTCCGGTATCTCTCTTGTGGCAAGGAGGTATCCGTCCTGGTCCCGAAGCGGTCCGGAGATACTATAGTTAATAACAGGAATTACCGCCCCTGCGAGAAGAAACGAACTCAAAAGCTCGTCCGTATTCCAGAATGCCCGAAGCAGGCCCGAAATACCTGCAATACCGGCTCCCGCGCATGCCCCCGCTGCAAGGGCAAGTGCCATCCCCGGTCTGCCTGCGAGAGGTGAAAGAGGTGACACAGCAGGAGGAGAGAGAGCAAGTGCTGCAATGGTGGTAATAAAAGCCCCGGTATAGATTTGTCCTTCTCCTCCCAAATTGATCATGCCTGCCTTAAAAGCCAATGCGGCACCTAAGCCGGTGAAAATGAGAACCGAAGCTGTATTGAGCAGGTTCCCGAAATGGTAACCGGTGAGCAGGGGGCCTGCAAAAAAATAGTACAGTGCTTCCGCAGGGTCGGGGCTTAAAACAAGGAGAAGAGCTAGAATGATGACAAAGGCAATGGCCAAAGCGGCAATGGTGACAATACCGTTTTCCGATGCACGGGTGTCATTGATCATCGCAGAGGTCCTTATGTGGTCCGAGTCCGAGAAGATACCGTCCCAGTATCCGTTTGGACAGGTCTCTGTTATCGAGTATGGTAGTGACCATCCCTTCTCGCAGTACCACAATAGTATCTGCGAGGTACAGCACCTCATCTATGTCGGATGAGATGATGAGAATTCCTTTCCCGCTGTCTCGAAGCTGTTTTATTTCGCCGAGTACCTGGGACCCTGCGTGCATATCCAGACCCCAGGTGGGTTCGGTAAAGATGATCAAAGGATGTTGTTCATACAGTTCCCGGGCAATAATTACTTTATTGATATTTCCGCCTGAGAGCTGATAGAGTGGTTGTCCCGGTTCGGCTGCAATGGCGTAGGAACGAGAAAGAGAACGGACGAGACGGTCCGCTGCTTTTTTTGAAAGAACTCCATACCGGGACAATCGTCGATGTTGGTGAAGCATGATGTTCTCCCGGACGGTCGAGTAGAGGCTCGCTCCCCTGGAGAGACGTTCGGTGGGAATGTATGCGGCCCCCTGTGTACGAAATTCCTCAGGAGAGTAGTGGAGAAGCTCTCTGCCGCAAACAGCAACCGTTCCACGGTCCGGTTTGCGAAAACCGGTCAACACATCTTCGAGCGTTTCCAAACCGACCTCCCGAATGCCGGCAACTGCAACGATTTCTCCGGTATACACGGAAAAGGTTATATCATGGAGAATTTGGTGCTCTTTTTTCCCAACAGCTATTCCGGTTGCTTCTAATACAGCTTTCCGGGGGAGTCCGTTAGACGCTGTCTTGGATTTGGGCGCAACGTGGTTTGCTCCGGCCGGTTGTGCTGTCTCCCGTTCCGTTGCGGCCCTTTCACCGAGCATCTGTGCGGAAAGGTTTGTAACCGATGTGTTCTTCGATTCTACCGTATTTATGACCGAGCCTTTTCTTAGAATTGTTATACGGTCTGCGAGATTGATTATCTCTTCTATTTTATGGGTAATAAATATAATGCCCCATCCCTTTTTACGGAGACGATCGAGCAGAGAGAAGAGAACTTCTTTTTCCTGTTCCGTATAGGTTGAAGTCGGTTCATCGAGGATGAGGACCCGGACATCAAACAGGAGCATTGCTATAAGAGAGACTTTCCGCATTTCGCTGGCTGTTAAGTACATCATCTTCATATCGAGGTCGATCGAAAAATCAATAGTATACGCTGCAATCGTGCGTTCGATAGCCCGCACAGCCTGCTGTTTGTTGAGTGAGAAAAACTTCTGTGGTTCCCGGCCTAAAACGATGTTCTCCCATACCGAGAACTCGGGGACGATAAAGGGATGCTGATGAATCATACCGATCCCGCAGGCGAGTGCTTCTTTCGGGGATGTAAACCGTTGTTTTTCTCCGGCAACGATTATCTCACCCTTCTCCGGCCGGATAAGCCCGGAAAGAATATTCATCAACGTGGTTTTCCCGGCACCGTTTTCACCGACGAGCCCATGAATTTCTCCCGAAGCGAGGGAGAAAGAGACCTTGTTTACCGCAGTAAGGTTGTTTTGAGGAAACGTCTTTACAATCTCCCGCATCTCTGCTAATGCGGACGCGCCGCTACCCATTAATTGTTACCTCGACGAACGTGCTTACACGGGGTGCAGCCGATACTACAGTGTAGGCATAGGGAGGGTTATCGATTTGTTTTTCAGTTTTTCGATAACATCGTGCTGTTTTTCCCGTATCTGTTCCGGGACACTGTCAATGTAGCGCTGGTCGTCTTCGATAAAAATGATATAACCCTCTTTGATTCCTGCAATATCACCGGTCCCGAACGGCAAGGTCCCCTCAATTGCTTCTTTTACCTTTTCGTAGGCGGCTTTTTCCTGCCGAATTGCCGAGCTCCCTACCACTGTACCCGGGGCCACCCCGTATCCGTTACTGTCGAACCAGAGAACATATCTGTTTTGTTCCTTTGCAGCAGAAACGACACCTTCGTTTGCACTCCCGGCAATAGTGAGAATCACATCTACATTTTGTTCGAACATGCTGTATGCCAGTTCTTTGGCTTTCGTTGCATCATACCAGTTGCCCAGTATCCGCATATCGAGCACTGCCCCTTGGGCCGCTGCTTGAATGCCCAGTTCGAATCCCGGTCGGATAACTTGGTTCATAATGGGATATTCCTGCCCCGCGATAAGGCCGACCCGTAACGCATCATTCGCTCCGGGCATTGAACTTTTCGTAATCAAACCTGCGAGGTGCCCGATTAAATAGGCCTGCTCCATCTGGTTGTAGAGAAACGTGTAGATTTGCTGATTTCCCTCGAGATGGCCGTCCAATACGAGGTAGTGTTGTTCGGGAAACTCTTTTGCGACCTGGGCACAGATCTCGGGCATGGCCGGATTGGACGTAACAATCAGATCATATTTCCCGGTCGCGGTGATGGTGGTTATTTTATCTTTCCATTCACTTTGGGCAAATCCCCCTTCGATAACTTTGACTGTGGTATGATCATATTCGCCGGCAGCTTTTTCCGTGCCTTCGACGAGCATCTCATAGAGGGGACTACCGGATACTACTCCCGGTATAAACACAGCAATTTCGTACAGCTTTTCAGCGGGTTGCTGCTCCTCTTCTTTACATGAGCCGACGGCAAAGACGAGGGCGGCTGATAAAAATAGAGCGAGTAAAGGTTTTATTCGTTTCATAATTCCTCCCTGTAAGTTTTCTTGTTGGGAGGGAAGAAAGAAAAGACGGGTCGTCCTTCTTTTCTTCTCCCATCCAGACTTGCACTGTCGGTTACGGAATTGCACCGTATCCATCCTCACATAAAAGGATTTGCGGACTTTTACCGCCGGTCGGGCCGTGACCCTCCCTCGAAGAAAAGAAACGTATTATTGTTATGTAACAACATAGCCTGAATTATATCGATTGTCAATACGTTCAGCTTGTGGTAGGTTTACTCAACAACAACGTGTGTGGACTACAAAGGACCTGCGTATGAATCTGTCAAAACCGGGAAGCTTAGGAATCGTCGCCTGTCCCGGCGGTGAACCGTTTGCCAATGAGCTGGGGCATCAACTCAGATTTCTCTATAAAAAGAAATTGAATCGAAAAGCAGCATCATTGGCCCGGGAATACGGATATTCCAAGCACGAAGTGCTGCGCTCTATTAATTTTGCAGCCGATATTCACGCACCTCGACCTCTCTATTCGGGTCCTGTCGACGGAATCAGACTGCCCAAGTTCGAGGTCCCGGTCCGATATTCCCGCTTTGCCAACGGAGAGTTTAAAGCGGAGATGCTGTCGAGTGTCCGGGGTATGGACCTCTACATTGTTCAGGACGTTGAAAACCATGAGCCGGTCGCCGTCTACGGAGACGATCATACATACCGGCTCTCTATCAACGACCATGTTATGATACTTTTCAACACCATCGATACCGTATTCCAAGCGAGCGCTTCCAGTGTGACTGTCGTCTTACCTACCTATCCGTTCGCCCGCCAGCACAAAAAGCGGGGGAGGGAAGGATTGACTGCTTCCTGGTTCGGCCGCATGCTGGAGTACATGGGTGTTTCCCGGATAATCACCCTTGATATTCACTCAACGGAAATCGAAAACAGCTTCACTACGTTGAGAATGGAAAACCTTCACGGCTCGTATCAAACGATTAAAAAACTCTCCGAGCTGATGGACCTCGACGCAAAGGATTTGGTAGTTGTCTCTCCCGACACAGGTGCAATTGCACGGAACAAATTCTATGCCGGGAACCTCAAACGTCCGCTGGCCCTGCTCTATAAAGAACGGGACTATTCCCAAATCAGCCAGGATGCTGATAATACGAATATTACTACCATTAGACTGCTCGGTGATGTTGAAGGAAAAACCGTATTGATGGCTGATGATATGATCGGTACCGGCGGTACCATCATCTCCGCAATGCGCTGCCTCAAAGAGGCGGGAGCCAAAGAGATTATCATATCGATTAGTCTTCCCCTGTTTACTGCCGATGCGATCGACCATTTCGATTCGATCTATCAGGAAGGGCTCTTCGATATGGTTATAGGAACTAATGCTGTGTGCCACAATGAAAATCTGACCGGGAAAAAATGGTATGTCGAAGTCAATGTTTCCAATCTTTTTGCACGGACTATCTACCGGCTCCATCATAACAGCAGTTTAAGTCCGCTTCTCGATAATCGAAGCATCATCCAAAATGTATTGAAAAAATGAAGAACCTGCTCTGTATTGATATCGGGACCTCATCGATAAAAGGCGGCGTAATCACTACGAACGGTACGCTCGAGCACTGGGACCGGGTAAGTCTCTATGCCCCTGCGGGAGAGGACTTCAACCACTGGGACCCTGTACACTGGCTCGATGCAATCGGTGAACTGATCGCAGGTCTCGGCGGGGCGGGGAGTGTTTCGGGGATTGCCGTAAGCGGAAACGGCCCTACCGTCGTTCCGGTGGATGAAAACGGTGCCCCCTGCTATGAGGCGCTCCTCTGGCTGGACAAGCGAAACGTCAAAATTGAGGATGAACCTTCATTTTTTCTCCCTAAAGTAAAGTGGTTTGCGGAAAATCATCCCCGGCTTTATGAACGGACAAGCCGGTTTTTCTCCTGCCCGGAATATATCTGTTTTCTCCTCACCGGAGAGGCGGTAACTATAACGCCGAGTGATGAGTTTTCACCCTATATTTGGGACAGCTTGGGGATCGAAGCGTACGGCCTCGATCAAGAAAAATTTCCCCCGTTTGTTCCGGTAACGAACACAATCGGAACGGTGCAGAAGAGCGCGGAAGAGAAGTTTGGAATCAAAGCGGGTATTCCCGTATTCGCCTCCGGCTCCGATTTTCTCATGTCTCTATTGGGAACTGCAGCAGTGGTGCCGGGGCGGACCTGCGACCGGGCAGGCACATCGGAGGGGATCAACCACTGTTCACGGGTCACAGTCGACCATCCTCGTCTGCGGTGTCTGCCCCATGTTATTGGAGGGTATTACAATGTTGCGGGTATTCTCGCTTCAACGGGAAGGGTGTTCGAATGGTTTCGTAAAATTTCGGGACAGCTTGACAAATCGTATAGGCAGATGTTCGAAGAGATAGAGGCCGTTGCGCATCAGGCAAGCTCTCCTGCGTTTTTCCCTTCGCTTCACCGCGGGCCGGTTTGGGAGTTCTCCGGTGGAGCATTTACCGGGCTCGAGCCGTTTCATGAAGCTCCCTGCATGGGAAAAGCCGTTGTAGAAGCAATCGGGTTCGCAATAAAAGATTTGGTCCGTACACTAGAAGAGAACAGCTGCCGAATAGACGAACTGCGTGTATCGGGCGGCCAGGCGAGAAATGTACTGTGGAACAGGAAAAAGGCGGATATAACCGGAAAACAGGTCGTGGTCCCCGCCGTCGTTGATGCGGAACTGCTCGGCAATGCTGTCGCAGGTTTTACCGGTGCAGGCCTTTTTGCTACCCTCTCTGAAGCAGCGGAGGCGCTTTTTCGAGCGGAAGAAGTGTTTGAACCGAGACGAGAGGAGTTCGACTACTATGAATCCGAATTCGCAGCATATCAGGAGACGTGCCGGCGGATTCTCACCATTATCTGATTAGTATCTGAACAGTGCAAACAGCAGTGAGTGTTCTTTGAGCCACGCCTCAGCTTCTCTGTAGTAGGGAAACCGCGCCTCCATCTCGTTCCAGAACGGTTTTTTATGGTTCCGGTGGATTTGATGGACCAGTTCGTGGACGATAAGATAATCCTGTACATATTTGGGGGCCATGATGATCCGCCAATTAAGGGATATTCCCCCGATGCCGGAAGAGCTTCCCCACCGGGTCTTTTGGTCCCGGATGTACACCTTGGTATAGGGGACCTTCATTGCGGTAGATAGTTCCGCGGTACGTGCAGTAAGCTCTTTTTTTGCCCGTCTTCTCAGCCAGGTACCCAACAGTTCGAGAAGTTCCGTCTCTCCTCCGCGGATGTACTTGATTGAGATGAGCCGTTTTAGGTCGTTACAGGTAACGGACGGTCGTTTGTTGCCCCGGTTCTTCTCTATAGTATAGGTATGTCCGTTAAGAGGGACCGCTTTTAATGGGTCCACTGCGGCAAGGGTTTGTTTCGCTTCTAAGATGTGTTTCACGATCCACCCTTCTTTTCGTTTTAACGTCTCTCCAATTCGTCTAAACTCAGTATGAGCAGGGGCGGAGACGATCAATTTTCCATCGAATGTAACCCGAAGATTGATATGTTTTTGGTTCTTCCTGCGGACAAGAGTGTACCTGTAGAGGGACCCTTTAAGCGCTACCTGTTTCTCTTCTCCGGCGGGTTTTGCCATATGTAGCTGATGTACAAAAAAAACGGCCCCGGGTCAATAGGGTTTGAAAAAAGTGGTCGATTACAGTATATTAATATAAGAAATGAGGGAACTGTTGTGATGTCTTTTATGGTTTTTCCTTTTAGAATGTTCGCATGGATCGTCCCTTTTATTCTCATCTTTATCGGAATAAAGGCAATTCGGCACATGTATAACACCTCGCATAAGAAATTTTATAATTACTACGATATCGAAGACCAACTTCCGGATAGAGACAGCGGTAAACATGAAAACGAAGTAGCTCTTACTTCCTACAACCGGGGAGAGTGGGAATCCCGTGTCTTTCGGCTCGCCTATAAAAACCGAGGGAGAATAACCCTCTCCGATATCGTTTTAGAAACCGAGTTAGGCCTAAAAGATGCAGAAGAAATTATCGACGAGATGATCGATGGCGTGCATGTTCGTATGGAAGTAAGGGAGGATGGGCTGGTCCTCTATGAGTTCCCGGAAATCATTGCCCGTTTCGAAGGGAATGATGATCTAAAGGATTCTTGTTGACAATTGAGCTGTAAAGAGCACTGACTCTCGCTCTGATCTCTTCTAATCGGGCAAAAAAATGCTCCGATGAGCCGGTCCCCCCCATAATACGTTTGGCAAGAGCGTTTTTCTCCATTTCATTTTCCGGAAGTGTGTGGACCTGCCGGTCTTCATAGATTTGAAGAAAATGTTCCACCCGGCGGAGGAACAGATAATCCTCCTCGAGCCGGTCTGCAGTCTCGGGGGTGAGAATCCCCGCTTGCCGGAGAAGTGAAATCCCGGTAAGGGTGTTCTCACTGAACAGGGTCGGATGGTGATGCAGATATATCAATTGGAGCCCCTGCACGAGAAACTCAATGTCCCGAATTCCTCCTTCACCGTTTTTTATATCCATTCCGGCGGGTAGCTGAAACTGCTTTCGTTTTTGCGATTGTTCCCGCATGGCAATAATCGAGCCGAATACCTCTTCGGGAGCTCTTTCGGTGAGCAGAAGCTGTTTTATCCCCTCGAGAAAACGATTTCCAGTAGCAAGCTCTCCTGCAATCGGCCTCACTTTTATAAGGGCCTGCACTTCCCATAGCGATGCCTGATGGGTGTAATAGCGGAGAAGGGATTCGAGTGAGCTGACAAGATCGCCCGAGCGGCCGAAAGGCCTCAACCTCAGATCTACCCTGTACACATATCCTTGTTCACTGTAGGTGGATAAATCTGAGCGCAGCTGCTCCATAATCCGGCTGCATTTGTTTTTTACCGTATCTCCGCTATATTCGGGGAGAGGAAGCGGATCATACACGCCGATAAGGTCGATGTCCGAACTGTAGTTCAGCTCTTTTCCGCCGAGCTTGCCTAAAGCTAAAATGCAGAAACGGTACACCTCGTTCTCTTCCTCGCTTAGAAGCTCATCTTCAGTCCGCTTGAGTGCTGTCTGAAGGATCGATTCTGCAAGATTGGACAGCTCTTCGATGATGTCCCGTTCGGGTACCCGTAGACAGATGTCTCTGGTACCGATTCTCATTATTTCTTTGAGCCGAAACCGCCGAAGCCCTTTTAGCCACTGTTCGTGTTCTTCATAATAGGCGGATATTCTCTCTAGATCGGTTGCCATTTCCTTAGTGGTACGGACTTTGTTGATTATTGCAGGTGTAGAGACCCACTCGAAGAACTCCGGGAACCGGATGAGCGTGTCCGCTAAAAATTGGCTTCCCGAAAAAATACCGAGAATGATCTCCAGCCGTTTCGGTTGTGAGAGAAGATCTCTTAGATGACTTTTTATATCGGGGACTGAACCTGCGAACCGCTCCCAATTGTTAAGCGCCATATCTGAGTCCGGGGTCTGTTTGAGTATGTCCCACACAAGTACGGCGAGCTGGGCAAAAAGCCGTCTGCGTTCCTCTCCGCCCGATAGAATTGCCAAATTCTTCTTTGCCCGGGAGAGGTTTTTAAACCCGGCCTCTTCGAGAATACTCTTTTGAAGTTCCTCGGAAAGTGATTCCGAGAGAATAAGGTCGGCGGCATTACCCACAGGCGGTCCGGGCAGTGACTCCCTGCCTACATGCTGTTCTACAAATTTTCTAATAGCGGCAGTTCTCGTTTCGAATTCGAGATGCAGTATTTGGGCGGGAGAATACCCCTTCTTCCAGGTGTATCCCGCCCTTCTTGCTAGATGGGTGTATTCGTCGGAAGTTACCTTCGGTAGAAACAGATCTTCTGCAGACCCCCGAAGCATCCGAAGACTGTTGGTCAGTCTTCTCAAGAAATGGTACGCTTCGATGATCTGGGTAGTTTCTTCCGGTGAGAGAATGCCGGCTTTTTTCATCTCCTCGAGTGCGACATGAATGCGGGGCGAACGGAGCGCGGGATTCTCTTTTCCATAAATGCATTGGAGAATCTGGACGGTATATTCCAGATCGACCAATGCGCCCGGGCTGAACTTTGCGTTGGGGCGGCCCGGCTGCGATTTCTCCTTTAGCTGTTTCTCCCGCAGCGTTTTCAGTTCTTTCATGTCGATCCTGCTCGAAGCGTAGAGCATATCGTCCCGGAGCCGTTCTATTCGCCGGCCGAGTTCACGGTCTCCCCCGATACACCTCAGCCGTACTAAAGCAAGCAGCTCGAAACTGTGCGCATCTCCCCCGCGACTATAGTATCTGCAGAAGTTTTCCAGGCTGCATGCAATGGGCCCGCTCTTTCCGAAAGGCCGCAGCCTGAGGTCGACACGGAATATGCCTTGCCGTTTCGCTTCTATCAATCCGACAGCTTCCCGGAAAAGCCGCTCAAAAAAGTCTCTGTTCGAAATTTGTTCAGGACCGGCACAGCTCCCGTTATCACTGTAGATAAACATCAGCTCGATGTCGGAGGCGTAACCGAGAGCAACGCCCCCTAATTTTCCCAATCCGAGGAGGGCGAACGACGTGTCCAGGCCGGCAACTGTCCGGGGCTTACCGTATTTTCCGGTCATTTCACGGTAAGAGATATCAACGGCAGTGTTTACCACCAGTTCCGCTAAATCAGTAAGCTGCTGAGAAAGTTCGAGAATATCGATATCGGGGCGGAGAATATGGTCGAGATCGATGAGGTAGATCTCTCTATCTTTGAACTCATTGAGTTTCTGCTTCGCCTCCTCGATCGTGTTTGTTTTTTCAATCAAGGCAGTAAGTGTTTCTCTGTTCTCAGAAGGGCCATGGCTGAAATGGGTGTGTTCTCCGTCTATGTGGAGCATCGGGAGGATGTTTTCGTACTGCAGGCGAATAAAATCTTCCCAGAGAAAGTCACTCGCACCGAGCAGTTTTGCCAAATCTTTGAGGATTTTCGGGTCGGAGAGGATGTCCGATTGGACCTGGGAATCGGAAAGTTTGGAGATGTCCTGAATGATCGTTTCGAAACGTAAGAGCGCCCGATGGGGGTCCGGTGCTCTGCCTAAGAAATAGGTGAACTGCTTGGTAAACAGAATAGAGAGTTTGATATTGTTGAGCCTCCGGTCATCATTTATCGGTTTGCCGGAAAGGTCTACGAACTCGAAATCATCTTCCACACGTTCTTCGAGTGTTCGTATGCGTACACTTTCTATCGAAATGTTGTGAAGGGAGAGGGCGTTTGCAAGTGAGAAGAGAAAAAACGGTGTATCTTCCGAGACGACTTTAAGCCTCGTCTTATCGGTGCTCGTCTCCACGTCCTCGATACTAACCGGGAAAAGGGCCTGGCTTTCATCGACTTCGAGTCTGCTCAATGCTTCCGAGACGATTTCCTGCACCTTCTCACGTGCTTCTCCGATCCCGTTTTTAGGATCTTTTTCTATAATATGGAGGAGTTCACGAAGCTGTGATTCGAACGAGCGTTTCCACTGTTCAAACGACGCGGTTATAGTAAGTTCTCCGGTAAAAATATCTAGTATCTTCCTCCGTTTTTTTTCTGTCTCAGCAGAAGAGACGACCGGTTTTGCTCCATAGCGTCTAGTTCGGGAAGCGTTCCGCGTTTGTGGTGCCGGCTTTTTTGCATAGGTAAATATGTTACCCGATAGAATGTTGAATCCGGTTGCTGAAAGAAGCCCGGTAATAATGGAGAAAAGAGATGGATAGTCAAACGCGCATATTGTACACTCGATAATCGTCTCATTTCTTTTTTCAATTCTGCAGAGACAGGGATTGTCTCCGGAAAGTTCGGCTAGAGCGTAAAGATGTTCCTGTATTTCTGCGATGGAAAAACTTCTAAAATAACGGTCCGAGAGACGTTCGAGATGTGCCCGAATATACTCCTCATCGATATCCGGGCACAGGTTTTTAATTGTTTCGAACCTAGGCCTGTCCTTCATACGATCAGTTTCTCATTAACGAAGCTGATTTGCAAGGAAATCGCGCCCTTACCCGATCGCTTCTCGGCCTTTTTCTCCGCTCCGTATTCTAATGCATTCATCGAGGGGGAGAATAAAAATCTTTCCATCCCCAATTGTGCCGGTGTGTGCGCCCTTCATGATTCCTTCGAGTGTCACATCTACGAAATCTTCGTTTACGGCGATTTCAACCCGTGTTTTCTTGAGAAGATTTACTTCTATTGCGACTCCTCGATACGATTCATGGTATCCTTTCTGTTGCCCGCACCCTAAAGCATTGGTCACGGATATCTTATACACCTCCCGTTTATAGAGTTCCTGTTTTACATCGTTTAGTTTATGAGGCTGAATGTATGCGATAATCAATTTCATCATCTCCTCCTTGTTACATGTTACTGAAAATCTGAAAGCCGCTGTACGACTCCGAGGCGTGCTCACTCAAATCGAGGCCCATCAATTCTTCGTCCCCGCTTACCCGTAATCCTTTTACTGCCCGAAGGACACCGAATACAGCCCCTGCTATGAGTACTGTCCAGGCGAATACGGAAACGATACCCAATGCCTGCACCCCGATCTGGGCGGTGCGGCCAAAACCGGAACCGATTTTGTCGAGATCTCCGAATAGACCGACAGAGAGAGTGCCCCATACACCACACATGCCGTGCACCGAAATAGCTCCTACAGGATCATCTACATGGAGAACCTTATCGAAAAACTCTACCGACAGGATAACGATGATACCTGCTGCTGCACCGATGACCAACGCTTCGAGAGGTGAGACAACCCAGCATCCTGCTGTAATACCCACCAGCCCGGCCAAAGCACCGTTTAATGACATGCTCGGGTCCGGTTTTCCGAACCAGAGCCAGGAGGTTACCATAGCTGTGACGGCTCCTGCTCCGGCAGCGAGAGTGGTGGTGACCGCTACAAACGCGATGTCGGGGTCGGTACCGGAGAGGGTAGACCCCGCATTGAATCCGTACCATCCGAACCAGAGAATGAATACCCCGAGTGCGGCAAGGGGCAGGTTATGCCCCGGGATAGCATTGACGGTTGTCTCTCCGTTTACCGTTACATACTTTCCTTTTCGGGGGCCGATGATGACAGCACCCGCCAGAGCAGCCCAGGCGCCCACGGAATGAACGACGGTTGAACCTGCAAAATCGTGGAATCCCATTGAACCGAGCCATCCCCCTTCACTCCATATCCAATGGCCGGATATCGGATAGATCAATCCGGTTATAAAAACCGTGTAGACGAGGTAGCCGCTAAACTTGGTCCGTTCCGCCATGGCCCCTGAGACAATTGTTGCAGCAGTTGCCGCGAAGACGACTTGGAACATCCAGTCTCTGAACAGATGAGGAGCTGCACCGGTAAGAAAGAACTGGGTTTTCCCAATAACTCCGGAAACGGTCTCTCCATACATCAGTGCCCAGCCTACGGCCCAAAACACAATTACCCCTACGGAAAAATCCATGAGGTTTTTCATGAGAATGTTGCCTGCGTTTTTTGCTCTTGTAAGGCCCGATTCCACCATGGCAAACCCGGCCTGCATGAAGAATACCAGAGCAGCGCAGAGGACGAGCCAGATCATATCGATCGAGGCTGCATAACGGATGAGTGTCTCCTCATCCATGCTCGTCTGAGCGGAAAGCAGCGTTGGTATAAAGAATAAGAAAACTGCAGCTAGTATGATAAGTGATGCCTTTTTCATAGTAGATCTCCTTTCAACGATTTTACTCAAGCCATTGCAATAAACGTGCCAATTAGAGGAGAGTATGGATGGCAGGTGCTGTTTTTACCCTGACCATAAAGGAAGGCAGAGTAAATACATACGCTGCTATCGCTTCATTCGAAAAGAGGTATTTCGTTTATATTTTTTCGTTTGTTCTAGTAAAAGACGGGGCAGATGTAATTTAAAAAACAAACATGAATGTTTGTGAGAAATGCAAAACCTACAGATATGTAGTAATTTGGAAAGGGAAGAGAGGACGCTACTGACCGGCTTTGAACAGCTTCGGATCGATATTGTGTTTGACAACCCGTAATCCAATTTTGCGTTCCGATAATCCGAGTTGTCTGGCCGCCTTGGCCATGTTTCCTTTGGTTGATTTGAGAGCATCGAGGACGAGCTCCCGCTCGAGATTATCGAGCGCTTCGGCAAGGGTACTCGCTAAACCGGTCCCGGTAGATTCGGCACTTTGCAGACTCGGAGGGAGGTGGTGGCCGTGAAGGACCTCGTCTCTGCTTAACAGAACGGCCCGCTCGATGCAGTTTTCAAGTTCCCGTACATTGCCCGGCCAGTGATAGCTCATGAGGAGATTTATGGCCGGTGTGCTGATCCTCTTGATGTTTTGGTGGTTCTGTTTACTGTATTTTTCTACAAAATGGTCTGCAAGAAGAATAATATCGCTTTTCCGGTCTCTCAGAGGCGGGAGATGGATAGGAAATACGTTGAGTCGATAGTAGAGGTCTTCCCTAAAAGCATTCTCGGTCATCAGCTCCTCGAGGTTTCGGTTGGTTGCGGCCACAATTCGGACATTTGTGCGGTAGGTTTGGTTTCCTCCCACCCGCTCGAACTCTTTTTCCTGGAGGACCCGCAGGAGTTTGACTTGGAGGATCGGGGAAAGATCACCAATCTCATCGAGAAAAATGGTCCCGTTGTGGGCAAGTTCAAAACGGCCTTTTCGGGTGTTGACGGCACTGGTAAACGCTCCCTTTTCGTGCCCGAAAAGCTCGCTTTCAATAACCGATTCCGGAAGGGCTGCACAGTTGACCTTAATAAACGGCTGGTTGCTTCGAGGGCTGTTGTAGTGTATAGCCTGAGCAACGAGTTCTTTACCGGTCCCGCTCTCTCCGCGGATCAGTACGGTTGCCTCGCTGTGGGACACCTGCGCGATGAGGTCGAATACTTCCTGCATTCTGCTCGATGTGCCGATAATATTGGCCGGTCGGTATTTATCTTTGAGTTTCGCCTGCAGCCGGTCGTTTTCTTCCATCAAGCGCTGCCGTTCTTCCTGCATCTCCTGTCTGAGTTTCACTGCCTGGGCTATCATCGAGCCGATAATGCTTAACAGCCGTACATCGTCGTCTAGTGTGTTCTCGGATGTACGCTGCCGGTCTATGCTCAATGTGCCGATTATTTCTTTACTCGTTTTTATCGGAACACAGAGAAAGGAGATGTCCCGCTTCTGTTTGTCCCTTCTCGCCCCTGTTTTATTGAGAAATGTCGGTTCTTCGGATATGTTGGGGATGATTACCGGCCGGCCTGTTTCGACGACTTTCCCCGTTATACCTTCCCCGATGCGGTATTTCCCCCGCTTCTGCTGAGAGTCGGAAAGGCCGTATGCGGTTTCGATGTTCAATTCCCCCGTGTTTCGGTTTAACAGGGTGATGGTACCGTTTTGAAGCCCCATTTTGTCGTCGATTTCC
This sequence comes from uncultured Spirochaetales bacterium, assembly GCA_964594055.1. GTDB lineage: Bacteria > Spirochaetota > Spirochaetia > SPDA01 > CAZJBZ01 > CAZKZZ01. The sequence continues at coordinate 25,216 of CAZQKT010000043.1, forward strand.
CTTAAGACCGGATAGATAACCTCTTTGAGATCGACGCTTTCGTCTAAAATTCTGCTTATTTCGAAGAGAAGAGAGAGTTCTTCTATTTTTCTTCTGTAGTGCTGTTTATTCAGAGTATCCATACTACCATTTTGTATATCGATTATGCAAATACTACATTTTTGTAATAATTATGGCAAGCGGCTATTTTTCCATTCGGTGCGATTTCTGCTATTGACAAAACAGAACAATTTTGTTAGTTTCTCGCCACTAAATTAATCAGCTTGAAGAGTATGTTTGATTGATCTCTGTGCCCTTGTAGCTCAGTCGGCAGAGCACCTCCATGGTAAGGAGGGGGTCATCGGTTCAAGTCCGATCGAGGGCTGTACGTCGGGCTCGTTGGAAACGAGTCCGACGTCCTGGGATTTCAACGAAATCCCACGTTTAA
>CAZQKT010000044.1:0-24866 GCA_964594055.1 uncultured Spirochaetales bacterium
TACAAGGGTGTGCGATTCCGTATGCTTACCCGGGAGCGTATCTGCAAGCGGAATAATATCTTCTCTCATAATCAATAATACGGAGACAACTATTCCTGCAAATCCTGAAGAAAGTAAACCGAAATAGAGAAACAGGGTAAAATGCTGCATACGGAATAGTAAAAAAGAGCGACCCGATTGTAAAGTACCGACGATTGCCAAAACCGTATGAGTTGCTGTAAGCTCTCTATTGTTATGCAGCATATGCCCTTTACCCTTAGAGGCCGTTTACGGGTATCGATTGTCCCGCCTGTTTTTCTTTTCGTGGTTATTGTCTTTGCGATAATAAACTTTTTTTACGGCCCTTTCGGATATACAGACCCGGCTACGGAAGTAACAGCCAAAGGGACGATGGATTATCTCTACCTCGTTATCGCCGGATTCCATCTTATATTCGGAGTCGCACTGTTGTTCCAAACGGGCCTGCAGCGGATTCTCAAACTCTACCGCACTCCCGAGTTCTTATTTGCAGTTACACTAATAGTTTTTCTCTTTTCGTTTATCTTTGCGCTCAATGCAAATATGGATTATATACAGCGGTTTGCCGCCTCGAGCGGGAATATCCGGCTTGCCCCCGATTCGACAATACAACGGCTGAACTCATTCGCCCGGTTTCTTCCGTTACTCACCGCAGACGGGCTTTTTATCATTTTCTACCGATTAAAATACAGAAGCCTCACGAGAAGGATACTCGGTTCCACGCATTTTGCCGGTATGTGGGCCCTCTGGCTGACTCTCGGTTCCGCGTTTTTGTATACCGTCAGTCTCCCCTCATTTGTTACCATACACGGTATCGCACCGCTGGCGTATGTCTGTCTGGTCCCTCTTATACTTGCGTTTCGCTATAGCTCCTACCGGTGGTCGGTCTTTTACGGGGTAACCTTCGGGGTCATCCAGACGATGCTCTGCAACTTCTGGCTGGGCACATTCAGTTTGATATCATTACAGTTTATTACCGTCTATTATCTCATCATTTATACCTTGTTTATGGTCCTCGCCCTCTGGATCGTAAAACGTAATTGGGACCTCATGTTTATAACGCTCCCTGCATTATGGGTCGTCTTTGATTATCTGCGATCGGTAGGATTCATGGGATATCCCTGGGCGATGCTTGGAACATCACAGTATGGGTTTCTGCCCCTCATCCAGATTTCTTCCCTTACCGGGGTGTGGGGGGTAACGTTTATCGTTGTCCTCGCAAACACAGCTATAGCGGAATTGCTCAAGAAAAGAAAACGGAGTCCGGGATGGCAAATGCCTGTTCTCACATTCCTCATCTTCTTTTCCGCCTCGGTCCTCTACGGGGAAATAGCTTTTCTTATCGAACGAAACAGAGAGCCTGTAAAACAGGTCCGCATCGCACTCATCCAGCAGAACACCGACCCGAGAAAGGACGATTATCGGGACAGTTTCGAAGTGTTGCGCTTTTTAACCGATAAGGCCATGGCCGAACGGCCCGACCTCGTCGCCTGGTCGGAGACCGCATTCGTTGTGAACATCAGAAAGTGGAGCAAGCTCGACCCGGAAAAGTACGGTTACGCACGACTGGTACACGATTTTCTCGCCTATCAAAAATCACTCGAAACTTGGCTTATTACAGGGAATGATGATTACATGACGGTGACTACGGATATAGGAGAAGAACGAGTAGATTACAACGCCTCCATTCTGTTTTCTCCGCAAGGAGAACGGATTGAAACCTACCACAAGCTCCACCTCGTCCCCTTTACCGAGTACTTTCCCTACAAAGAGCAGTTCCCCGGTTTTTACAACCTGCTCCTCGATTTCGATGTAAATCTATGGGAGCCGGGAACGGAGCCGGTAGTATTCGAGCATCCGGAGTTTACCTTTTCAACTCCGATCTGTTTCGAGGATAGTTTCCCGGGCGATATCAGACGGTTTGTAATAAACGGAGCGGAAGTAATTCTTAATCTCTCCAACGATTTCTGGTCCCTCACTACGGTCGAGGCAAAGCAGCACTTTGTAAACTCGCTGTTCAGGGCTGTAGAAACGCGGCGTCCACTGGTGCGCTCTACCGCCTCCGGACTTACCGCCTATGTCGACACTGCCGGCAGGGTACGATCATCCCTTCCCTATTATGTAGAAGGATATTTGGTCGTTGATGTAAAAATCCCTGAAAGCCGTACAACACTCTACACCCTCGCAGGGGATTGGTTCCCGATTGCGCTCATTGCACTGCTGATACTGCTTCCTATCGGGTATTATTTTCTCCGGAAACCGGCGGTAGACTAAAAAGGCTGTCCTCGGCGATTGCTCATCACCTCGGGACAGCCTATTCATTTACTTTAGATCGGATTGCACAAAAGCAACCTTGCCTCTGCGCCGGGTCTTACATCCCCGCTTCGCTTCGCGTATCAGCGACGGTTATCTCACCGGCTTTCAGTTTTTCGATCCGCTCATTGACGATGTCTTTTACTTCTTGGGGGATAATATCGTCAAAGGAATGGTATGGGGCTAAACCTGTTGAGTTCTCTTGTATCCCATAGGTGTAGGTTTTCCCGCCTTCGAGAGTACCTTTTACAGCCCCTTCGATAACGAGATAGGTTGATTGTGTGATCCCTTTTACAGCAGAAGTCATGACCGTATCCGGTGCAACGTAATTCTGGTCGACATCGACACCGATCGCCGCGACCCCTTCTTCCTTAGCAGCATTGATAGCACCAAGACCGGTAAGACCAGCGACCTGGAAGATGATGTCAGCACCCTGTTCGATCATCCCGAGAGCGGCCTCTTTCCCTTTTGCCTGGTCTTCAAAAGAGTTTGTTACGACCGAAATGACCTTACAATCGGGGTTTACCGATTTGACACCTTGATAAAAACCGACTTCAAACCGCTCTACCGGAGGAATGTCCATTCCCAGGACCGCACCGACAACATTCTCGTCATTAAATTTGGGAGAAGCATCGGCATACTCTTTGGTCATAAGGCCTGCCACAACACCGGCAAGATACCCCGACTGTTCTTCTTTATAGAGAATACCGATTAGATTGTCCGGGGCCGATTCCGGGTCGACAAAAATATCGATACCACCGAAATACGTATCCGGATAATTAGCAGCGACCTCCGTGATCGCGTCCGCCATGAGGAACCCCACACCGAAGACGACTTTACATCCATCATCTGCCAGTCCGGAAATGTTGGGAACGTAGTCGGTCATTTGGTTGGACTGAATAATCCGAGGCTCAACACCGAGCTCTTCTTCCGCTTTCTGCAATCCTGCCCAAGCCCCGTCGTTAAAGGACTTGTCACCAAGCCCGCCGACATCGGTTGCCATACCTACAAGCATTCCTTCTCCGGGAAGTCCCTCTTCTTTCTGTTCCTGTTCAGCAGCCTGTTCTTCGGTCTTTTCTTCCGCTGCTGCTTTTTCTTCCTGTTTCCCTCCTGCAAACACCGAGAATGTTGCAAGAAGCGTGAAAATCACGAGTACGATCAACAGTTTTTTCATATGTACCTCCAAAAAAAATTGTTATCAATTCTATCCCAAGCTGATCATTATAAACAAGGACCCGCAATTGGGAATGTTTTACGACTCTTCCCGCTCGATCATAAAATCGTTCCCAACCGCCTTCGGCGGTTTCGAGCGCCTGACCAGTCCGGCCACGGCAATGACCGTTGCCACATAGGGAAAGATGACAAACACTTCCGACGGTACAGGCAGTAGTTTGATAATCTGGAACCGCACCTGCAGCGCATCGGCCAATCCGAAAAACAAGGATGCTAAAAAAGCGCCGATCGGGTTCCATCCTCCGGAAATATTTGCCGCTAAGGCGATAAATCCGCGTCCGTTGGTCATCCCCTCGGTAAAAGAAACGTTGTTCTCTATAGAAAGATAAGCACCGGCAAGGCCTGAAGTCAAACCGGAAATAAAAACCGCTAAGTAACGAATATTGTACACCGAGACCCCGATCGATTCGAGGGCGAGGGGATGCTCCCCTGCTGCTTTGATATGCAGTCCAACTTTGGTCTTTTTCATCAGGAACCAGAAGAAAATTACCAGAGCAAAAGACATATACACAATCGGGGTCTGAGCGAACAGGACTTCCCCTAGTACCGGGATTTGGGAGAGCCCGGGAATAACAAGCCGGTATTCCGCAAGGGAAACCGGAATGGGATCGGATGTCCCGGGATGGCCGAAGAAGAGAATCATAAAAAACTCGGCAATGCCGAAGGCGAGAATATTGAGCACCGCTCCGGATACCACATGGTCCAAATGCAGGCTCACCGTTGCTACCGCGTGGATGAGGGAGAAAATCCCTCCGGCGAAAACACCCGCAACCAGTCCGAGCCACGGGCTTCCCGAGTAAAACGCGGTCACCGCAGCGAAAAACGCCCCGATGATCATGATCCCTTCCATAGCGATATTTACGATTCCGGACCGCTCACAGATGACTGCGCCTATGGCGGCAAGGGTGATGGGGGTCGAGAGCCTAATCATGGCCATCAGAAGGTCTTCATTGACTACGGAGAAAAAACCGCTCATGCCGCTTCCTCCTGCTGCCGTGCCTGTTTCCGGCGCCGTATCCGGTTTCCGATAAATGTATAGATATACCGGGCCACCACAAGAAAGAGGATGATTCCTTTGATGATCTCGACGATTGCATTCGGCGTCTGGACTGTCCGGGCCATATACTGACCGCCCGCGTCCAGCGCACCCCAGAGCAGGGCGGTAAAAATAACACCGATCGGGTGGCCCGCGGCGAGAAGTGCCACTGAAATACCGTTCCAACCGTAGTTGGCCGCTAAGTTTTCGAACAGTTTATGGTCCAGCCCGGTCACCTGGGAAAACCCGGCAATTCCGGAGAGGAAACCTGCAATGAGCAGGGCCAAAAAAATGTTTTTCGATTTGGAAATGCCCTGGGCCTTGGCTGCATCAGGGTTCTGCCCCACCGCCCGGATTTCGAAACCGAGCTTGGTATAAAACAGAATATAATAGACAATCAATGCAACGGCGATGCCGATAAGGATACCGACGTGGACCCTGTAGTTGGCCTCGGGGAGAAAAGCCTTGAACCGGGGGAGCCAATTCGATTCGAGAATAGGCCAGGTCACATAGGCGTGGGTCGAGGTAGCAGGATCTCCCCCCATTTGGCGGATAAAGATCGAAGAGGAGTACCGGGCGATGTGGGCAAACATCATGGTGGTGATGACCTCATGGGCCCCGGTCCGCGTTTTCAACAGTGCCGGAATAGCTACCCAGGCGCTCGCGAACAGTCCGCTTAATACGAAAATAAGCAGAAGCGAAATTACCGGTGGTAAGGCGATGGTAATCCCGAAAAAGGTGGCAGCCATGGCACCCACATAGTACTGTCCTTCCGCACCGATATTGAACAGTCCGGCCTTGAAGGCGAAAGCAACGGAAAGCCCGGTAAAAATAAGCGGGGTGGCGTTCAATACCGAAACGTTCCAATTCCGTACAAACCCGCCGTAAAAAAGCGCTTTGTACGCTTCGATCGGATCATAACCGGTGACCAGCATGATGATAGCGCCGAGGATGATGGCAATAGCGATCCCCATCACCGGTACGAACATCTTCTTGAGAAAGCCCCGCACCATCTCCGTTACTACTTCTCGATTGGTCAGAAGAAGACGATGTACGAAAAAAAGCACACCGGCGCCGATGATAAAAAGGACCCCGATAAAATAGGAGGCAAGCCACAGCACCACTCCGATTGCACCGAGAATGATAACAGCTGCTAAGAAAAGAGGCTGTACAATTTTTTTACTCATACAGGCTGCTCCTTCCGGCCGCCCGTCATATAGAATCCTACTTCTTTGTGGGTCGTCTCTTCCGGGTTGAACTCTTCGACAATTTTTCCCTCATAGAGTACTTCGATACGGTCGGCAAGAGAAAAAATCTCCTCGAGCTCCAGAGAAATAAGCAAAATTGCCACCTCAGCATCCCGCATTTTGAGGATCTGCGAATGGATATATTCGATTGCTCCGACGTCGAGCCCACGCGTGGGTTGACTGACCAGGAGGAACTTCGGCCCTCTGGAAAACTCCCTGGCCAAAATCACCTTCTGCTGATTTCCGCCCGACAGATACGAAGCCTGTACATCAACAGACGGTGTTCTGATATCGTATTCTTTAACTAATTTTTCAGAATACTCGTTTATATACCCGAGGTTGAGGTTAAGCCCCTTACAAAACGGTTCCCGGTCATGCTCGCCGATGGCAATGTTTTCGGACAGTTTCATAGATAGCACCAAACCGTGCCGGTGCCGGTCAGCAGGAACATAGGAGAACTTCCGGCGAATTCGCTGCTTGGTAGTAAGCCCGGAGATGTCTTCGTTATTAAACCATATCTCCCCTTCATCTATTAAACGGAGCCCGACTAACGCCTCCGCTAACTCGGTCTGTCCGTTCCCGTCGACTCCGGCAATACCGACAATCTCACCGGGCCTTATCTCTAAAGAGAGGTCTCGTACCGCGTAGACCAGATTATCAGCTTTTATAGAAAGGTTTTTAATCTGAACGATCGGAGATGAAGTGATCTCTTTTACCTTTTTCTCTACGGTGAGCACAACGTCCCGACCGACCATCAGATTGGCCAGTTCCTCTTTGGTGACCTCGGTCGTTATCCGTTCCCCTGCCACCTTGCCTCTTCGCAGAATGTACACCCGCTCGGAGATGGCCATCACCTCTTCGAGTTTATGGGTAATGATAATGATCGAAACCCCCCGGTTCCGCAGTTCCCTGATTATTTTAAATAACTCTTCAACTTCTTGGGGTGTGAGCACGGCAGTCGGTTCATCGAGAATGAGGATCTTCGCTTCACGGTACAGCGCTTTTAGAATTTCCACCCGCTGCTGCAGGCCGACAGGAATATTCTCTATCAAGGCATCGGGATCAATAGCAAGATGATACCGCTCGGAGAGTTCGACTACAGATTCTCCGGCCTTCTTGTAGTCGATTACCCCCATAGTACCCGGTTCGGCCCCCAAAATGATGTTTTCGGTTACGGTGAGCGTTTCTACCAGCATAAAATGCTGGTGCACCATGCCCAGGCCCTCTGCGATGGCATCCTTCGGGCTTGATGGGGCGATCTCCTTTCCTTCAAGATGGATCGTCCCCGACGTGGCTCCGTAGAGTCCGTAGAGTATATTCATAAGGGTCGATTTGCCCGCCCCGTTTTCCCCTAACAGAGAGAGGATCTCCCCCTTTTTTAGATTTATGGAAACATCATCATTGGCCAGGACTTTCGGGAATTGCTTGGTGATGTTCCTCATTTCGAGGAACTGCTTCGGCGCTCTGTCCACAATAAACTTACAATAATTCAGCCGGTCGCTGTTGTCAACATAAAAAAAAAGTACTATTCGATAAAGGCATGGACAAGTGCTACCGGGCGGGGGGCCTTTTTTGTGATCGTAATTGCCCCTTCGAATTTGGCCCGGGCATCGGCCAGCTTTGATTCGTCGTTTCCATAAAACTCGGCCAAAGGACCACCCCGGGAGACCCTCTCGCCGAGCCGTTTTTTTATCCGGATTCCGACAGCCGGGTCGATCGAGTCTTCTTTGGTAAGCCTTCCTGCTCCGAGGGTCATGGCAGCAACACCGATTGCTTCGGCATCGATTGCTCCGATCCAGCCGTCGGTGACCGCTTGCACAGAGTCGGTCCGTTCCGCTTCGGGGAGAAGCGATGTATCTTCGGTTACCCGGGCCTCCCCTCCCTGCGCTTCGATCATGGCGGCAAGCTTTGCCAGGGCCGTACCGTCTTCGAGGCTTGCTTCACAGGCTGCGGCGGCTTCCTTTGCAGTATCGATAATACCGCCTAAGACCAGCATTTGAGAGGCGAGCTGCACCGCAACCGTTCTCAAGTCACTTGGTTCTTTGCCGTGAAGGACCTCGATCGCCTCTTTTACTTCGAGAGCGGTCCCAACCGCATTGCCCAACGGCTGGTTCATATCGGTCACGAACGCTACGGTTTTTCTTCCCGCATGGTTGCCGATGTCGACCATCATCCGGGCCAATGCTTCGGCGTGCTCCACCTCCTTCATAAATGCTCCGGTGCCTGCTTTGACATCCAGGACGATCGCATCACTGCCGGCGGCGATTTTTTTGCTCATGATACTCCCGGCAATGAGGGAGACATTGTCCACAGTCCCGGTCACGTCCCGCAGGGCGTAGATTTTTTTGTCCGCGGGCACAAGGTTCCCCGTCTGCCCGATAACGGAGAGCCCGATCGTAGAGACGATTTCAGTAAACCGTTCGGTCGTCTGACTGACCTGGAAACCGGGTATCGACTCCAGTTTATCTATGGTGCCTCCGGTGTGTCCCAACCCCCGCCCGGACATCTTGGCCACTCTGCCCCCGCAGGCTGCAACCATCGGGGCCACCACCAGGGTCGTTGAATCCGCTACCCCGCCGGTGCTGTGTTTGTCCACTTTAGTGCCGGGGATCGCACTCAAATCGATCCGGTCGCCGGAATGGGCCATGGTCAGCGTGAGGTCGGTGGTCTCCCTGCTCGTCATCCCCCGAAACCAGATCGCCATGAGCAGGGCCGACATCTGATAGTCGGGAATGTCCCCGGCTACATAACCGTTAACACTGAAGGCAATTTCTTCTCCGGACAGTTCTTCTCCCCGTTTCTTTTTTTCAATTATGTCTATAATTCTCATGATAAAGCCACCACTCTCCGATTATCTTCTAAACTCTTCCGGATATACTCCCTATCAAGGTCCAGATCGGCGATTAGCCGCCGGAGCTGATCTCCGCTTAACAGGTTCTGTTCCGCGTAGAGATACATTAAGGCCTTCTCTGCGATACAGGAGACCAAAAGAGCATTTCTGGTTATACTATCGTCACTTTCGAGGTTCTCGTACAGCTTTGACCGGCCCGGATTTTCTTTGAGAAGACGGAGTTCGGTCTGCAGCGCTCCGATGTCCCCCCGGCTCGCTTCCACACCTAAGGGATTGAGAATAAGAAACGTGTACTCTTTGCCGGGCAGATAATGGTGTCTGTCGCAGCGGGTACAATAGTTCGGTTCTTTGGGGTCTTTCACTTCTTTGTCACCCCCGACGATAATAAGCGGATCGAAATAGAGGGCGGGACATTCCTTCCCGTCTACGAGGTAGTAACGGTAGGTGTAAAACGCGTCTTCGAGGCAATCTTCGTGCTCGCAGTACGCGGTAAGTGGAAACACGTCGGTCGCATTTTCCAGCATAAGCCGTGCTGTCGAATTGAATATATCTTTTCGAAAGTTCAGGATAAGGGTCGGGAAGATAAAAATGAGTCCCCGCTCCTCCGATTGTTTGCGGATGATGTACACGAGCCGCTCATCATAAAAGGACGCTTCATCGATTATCCAGGTGCCGCCGGCAGGATGCTCCGCTAAGACCTGTTCCAAATCGAACGAGTTACGTATCTGGGCGATATTCTCTCCGCAGCGGGTGTAGCCCCCCCGATAGGCGAGGGAGTCGGGCGGATAGTCGGGAAACCGCTGAGCATCGAGCAGGGAGCGGATAAAGAATACATTTCTCCTGTCCGCTCCTGCGGTGGTGGTCTGCTCACCGGCAGCACCGCTTTTCTTCCGTGCAACGGAGCCGTCCCGCCATACCCGGGAAGAGTATTCGGTCTTGCCCGATCCCATAGGACCGATAACCAGGATTCTTCGGGCCGGACGTTTAAAATCGAAGTGATTAAAGGCGTGGTGGACCCTCAGTTTCGGGAACCCCAAACTCTTGAGAAACCCCTCGGTCTCGCTGCCGTTTACAAACTCTTCCATACGTATAATCAATGATGCCGGTTTGGAACAGCTTGTGCAAGAACATTTTAAAAAATAAGAAATACTTTTGATCCAGCAACGGGGATTCTCACCCCGGAGTTTAACGCGGGAATACATGTTCTCCCGGATTCAACGTTATCATTGATACTGCTTCTTACATAAACGATGTATCGGGAACGGTTACCGTTTTTGCGGCCATTCGATGCAGTAGATATTTCTATTCCGGTTGCACTGTGTGTGCATCTTTTTTACTGTGAAGCAGCAGGAGCGAACTTGAAGTTTTTAATTATATAGAAGAGGATATTCGAGTATGGCAAAAACAAAGACGGTATATGTATGCAGCAGCTGCGGGCACAGCGAGCCGAAGTGGCTCGGCCGCTGCCCTGATTGCGGTGAATGGAACAGTTTTACTGAATCCACCCCCAGTGCCGGAACAGCCCCGAAATCAAAAAAACCTGCCCACTCCATACCGATTCAGACAATCGGATCCAAAGATCCCAAGCGGTTCGATGCCGGCATCCGGGAGATCAACCGGGTATTGGGCGGCGGGATAATGAAAGGAGGGTCCATTCTCATCGGGGGAGAACCGGGGATCGGAAAATCAACCCTCATGCTCCAGATCGCAGGCAGCGTCCGTACCGCGGGGCGAATTCTTTATATTTCGGGTGAAGAATCTCCGGAACAGCTCAAACAGCGGGCGGAACGGATCGGTATCAACAATAAACGCCTGGAAGTGCTCAGTGAAACAGAGCTCGATTCAGTGCTCCGGGTAATCGAGTCGGTAAAACCTGCCGTTATCATCGTTGATTCCGTTCAAACACTCCATTCACCGGAGTTGGGTGCAGTCCCCGGCACCGTCAATCAGATTAAATACTGCTCTCAGGAGATAATTTCCTGGGTAAGAGAGCGGATGAGTGCCGTATTCTTCGTGGCCCATGTAACCAAAGAAGGTTTCATCGCGGGGCCGAAAGTCATGGAGCATATGGTAGATACGGTCATCTACTTCGACCGCAGCGACAGCGATATCCGCTTTCTCAGGCCCACCAAAAACCGGTTCGGAGCGATCGAGGAAATCGGCCTTTTTACTATGCAGAATAAAGGGCTGATCGAAGTACACGATCCTTCTTCTCTTTTCATGATCCACCGGGAAGATGCTGTCCCGGCAGGCCTTTCCGTAGCAGCGGTGTATGAAGGCTCCCGCGTTCTCTTTGTCGAACTGCAGGCGCTTACCGTTCCGGCTAAAAGCAGCATTTCCCGAGTATTCTCGGACCGGATCGATAACGCCCGGGTCTCCCGTATTGCCGCGGTGATGGAAAAACACGTGGGGCTCCGTTTTTCAGACCAGGACATCTACGTAAACGTTGCCGGGGGCATACGGCTTACAGAGGTAGGAATAGATCTCCCTTTGGCGATGGCCCTCTATTCCGCCCGCAGCGATATTGCTATACCGGTAAAAACCGCCATGGCCGGAGAAGTAAGCCTTGCCGGGGAGATCCGACCCATCCCGCATTTGAGGCGGAGGGTAAAAGCGGCCGCAGATATCGGGTACGGGAATTTCGTGGGGCCGACAGAGACAACTCAACAGGACGGCCCGGAGCGGCAAACCTGGCACGAGGTAAAAAGAGTAAAAGAGGCAATCGGCAAGCTCTTTTCATAAGATGGACGAGCAACAGTTTATACACTATACTTTATACTATGGATACTGGTAAACCTATATTTTTTCTCTATCCGGAAACCGATCAGCACCGCGGCCTCGTTACCGATATGGTGCGCAATGAATTCGAAGTGTATATCATTGAAAACGCGTACCGGTTTGCCTCTTATCTAAAGCAGTGTAATCAGTGTATTTTAATCATTGATCCCCGTTTCGGCCTTACCCTCAAAAAGTGGGGCGACTTTATTGCAGATTCTCTTCTTCCCCTTATCGAAGGAGAATCATCTATTATCTTTTTCACGGTGAAAGAACTGTTTTCGATCCTAAAAGAGCCTTTTCCCGATACATGGGTCCACGACAGAAGTGAAGAAAGTGAAGAAATCGGGAAACAGAAAGTATTCTTTATCGATCAGGGCCAAGACGAGAGTATTGTTTCTGATCATCTGCAGAATATACTCGAAAATCAGCATGCTCGCGGCCAGCGTCGGTATGTCCGTTTCGGCTCCGTTGGGCAGGCCAATGCTTCATTTCAGTTTACGATAGACGGCAGATCATTCTCCGGAATAGTGCATGATATTAGTTCAGTGGGCATGTCCTGTGCATTCGACAAAGACACGGCCCCGGCAGTCAATGAACATATTTCCGATTTGAAACTCAAACTGGGGGAGAAAACTTTCAATTTAAAAGGCGAGGTATTTCAACAGCGGAAACTGGATGAAAAGAAACGGCTGTTCGTGGTGATGTTCGACCGAAATATGTCCGAGACGGTCCGTTATACATTGCAGGATTTTATCCACTCCTCTTTGCAATTGGAACTGGAATGGAAACTAAACCAGCAAAGCTGAGAGATACGGAATGCCGATAAACGTGCCCACCGCACTGCCGATCGTAGAAAAGAGAAAAACGATCAAAATGTGGGTAAACCGGTTTCGGTAAAACCCTTTAAACGATTGGATATCTTCATGAAGCTTTTCAAAATCTTCTACCCGCGGTTTGCGCACAACCGCCTCGATAAGGCCGGTCACGATACCGACCCCGATGGTTGGGTTCATCGACGTAATCGGCGCGGCGGCAAATGATATGACGATAGTAAGCGGATGAGCGAGTGCAATCAACGCACCAATCGCAGACAGTGATCCGTTTACCAAAATCCATACCCAAAGCATAGAGAGCGCCTCCTCCCATCCCGACCTAAAAAAACCCACTACGATCAACGCGGCCACTGCAGCAGGTATGAGATAGGGAAGCACTTTCGTTATCTTTGCAGGAGCAGGAACTGTCTCGATAGCAGCGAGATCTTCGGACACCATTTTTTTCTCGAGCCGTTCGAGCCATTCTCTAATCCCCGCCATATGCCCGGCCCCCACGACCGCCACCACTTTTTCTCCGGCACTCGTAAATATTTTTGTGGCCAGGTATTGGTCCCGTTCATCGATAAGTACTTCCTTGACCGAGGGGAGATACTTGGCTAGTTCTTCCATCATATCCTGTAGTGCACTCTTCTTTTTAAGGTTCTCGAGTTCTTCTTCAGTTATTTTTTCTTTGGAAAAAATTGAACCGAAAAGGGCGGCAAGCATCTTGTTTTTGTTCCAAAAGTTAGAACTCGCCCATGCTCTACGGAGAGTTATCTGCACTTCACGATCGCAGAAGGAAAAAGGGATATTGAGTTTATCAGCAATCTCGATGGCCTGCTTCATCTCTTCACCAGGTTTGACCCCCATATCTGCTCCGATCCGTTTTTGAAAAGCGGAAAGCACTAAATTTGCAAGCATGAGAAACCCTTTCCGCTCCCGGAGGACCTGGTAAATATTGAGACTCTTCCAGTTCTGTCCTTCCGTGATAGCGGTATATCTGGTCTTATCGATTTCTACGCATACCCGGTCCGGCTGCTCTTCCTCTATGATTCTTCGGACCTCTTCGACACTTTCTTTTGACACATGGGCCGTTCCTACGAGAATTATTTCTTTATCTTTAAGTGAAATCCGTTCGATATTCTCGCTCGTATTGACATCGCTCATTCGTTATTATCTCCTGTCATTTTGTCTAATTCCCATTCCACAAGTTCTCTTTCCACATCGGTCGAATACAATCCGTCACGTGCTTCAAACAAATAGGTCTGAGCAAGCGTGATCTGCTCTTCTTCCAAATAATACGAGGCGAGAAAAAACAGCATCTGTGCTTTCAGATGTTTATCAGTGCTCTTCTCGACAAGATGGAGTGCCCTTCGGTCATATCCTTTTTCAGAAAACGTCCTTGCGACATGATAGTACAGACTATCACGGGGGATGTTTCCGATGACCTCTTCAATATACTCACGCACGGCCTTTTCGTCTCCTGTTTTCTTGAGACTGAGTGCCGCTAAAAGCAGATACCGGTACTGGTCTTTTTGAAACTCGTACGCTTTATGAAAATACTGCCGGGCCTTCTTCCACTCTCTCTCCATATAGTACAATTTTCCCATGGGTTCGAAGGCAAAGAAATAATCATGTTTCCGTTTTACAACCTCTTCATAATCGGCAAGGGCCTGTTTATCGTTCCCTAAATCATCGAGTAAACCGGCACGGTATATATAGGAATAAAAAATGTCGGGGTCCATCTCGATGGCTTTGCTAAAATCTTCCACAGCAGCTTTGTTTTCACCACTATGGAAACGGATCCTCCCCCTGTCTACATAATTCCAGTAGTAATCAGGGTCCAACTCAATTGCTCTTGTAAGATCTTGCTCCGCACCGCGGAGATCATCTAGAGCGAGCTTTGCTTTGCTTCTGTCTATATAGGCAAACATGTTTTCAGGATCGAGATCTACGGCCCTGTTTAACAGTTCGAGTGCTTTTTCCGGTTTATCTTGTCTCAGCAGGACTTTTGCATAGCCGCTTAAAGCTGTGGGATTTTCAGGTTCTTCTTTTAGTATTTCAGAGAACAATTCTCCGGCACGCTTGTATTTTCTTTCCGAGAGCAACACCTCTGCCATGGCCGCTCCGGCTTCAACACTGTCCGGGTCGTTTTCAAGGATCTCTTCGAGCTTTTTTTTCTGTTCTTTTGTATTGCCACGCACTCCGTCAATGAGGGCCAAATTGAACAGCGCTTCTGCATGCCCGGGATCATCCCGCAGTACACTAGTGAGCTGTTCCTCTGCAGTACCCAGCTGTCCGTCGGAGAGCAGAAGCAAAGCATAAAGGAATTTGTCCTCTGAAAGAACAGGTTTGTTTGTTTTGTTCTCTTCAAAAAGACGCAGCGCTTTTTTCGTGTTTCCCAAAGCTATCTCTTCTTCTATTTTTGTTATGAGTTTCGCTTCTTTTTCCTGTTCACTCTCTTCGGCTTCAACCCGTTTCTTCGGTTTCTCCACCTCATCCGATGGTTGCTGTTTTTCCGTCGTTGCACATCCGATGAGGAAAGATACAGTAAGAACGAGATATATATAGCGTCTCATAGGTCTCCCTTTTTTGGAATTATTCGAAATTATTCATGATAGTATAATAATAGAGAAAAAAATGGACAAGGTTGCATTTTTACTACTCCATTGATACAATCTGCGGAAATGAAAATCCAGATAGAAAAAAAATACTTTCTCATACCCGTGCTCTACGTGTGTGTCATTGGAATGCTTCTCTATCTCCATTTTGCCGGCGATCAAACAGTTACCGAAGAATACGGGGGGCTCACCTTTTCATGTACCGCATCTTCAACCGGAAGGGGAAAAGGAAGTATATCCTCCGCCGTCATTACCTGCAGAGGTATTCAGTTTACATTTACTGAAGAGCGGGGAATAGAAGCTGTTACCGATAACGGTACAATCCAATCCCTCTCCCTTAACGAATATAACCTTGGCGAGGACAGTTTTTCAATTTCCTTTCAAGGGAGGATTACCCTCCACTTCTCCCGTACAGGGGGCACAGAGAAACGAACAACCATTACACCGGAACAAGAGAATGGTGCAGGCAATATCCGGGCCGTTCGAATTCCTTTTTTCGTAGCAGAGGGAAACAGTATAGAACATCCCTCCGACCTCCCCCTCTTAATCATTGAAACCGGAGAGAATGAAAAATTATTTCTTACCGTCTCACCCACATCCCGGATCGATACTGAACGATCTCAGCTCATTATTGATAAACAAAATGACCGTTTTTCTCAAGTTATCATCGAGGAGCCCCAAAACAGTGAAGTTAATCCGTATGCGTACTGGTTCGCACGGGGAAATTCGTTTGAGACAACCGCGGAACAATACCGGGCAGCACTTAGGACCTTTGTGGACAGCGCTTATTCCGGGTGGAACAGGAGATACAACGCAGCCGAGGGGGGATGGTCCGACGGGGAAGGTACCGTCAATTTCCGGGAAAAGACTGCAGCTGCTTTTCTATCGGAAGCGCTGTCTCGGGATGAGTATGATGCAGTGCTCTCATTAATACAGGGTTCGATAAACAAAAATCAGCAGCAGCTGACCTTCCTCACCGCCCCCTTTCTTGGCAATCTGTCCCGTTACATTTCCACCATGCAGCAGCACGACTCCAGCGAGATTCAGACCATTGAAGAACTGCTGCGAGATGATGAGCCCGCACTCATTACCAGGGATAATTTACTCCGGTTTATTATCGGCCACGGTCCTTTTTCGGTGGTCCAGGAGGTGCTTCGTTTTACCGAATCGCTCGACCCAACCGAACTGGCCCCGGAGGAATGTTTGGGCCTTATCAAGATGTATAATCAGCAGGTAGAGGGGATCGCTGAAGCAAACCAAATTCTCGAACCGCTCGCCTCGGCGGCCCGGGAAGAATTACTTACCTATTTTCAGAGACAAGATGAGGGATTGTTTCTTCGCAAAAGCGCGGGTACCTTTGATGTTTTCCTCTCTATCGAGACGGGAAAGCACTTCATTATAAAAGGAAGCAATGACGAAGAGCCTCTTACTACGTTTATTGGACAGGAACTGCTCCGCTCTTCGCTGGAGCTCGCAGATGAAAACGGTATCATACACGCATTCGGTCAAACCGTTCTTCCTGAAGATATTTATCCGCTCCTCGCAGAAAACCGGTTTTATCCGCATGAACGCTCCCTCTACGAGGAGTTCGGCCCGGGAAGCTGGATCTGGACGATTGCGGATTTCACAACAATCAATGCCGGGCAGAACGAACTCACACTTTCATGTACCTTTCCGGTGGAAGAGACACATCATATGATTCTCCAGGGTATCGAGCCGTTTACACAGCTTCAGATGCGGGGTATTCCCTGGAGGAGCGACCCCGCATTCGAACGGTACCCGTTAGGCTGGACCTACAACGAGGCAACGGAAAATTTTTCTGTAAAACTGACCCATCAGGCGGAAGAGGAAACGATCGTTATCAGGTATTAAACGGCCCCTGTTAAACGGCCCTTGTTACATGGTCCCGGTCTGCTCGAGCGTCTTCCGCCAAACACCGTAGGCATCTTCATACCGGGCTGCAATCGAAGAATCCGGCTCGACTATTTTTTGGCTCTCGAGCCCGCCGAATGCCTCCTCTGCACCGGCATAAATACCCGAGCCGACTCCTGCACCGCGGGCAGCACCGAGGGACCCGTCCGTATTGTAGAGATGTACGGACGTGTTCGTCACAGTTGCGAAACAGGTTTGGAAAAGAGGACTTAAAAACATATTGGCAAAACCCGCCTTCACCGTTTCGATGGACAGCCCCATATTCCGCATAATTTCCAATCCGTAATTCAAGGCAAAGACAATACCTTCCTGTCCTGCCCGTACGAGGTGTTCTTGGGTGTGAATATTGAAGTTGAGACCATGCACCGATGCCCCCGGATTGGCGTTCTCGAGTATCCGCTCCGCACCGTTTCCAAACGGCAGAACGGTTATTCCCTCAGAACCTACCGGGACCCCGGCGGCAAGCCGGTTCATCTCTTCATACGAAAGCGGCTTACCGCTATTCGGGTCGATCATCATCTGTTTGAGCCACCGGTTGAGTATTCCGGTCCCGTTTAAGCAGAGCAGCACTCCGTATCGGTTATCTTCTTTCCTATGATTGACATGAACAAAGGTGTTTACCCGCGATTTCTCATCATATGTCGGTTTGTCAACGATCCCGTACACGACACCCGAAGTCCCCGCGGTAGCAGCAAGCTCCCCCGGGTGAAGCACAAACAGGGAGAAAGCGTTGTTGGGCTGGTCTCCCGCCCGGTACGCGACTGGGACCCCTCCCGGTATTCCCAACTCTTCTGCAGCGCTCGAGGTGACCTCACCCTGGTTCGAAAATGTGGGTACCACCGTTGGAATAAACTCTTTCTCGAATCCAAAATAATCAAAGAGAAAATCTGCCGGGGCTTCGTTTTGAGCGTCCCACATAATCCCCTCCGATAAGCCGGAAGGTGTTGTCGTCAGTTCCCCGGTAAGCAGATACGCAATGTAATCACCGGGAAGCATCATTTTGGATACCTTTCCGAACACATCAGGTTCATTATCTTTTACCCAGGCAAGCTTAGAGGCTGTAAAGTTACCGGGTGAGTTGAGCAGTCGGGAAAGGCATGTTTTTTCCCCTAATTCCTTAAACGCTTTTTCACCATACGGTACCGCACGGCTGTCGCACCAGATAATCGAAGGCCTGAGCACCTCTCCTGATTTATCGACAATTACCAACCCGTGCATCTGATAACTGATGCCGATTGCCCCGAGTCGCTTTACAGCATCAGCTGCAGAAGAGCTGATCATCGCTATCGCTTTTTTTATGTGTTCCCACCAGAGAGAGGGGTGCTGCTCAGCCCAACCGGCCTGAGGAGCATCCATTGCAAGTTCCGTATCGGGAGATGTAGCTGAAGCGATCAACGCTCCCGTCTCGCTCTCCATAAGCGAGGCTTTAATAGAAGAGCTTCCGATATCCAACCCTAATAACGTCTTACCTGCCATAACGCTTCTCCTTTTGGCCCTGTACTCAACTCTTTATCTTCGCAGCCAATGCATCTGCCGTCAATCCAAGGTGTTCGGCGACCTTCCCTCCCGGACCGGATTCTCCGAACCGGTCGATCGAAAGTACAGCGTCGGCGGAAGAAGCGATATCCTGCCATCCGGAAGAAACCCCTGCTTCTGCAACTACCGTTTTGGTCCCCTCCGGAATGATCGATTTCTTAAAACCGTCTTTCTGTCGCAGAAAAAGCTCCTTAGAAATCATAGAGACGACCCTGATCTTCCTTCCGGAGACCTGCCGGGCTGCTTGCAAGGCAAGACCGACTTCCGAGCCGGTAGCAACTACCACTACATCGGGAGTTCCATCACAATCTTGAACAATATAAGCACCTTTCTTGATGGTCTCCTGCCAGTTCTTGTCCGACTTCGGGTATACTTCCAGTTTTTGCCGGGTGAGGGAAAGTGCGGTTGGACCGTCAACCCTTTCCAATGCCATTTTCCAGGCGAGGGCCGTTTCCTGAGCGTCTCCGGGCCGGAGGACAACCATGTTGGGAATGATCCGAAGTGAGGCGAGCTGTTCGATCGGCTGATGGGTCGGCCCGTCCTCCCCGACGAAAATCGAATCGTGGGTAAATACAAAAACAACCGGCTGTCCCATCATCGCCGCCAAACGGAGAGCGGGACGCATGTAATCTGCAAACACCAGGAACGTACCGCAGTAGGGCCGCAACCCGCCATGGAGGGCAATACCGTTGGAGATCCCGCCCATGGCATGTTCGCGTACTCCGAAGTGGAGGTTTCTTCCGCTTCGGTCATCCTTGAAAAAGTGTCCGATATCATCCATCAGCGTCTTGTTCGAGGGTGCAAGGTCTGCAGAACCGCCGACAAGTTGCGGGACTGCCCGAGCGATGCTGTTTATTACTTTCCCGCTCGCAGCGCGGGTCGCGATTTTGTCCCCCTCTTTGAAATCGGGAAGGGGAAGGTTTTGAAAACAATCCGGATTTTGCGAGAGGAACAGGTCCAGTTCGGACTTCAAGGTGGGATTTGCTTTTGCCCATGCAGCGAACTGCTGCTGCCACGCATCGTAACGCTTTTTCCATACCGAACGCTGTTCTTTGAAATACTGCTCTGCTTCCGGCGCTACATAAAACCATTCATCTTTGGGAATTCCCAATTTTTCTCTCGTTTTTATAAGCTCTTCTTCTCCTAACGGAGCGCCGTGGACCTCATGAGAACCTTCCATACTGAAACTGCCTTTTCCGATTACCGAGGTCAATCGAAGAATAGTCGGTCTGCCCTTCTCCTGCTGTGCTTCCTTGACCAGGCGTACGAGCTCTTCCGGGTTGTACGCATCGCCGGAGAGGGTCTGCCACCCGTACGCTTTGTATCGTGCTAACACATCTTCGCTAAAGGCAAGGTCCGTCGGTCCTTCGATGGTAATGCTGTTCGAATCGTAGAAGACGATCAACTTTCCAAGCCCCTGATGGCCGGCAAGGGAAGCTGCTTCCGAGGTAATACCTTCCATCATGCACCCGTCCCCGGAGAGCACATAGGTGTAATGATCGAATATCTTATGGTCAGGAGTGTTAAACCGTGCTGCCAGCATCTGTTCAGCTATGGCCATACCGACTGCATTGCTGAATCCCGCGCCGAGTGGGCCGGTCGTTGTTTCGACCCCCCTCGCACATCCGTACTCGGGGTGGCCCGGAGTGGCTGAGCCAAGCTGACGAAAGTTCATGAGGTCTTCTTTCTTCATTCCGTAGCCGGTAAGATAGAGCAGGGAATAGAGAAACATGGACCCGTGTCCCGCAGAGAGGACGAACCGGTCCCTGTTGATCCAGTCGGGATCATCCGGAAAATGGTTCAGCAGTTCTCCATAGAGTACCGCCCCGAGTTCCGCGCACCCCATGGGAAGTCCGGGGTGCCCTGAGTTTGCTTTTTGAACGCCGTCCATAGAGAGCGCCCGTATGGTGAGAGCCGCAGCTTCGATCTGTTTTAGATTCATCCTATTTCCTCCGAAAATAAATTGTTTACTAGAATTCGTTATGCTGTTTCCGTTTTGGAATTTTTCTCCATAAGTGCGGCGGTCGGACACACTTTTACACACTCTCCGCAGCCGTCACACGCAGTGTTGACCAGAGAGCGCCCGAACGGTGCCTCCATCCGGGTAGTAAACCCTCTTCCAACAAAGCTGAATACATCGAGTCCTTTTACCTCGGCACAGGCCCTGACACAGGAACCGCAGCTGATGCACTTATGAATTTCCATCTTGATTTTTTCATGTGAGTCGTCCAACCGGTACGATCTCCGTTCTCCTGTAAAGAGACTCTGGTCCGCACCGTACCGTGTCGCATAGTCCCGTAGGCGGCAGTCATCTGCAGCATCACAGCCGCACTTAAGACACCGTTTCGCCTCTTCCCGCGCCGGTTCCGGCCCGAACCCTGTCTCTATTTCGTTAAATGTGGTGGTCCGCTCCTCATCCGGAATAACCGGCATGGAAACCCGTTCTTTCTGTTCATATCCTTCGAAAACAGCCTCATCCACCTGATCCAGCCGGCCCATGGAAGAGTTGAACAGAACAGGTTCTCCGATAACTTCCTCTCCGCGAAGGTACTGATCGGCTGCAACGGCCGCCCGCCGGGCATTGCCGACCGCGCGTACCGCAATGTCCGCACCGGTTTGACAGTCGCCGAAACTGAATATGCCGGGACGGGAGGTCATCAACGTATTCTCGTCTGCAACAATCGTTCCCCATCGGGTCTTATCAACGCCGAGATCGTCGATGCAGCCGGAGAGTACCCGCTGACCGATTGCACTGATAACCGATGTCGCCCGTATGGTAAAGTCCGTTCCTTCCACCGGCACCGGTCTTCTTCTCCCGCTTTCATCCGGAGCACCCAGTTCCATCCGGATACAGTGGACCAGCAGTTCTTCGCCGTCCCGTTCTACCTTTGTGGGTGCAACGAGATACTGAATGTCCACTCCTTCATGGAGAGCTTCTTCTATTTCAAAATCGTTTGCAGGCATCTGTTTGCGTGACCGCCGGTAGATAATAGAGACATCAGCGCCTTTCCTGACTGCGGAGCGGGAGACGTCGATCGCCGTGTTCCCCCCGCCTACAACCACGACCCGGTCTCCAAGGCCCGGGGATTCATCTCGAGCGAGTTTAGCTAAATAATCAATGCCGGAATATACTCCCGCAAGCTCTTCTCCTTCAACCCGCATCGATGAGGCCCCCTGGGCGCCGATTGCGATCATAAGACAATCGAAATCACGTTCCAGCTCTTTTGCCGCACTATCCTTTCCTATCTCGGTCCCGTATTTCACCGTTACCCCGAGCTTCTCGATAGGATCGAACTCCTGTTTGAGGACCGCATCGGGGAGCCGATAATAGGGAATCCCCCACCGAAGCATGCCGCCCGATTTCTCCTGTGCCTCAAAGACTGTTACAGCATGACCCTTGAGCCTCAAAAAGTAGGCTGCACTCATCCCGGCCGGTCCGGCGCCGATTACGGCCACCTTTTTCCCCGTATCAGGGGCGGGGTTAGGATACACCGGCGTGCCTTCCGCCTCAAGCTCCGAATCTGCAATGTAGCGCTTCATAAAACAGATAGAGATAGCGTCGTCCACCCGGTTTCTACGGCACGCATCTTCACAGGGACGGGGGCAGACCCGACCCAACACTCCCGGAAGCGGTGCTTTCTCCCGAATCAGGGAAGCTGCTTCCACTTCCTTTCCCTCGGCGACCAGGTCGAGAAACCCTCTGATATCGATCGAAGAGGGGCAGGCGTCTTCACACGGGGGGACACAATCCCCGCAGTGGTCGGAGAGGATCAGATTGAGACACATCTTTCTCGCAGCATCGATCTCTTCGGATTCGACTACAACCGACATCCCGTCCCGTACCTTGGTGGCGCAGGACGGTACCAGGTTGCCTTTTCCGCCTTCTACCTTTACCGCGCACATAAAGCAGCTGGTAAACGGCTTCAGGTTTTCCGAATGGCAGAACGTGGGGATATCGTGTCCCGCCTTTCTCGCTGCTTCGAGAATTGTTGCCCCGTTATCAACTGTAATTGAGTTTCCATTAATAGTGACAGTTACCTGCTCCATGCTACACAACCTCTATGGCATCAAATCTACACGTCTCGACACAGATTCCGCACCTGGTACATATATCAGGATCGATTGAATGCACCTCCTTGCGGACACCGCTGATTGCATGTACCGGACACACTTTGGCGCAAGCCGTACACCCGGTACACTTCTCCTCATTAATGACAATAGTGATAAGGGACTTACACACCCCCGCGGGACACCGCTTTTCTTTGATGTGGGCCTCATACTCTTCCCTGAAGTAGCGGAGGGTGGTCAATACCGGATTCGGTGCAAGCTGTCCCAACCCGCACAGAGAGGTCTTGCAAATGTGGCCCCCCAGCTCTTCTAAGAGATCGAGGTCCTCCTCCCGTCCCTCTCCCCCGGTTATCCGTTCGAGTACTTCGAGCATCCTCTTGGTTCCTATTCTGCAAAACGTACACTTTCCGCATGATTCCTTCTGGGTAAAAGCGAGAAAATAACGGGCCACATCGACCATACAGGTTTTCTCATCCATGACGATCAGTCCGCCGGAACCCATAATTGCCCCGGTGGAGTTTATCGAATCGTAGTCGATCGGTGTATCGAAGAGCCGCTCCGGGATACACCCTCCGGCAGGGCCTCCCATCTGTACCGCCTTAATGGGACGCCCGCTCGAACTGCCGCCCCCGATTTTTTCTACGATCTCTCTGATGGTAATTCCCATGGGCACTTCGATCAGACCGCCCTGTTTTATTTTCCCGGCCAATGCAAATACTTTTGTCCCCCGGCTGTTGCCGAACGAGTACTGTTTATACGCTTCGGCCCCGTTTTTGAGGATCCACGGCACATTGGCGTACGTTTCTACATTATTGATATTGGTGGGATGTCCCTTTATACCCGACTGAGCCGGGAAAGGGGGTCGAAGACGGGGCATGCCCCGCTTTCCTTCGATCGAGGCCATAAGGGCGGTTTCCTCACCGCAGACGAATGCACCGGCCCCCTCTTTTATTTGCAGATGGAAAGAAAAACCGGTCCCGAGTATCGATCCACCGAGAAAACTCCGGGCTTCCGCTTCTTCGATGGCTTTTTTTACTCTACGGACCGCTAATGGGTATTCCGCTCTACAGTAGACATAGCCGTGTTCCGCCCCGGTGGCATATGCAGCTATGATCATTCCTTCGATAACACCGTGCGGATCGCCTTCGAGCATGGACCGGTCCATGAAAGCCCCGGGGTCGCCCTCATCAGCATTGCAGATAAGGTACTTGTGCTCATCTTGGGCGTTTGCCAAGAACTCCCACTTTTTCCCGGTGAGAAACCCGGCCCCCCCGCGGCCGCGCAGCCCCGCATCTATTACCGTAGCGATCACCTCTTCCGGCTTCATAGAGGTGACCACCTGCTCGACCACCTTATAGCCTCCTGTGTCAAGATACTCCTCAATGCTTTCGGGGTCTATCACACCGCAATTCTTGAGAGCGATTTTTACCTGAGGATCGCTGTATGTTTTGTCCTCCGGGCGGTCGGTGCGCTGCTCTTCGGGAAGGGCCCCCGAGCGCATCCCTTCGAGGATACGGTCGGCAAACTCTTTGTCCACATTACCGTAGCGGACCCATTTCTCTCCCTGAAACACCTCCACGATCGGCTCAGCGTAGCACATCCCCACACAGGAGGTGACCGTAACATCGACATCATCCCCGGGGGTGGTTTGTTTCAAATGGTCGTACACAGCTTTTGCCCCGGCTGCAATCCCGCATGAACCGAGCCCTACCATAATTTTAGTTTTTGTCATTGCCGTAGCCCTTCAAGATTTTTCTTATTTTTGCTGCGGTGAGCTTTCCGTATACAGTGTCGTCGATCATAACGACAGGGGCGAGAGAACAGCATCCCAAACAGGCCACCGACTCTAAGGAGAACAAACCGTTTTCGGTAGTACCTCCGTCATCAATGCCCAGCTCCTCAGTAATAACGGAATGGAGAATGTCTGCTCCTGAAACATGACAAGCCGTACCTTTACACACTTTTATCAAGTGCTTGCCCGAAGGTGTAAACCGAAACTGAGAGTAAAATGTTGCAACTCCGTAGATGTCGGATATCGGCATGCCGGTCTCGGTTGCCACCGCTTCTAAGAGCTCTTCCGGTAAAAACCCTCTTCTGCGTTGGATCTCTTGAAGAAGTGGTATGGTTTTCTCGGGTTCATTCCCAATATCATGAATAATTTCCTTTGCTTCTTGCTCAACACTCATAGACACCGGGGTATTCTCCTCTATTTGATCAGGGGGTTTGTCATTTTTTTCGGGCAATACTAGCATATTTGACCTGATATTGCAATGTAAGGAACAGTACGTTTCCCGCCCGATTTTCGAGCTTGACTTTTCCTTTTGGTCGAATTATGGTGATTTTTACTATGGAGCATAAAGAGTATCGCCTCGCAGATCGGAAGAGCACACGTCTGAACTCCAGTCACGTGAAACGATATCG
>CAZQKT010000045.1:0-18576 GCA_964594055.1 uncultured Spirochaetales bacterium
AGATGACAAAAAATAAAAAAAAATATACCATTCCTATAATACAATGAAATGGCTGGAATGCTTTTGGAATTTCAAACGAGAGTATCGTGTTCATTCTCTCGAGAGAATGGTAGAACAGAACATATCTTTTGAAGAACTCGATGAGGTTTTTCTTGATATGGAATTAGTTGAAACTTATCCGGAAGATACTCCTTTCCCAAGCTGTTTAGTTTTAGGATACACAAAACAACGAGAGCCCCTACACTTAGTATATGCAGTCGATGAGATAGAAGAAAAGGTATATATCATAACAATATATAAGCCTGACCAAAGAAAATGGCAGAAAGATTATAAAAGGAGAAAGAAATGACCTGTCCAATTTGCAGACATGGAGAAATGGAAGAAGGTTTTACAACAGTTTTCTTTGAAACCGGGAAAAGTACGATAATTATTAAGGAAGTACCGGCATCAGTATGTGACAATTGTAACGAGTCTTTTGTTTCAGAAGAAATATCAAGAAAACTATTGACAACTGTTACTAATGAAACAAAGAAAGGGGTCGAAGTAGAAATTATTCATTACGCAGCTTAACGATACTTAGCCAAATACCAATCGATAATCTCACGCGAAATGCTCCCTTTCTTGGGGATGTTGGGTATGGGATCGGTGGCAAACCAGCGGGCATCGTCTATCTCCCGGCCGTCGACCCGTATCTCACCACTCTCATATTCCGCAGTAAAACCGATCATGAGACTGTGGGGGAACGGCCAGGGCTGGCTGCCGAAATAGCGAATGTTTGTTACCTGAACTCCTACTTCCTCGAATAATTCCCGCTTTACACACCCTTCGAGATCTTCTCCCGGTTCCACGAACCCCGCTACCAGACTGAAAAGCCCTTCCGGGAACCGCCTGTTGTGGGCGAGAAGAATTTTCCCATCCTTGATGATTGCCGTAATAACGGCGGGAGAGACAGGCGGATAGAAATGGAGATCGCAGGAGGTGCAGGTTTTCGCATGTTCGTCATCGAGATCATCGAGCGGACCGCCGCAGGAGGGACACAGCTTCATGGTATAATTCCACTCGGTAAGCTGCCGTGTACGGGCATAATCGCCAAGCTGTTCGCGGTCCATGAGTGCGAGAATGGAGCGGACTTCGTGGAATTGAAATAGAGAACTGTCGAGGTCGGGGTTGCGGTCTTTATCTGATCGTTCCGTGGCAGTGGATTCGGTGCCGGCAATTGCGCCGATAATTGTTTTTCCATTACTGCTTGATATCGGGTTTACAAACGTGACTCCGAAGCCAAGATCACTGCCCGGACCGGAACCGGAAGGAAAGGCAGGAATTTCTACAGTATCTCCCTCTACCCTGGCGAAAAGTTTTCGCTCCTGAAAAATAAACCAGGGGACGTTTTCACTGGTATCGCTCATCATGGATTTGCTTTTTTCTGCTCTTTCAATTTCGTATAGAGCGCGTCGATCCTGCTCCCTTTCGGCTTCAAGCCACAGTCGATTATGACATCATCCCGGAAACGGTCGAGCCAGTTATAGAGCTGTTCCTTCCCCGCCGCCTGCGGCTTTGCTTTGTGGACGATTTTAACCATGGCATAAATCTCCGCCTGGTCCATCGATTTCCGCTGGTTGCCGATTACCAGGGTGTATCCCCGTCCGAAATGGCCGGTGAGGATCTCTACAGGAATTTCATCGGCTGCTCCACCGGCTTTTTTCCCGGTACTTTTTGCACCTTTTCCGCTGCCTCTGCTTTTTTGGACCGCTTCTGCCTGCTTGTTGAGTTCATCCACCTTCATATTGTAGAGAATTACATTGGCCTGTTTGATGAGAAACTGCAGCCCTTCCTCGTCCACATCTTTGATAAGGGAGCGGAGTTCTTTCAACAGTTCGTCCCGTCGGCTAGGGTTTGCCTTTTGTTTACCAGTGCCGGAAGTCTTTTTTGACCCTGCAGGTTTCGATGTACTTTTACTCTTTGCCATTAGATCACTCCTGGTTCGAGAATGAGTCTTATTATAGTATAATTGTATCGCAAAATTGATGGAAATGCTTGTAGAATTACCACCACAAAGGATAAAATAGAGACAATGACTGAAAATACCGTTTCATTTATCACCGGTGCCGCTTCCGGAATCGGGAAGGCCGTCTCCCGGCGTTTCTCCCAGGAAGGTTCCACGGTAGTGATGCTCGATCTCGATAAGGCTGATGTAGAAACCGCCGCTGAGGAAATCAGGGAAGAGACGGGTAACAGGATTTTTTCCTTGCAGGCGGACATCACCCGAAAGGAAGAGGTGGAACGTGCCGTCGAGTCAGCCTATGCAGAGTTCAAGAGATTCGACATCCTCGTCAACAGCGCCGGAATCTTAGACCATCAGCAGATAACTGAAATGAGAGAGGAGTTATGGGACCGGATTATAGACACTAATTTAAAGGGGATGTTTCTCGTTACCCAGGCGGTCGGCAGAAAGATGATTGCAAAAAGCGATGCTGCCGTCAAAAAAACCGGCTGGGGAAAGATTATCAATATTTCTTCCGACTCCGCCTTTATTCCGGTAGAAGGTGAGTGCGCGTACAGTACCTCCAAAGCTGGAATCTTGGCCTTTACTAGAGTTGCAGCGCTCGAGTTCGGGAAACATAATATCAACTGTAATGCAATTTGTCCCGGTGCTGTCGAAACACCTCTCTTAGAAGAAGCAATGCGGAAGAACAACTGGAAACGGGAAGAACTCGAAACAGCCTCTCCACTCAATAAGATCGGGACCCCGGAGGAGATTGCCGGGATCGCCCTTTTTTTGGCCTCTCCGGAATCGGACCACATAACCGGCGAATATATTTTAGCCACAGCCGGTGCCCCGATGAGCAGATAATACTCCCGCCGCGCCGCTGGAGCTACAAGACGACGAAACAAATTAAAGGCAGGTAACCAATGTTTAAAGTCGAACAGAAACAGCAGGATGGAATTATCTTTTTCAAACTAGTTAATTCCGAAACAGGAGAGTTTGCAGAAATTGCTCCCGGGCTTGGCGCCACCGTTTATAGAATCGGCCTCGCATTTGATGGAACAATAACGGATATACTTGCTCCGGAACCTATGGAAACCCTCGAGAAAAACACTTTATTTCGGGGAAGAATTCTGTTCCCGTTTAACGATCGAATAAAAAATGGTACATACCGCTACGGCGGGGCATCCTATCAACTCGAACAAAACTGCGAAGAAGACAGGTCCGCGCTGCACGGACTGGTTTTCGACAAACAGTTTTCAATGCTCGATGCAGGCGAGACTAACTCGCAGGCAGAGGTGGTACTCTGTTATTCAATCGAAAAGGACCGGTTTCCCGGGTACCCTTTCCCGGTCTCACTCACTCTCACCTACCGCCTTCAGGACGGCAGGTTCTCCGTTCTTTTTCACGTCGCAAACGAAGGGAAAGAGACCGTCCCCTTGTCATTCGGCTGGCACCCTTATTTTACATTCGACGGTACGATCGATAGGGCCGAGCTGCTTTGTGACGGGGACCGGTATATAGAAGTCGGAGATGATCTGTTTCCTTCCGGCAACAAACCGGCCACGAAGGGATCACGGTTCGATTTTACCTCGTTTCGGAGTTTGGAGGGACTCGATTTCGATGTGGGGATCATTGCTCCTGAATCGGGGAAAACAATGTTGCGACAGGGGAATAAGGTAATCACCATGGAGCAGGACACCTCAGTGTTCAACTACACGTGGCTTTTTACCCCGCCGGACCATAACTCCATAGCAATAGAGCCGGTCACCTCGGCAACCGACTCTTTCAACATGGAGAGTATGGGAAGAATCGACCTCCCCGCAGGCGAAGAGATCAACACAGGGGCAACAGTTACTGCATCCATTTCGACTGACATTACCGGCTGAATTAGAGCAACACCGGCCTCACACCGGTCATCTCGCAGAACTCGGCCAATGCCGGATAGAGCTCTTCGCCGTACCCGAGACAGGCGTATTCGTTGTTCCAGTTCTCGAGAAGCTCGTCGATATCGCAGTGCGCGGTAACGAACCCATGGGGCCAGAACGGGATACCGGATTCGTTGAGGCGATCTTCGAGGGTATCTGCGGGCGGCTCGAAAATCGAACAGCGGATCATCAACAGTTCGATCTGTCCGTCGGTCCGGCCGAACCGGGCCAGCACACCCTCTCCGACTTTACAAATCAGTTTTACCGCAAGGCCGCCCGCCTCTCCTTCGGTCGGAATACCGTGCTCGGCAAATCCTGCCGGTCCTAATTTTCCGGCCAATGAGGGAGGTATTGCACCGTCCCCGATAATTTTAATCTCGTTGTTCGATTTATCGATATGCTGCAGATCACCGTAATAAACACGCTCCCGGCTGAGCTTAGTCATGAGCAAAACAGAAAGGGCGGTATTGAAATCACTCAACGTCGCCGTACCGACTCCATCTTCGAGCATCATGCTCTGGGCAAAACAAGATGCAGCATAATCATCTGCTAACCCCGGAAATGACTGAATCGTGTAGAAATCGAACTGCTCCTTCTCGACAATCTGCTTGAGTGCTAAGTAGAGCCGCATGGACCGATCATTTACCACATTGCGGCCCGGGACCTTTCCGAACAGTTCTTTTATCCTCGGCTCGAGTGCCTTCAGCTCGTCTTCGGTAATCGATTCCGCTGTACGGATGATCTCGGTCGTATCTCTCGAATCGATGTCCACTCCGAACAGTTTCATCCATTGCGAAGGATCGGCGACACCGCAGGTCTGTCCCATTCCCCGCCCGCCGAAAGCACCGATTGTAGACATGTTGAGAAAGTTTTTCAGGTGTGCCGCTTTACAAAAACTGACGATCCGCTCGATTTCTTTCGGATCATCCGCAGGACCGTAGACGAACATATGCCTGAGCCCGATCTCTTTCATCGCGGCATGCATGACCAGCCCCCCAACCGGGCGCCACCCCTGCGAGCCGGGATGGGTCCAGATGAGAATCTCTTTTCCGGCCATAGCACAATCACGGACTGCTGCGATCAAATGCGCTGCCCACACCCAAGTCCCCGAGTAGAGGATTACGCAATCGATAGAATCGTCCTTCTTCATCTCTGCAAGTGCGGCCTTTGCTTCGGGCTTAGTGGCAACCACCACATCGTGTTCTTTCAGTTCGACACCGGCATCGGTAAGAGCTTTCTTCGATTTTGCAATAATCTTTTCATCGATAAAGGGAGTTCCCATCGGGTCTTTTAAACCGTCTTTATGGACTCCAAATACAATAAATCCTGCTTTCGGTGTAATCATTTGTTAAGCCTCCAAAATAATTTTCTAATATACTCCGAACTCTCGTCCCGCTTCGACAAATGTTCGGATATTCTCAAAAGGGGTAGAATACGGCAGTGTGCAGCCCGGGCTCAATACGAACCGTTTATCCGGTGCAAAGAACTCCACATCGCTTCTGACCGCCTCTCGAATCTCTTCAGGCGTCCCGCGTGCGAGCACGCCGCTCGGGTCTACCGTACCGAATACTGCTGTTTTCCCCTGTACTGCCGATGCTACAACAGGACGGTCGATTTTATAATCCAGTTCGAAATACGGGGCCCCGGTGGCGACCATATCTTCGATTATAGCTGTGGCATTTCCGCAGATATGTATCCCCACTCCAATGCCGCTTTCTTGCATCCGTTCGACCAAAGATTTTTCAAAGGGGAATGCATACTGCTTATACAGTGCCGGGGAACAGACATCGGGACCTGCAAAACTCTCTCCCACCATGGTAAAATGAGTACCAGCGGCTTTCTGGGCGAGAACGAGCTTTTCCACCTGCCGCTGAGCATAGGTGAGCAGTTTCCACACCGGGTCGGTCAAGTCGGAATCGAAGAGTGCCATCAAAAACTGCTCCGTACCCACGATTTCGCAAGCAAGGTCAAACGGCCCCTGGTCCGCCTCTCCCCGCACACACACTTCTCGGCCGAGGGATTCAGCAACAATCCTTGTCGCC
The DNA here is from genome assembly GCA_964594055.1 of uncultured Spirochaetales bacterium. Lineage (GTDB taxonomy): Bacteria > Spirochaetota > Spirochaetia > SPDA01 > CAZJBZ01 > CAZKZZ01. Next base: position 5,955 of record CAZQKT010000045.1, read on the forward strand.
TCGATGAGCGCTTTCACAGCAGGCGTACTTCCCAGTTCCACATCCCGGAGCCGGTCCACCTCATCGAGCGTAGCAATTGCAGGTTTCGTGATCCACGGTGCATCGTTTTCAGCGTACTCCACCGTGCACCCTACAGCCTCCGCCATAGCGGCAATGCCGTTCTCGATATCGATGAGGTCGTGGCGAAACTCTTCCCAGTAACCGATCTGGGCTTGGGCCATTTTTTTAGGGTCTTGACAGTACTCAGCAACGCTGATGCCGGCATGTCTCGCTGCATTTTGAAAACTTAAAAGCGAGATCGGTACCCTGTCCAGTTCTTTCCCATTCGGGTGGGTCCCCCCGGAAACAGCCGCCTCGACTCTCTCTAATGATATCATAAAATGATGACTACCTTTGAACAAGACATTCTTGAAACCGTGAAACGAATATCACCGGTGTTTCTTCCAGGTGTCGATAAACACCTCCGTGTTCTTTCGGGCGTTTTCGGTATCCTCCCGTACATTATCGACCGGAGAGAGAATCAATCCGCCGTCTTTTCCGAGCAGTTCAAGGGCATCGTTTACCGCCTGTTCCGTCTCTTCAGCGGTCCCCTGCTCTACGGTCATCGCTCCACTTACTCCGCCCCAGATCGCCCGCTTATTGGCTGTCATCTTCCGTTTTACCTCTTTGAAATCGGTCCCTTTCCCCTCCTCGGGGTCGAGTCCTAGTATAACATCGACACCTGCATCGATTATATCATCGAGTAAGGGGAGAAAAGCACTGGTGATGATGTACCCGTACTTTCTGCCGGCCTGATGGACCAGGTCCGCTTCTTTTTTTAAGTATGGATAGATAATGTGATGGTACGCTTCCGGGGTCCAGAACTCAGTAGTCTCATACCATGCCCGCCGGATAAGCAGTTCCGCTTCGGTCACGTCGAGATAGATCTCGAGCTGCTTTACATTCCAGGTATGGATGATTTCCGCATACGCTCTTATCAGATCCGGATTTGTAAGAGAAAGCGTCATGATGTCGACGTATCCGGAAAGCCAGGCCATGGCATCGCAGCCCATAACCCCCATATCACTATGTTTTCCAGGCCCGAGTTGCCCCTTCCATCCGCCGGCGAGCAGCAGCTGATGTTTGGCGGCCACCTGCCGGGCCTCTTTTTCTGCGGTTTTCAGTTTTTCGATACTTTCATCGCTGAACGGGCCGAAGATATATTTTGCTTTTTCCAGATCGTGCTCCGGTTTTACCAGCACCTCCTCGGCACGGGGCACGATCCAGTCATTGAACAGGGGGAACTCGCCTTCCTGCGGCCAGTTGTTTCGCTGCCGTACTCTGCCTGTGAGAGGACCGGCGGGCGTGTCGATCTTTCTGCAGAAAATTACTTCACCGTCTTGCCGTTCTATCCACTCGCTGTATTTCGCCTCAGGATGGAGGGAGTGTTCCAAAAAACCGACGTGAGCATACGGGTCGAGGCCCATCTCTACCTGCTTTTCAACAAACTCGGTATCGTTTCCGCACGTATTATAGAGATTAAAAAAAAGCATGAACGAACAGGGTGTGTAATCAACAGCTTTGCAAGAGAGAGCTGCGTGCATGCGCTCCTTCGATGTCAAGACTTCCTCCAATTTTCAATTAAAGCAACTTAGTTAATTAAGTTACCTTATCTAGTATCGTATAGGAGGGGGTACTGCTTGTCAACGTGAAAAACGTTCATTTTTATTACAATCAAGCCCGCCTGTGTTATGCAGGGTAAAAGAGTTGATCGCAGGGCCGTTCTCCGCGGTACCGGTCCTGAAGCATTTTCCCTCTGCTCCTGATCCCTTTTTTGTACACCTCTTCGACCTGGCTGATGTAGTGCTTGAAAACGAGTTCAATCACTTTTTCAGGGTCGTAGTAAAACACTTTCTGCTGCAGGTGGTTCGTTGCAACAAACGTATCGAGCCTTCCGAGCTCCTCCTCATCGGCAATCCCCCCATACGGTTTGTCCTCATGAAAATAAAACGATGAGGCAAGAGTGCCCTTCGCTTCGGTATATACCTGCACGGCTGCTTCTCTGACAATAAAGTGGTCGATATGCTCCTTTAGAGCAGTCGGGAATATAAGGGCGGTATCTTTCCGTTCCGCCCATTTCCTAATTCTCGTCTTCATCCGTTCGAACACTTCCCAGTCCTCATTGTAGAACTCGTCAAACATGCCGTGGGGAAACTCCATCTCGGACTCTGCATATGTTTTCCCTTCCCGGAGAAAACATTCGAGTTCTCCAGCCAATTCATACCGGTAGGTATACGGGCCCAAGATTTCGTTGATGCATTCCATGTCCTCGAGCAGCCGTTTTCCCGTGGAGAGTTTCTGCCGGTCGAGGCTTTTGTCAAAATTATCGTCCCCGGTCCCGGCCAAATAATTGCTCCGTGAAAAAAGTATGAAAACATGTATGTTTTTTGTCTCGAGGAGGCCGAGGCTTTTCATTTCGAGAAAATATCCGCCGACCGTTAGAATAAAATCATCATAATGAGGGGAAAATACAACAATGTTCGATTCGGGGATGACTTTTTCTGTCGGGGTTATTAGATTTTTCATGTCATTTTCGCCTTTTCAGGCCTCCTGCAGGCGCCTACTTAGTTAAGCCGATTGACTATCTCGTATGGTATCCCACCGCTTTATACTTGTCAACATGCATGCGGAACGCGCTTGCGGAACGCGCTTTTTGGATTTCTCCCTACTGGCGATGTTTCGAGACTTATGGGCCGGTTTACCGATGTTTTTTCCAGGCATCGATAAAAGCAGAGGTGTTTCGCCAGGCATTCTCCGTGTCTTCTCGGACATTATCTACCGGAGAAAGAATAAAACCCCCATTTCCGCCTAATGTTTTGATTGCAGATTTTACTGCATTCTCGGTTTCTTCTTCTGTGCCCAATTCTACAGTGAGTGCGCCACTTACACCTCCCCATAATGCCTTACCTGCTTTGGAGAACTTTGCCCGGATTTCGTTAAGCTCCGTGCCCTTTCCCTGCTCCGGATCTAACCCGATGAGAACATCGATATCAGCCTCCAGTATCAAATCGACAAGGGGAGCAAATGCACTGGTGATGATATAGCCATATTTTTTCCCGGCCTGGTGGACTACCTCAGCCTCTTTTTTCAAAGTTGGAAATATAATCCGTTTGTACGCTTCCGGCGTCCAGAACTCAGTCGTCTCGTACCATGCGCGCCGGATGATAAGATCCGCATCCGTAATATCGAGGTATATTTCTATCTGGTGCAGGCTCCATTCGTGGATAATACGGGCATACTCTTCGATAATATCCGGATTTGTCAGTGAAAGCTGCATTACATCGACGTAGCCCGAAAGCCAAGACATAGCATCACAACCGACGACACCATAGTCCCTTTGATCATGGGGCGCGTAATGTGCTTTCCATCCACCGATTTGGAGCAGTCCGTTTTTCTCGGAAATCTTTTTGACCTGATCGGAAGTTTCTTTTACATACCTGATGTCTTCGGTACTAGCTGGTCCGAAAAGATAACGCGCCTTCTCGAGGTCCTGTTCCGGTTTGACCAGAAACTCTTCAGAGCGGGTAATGATCCAGTCTTTCATAATCGGAAAGTCATTTTCGGTAGGCCAGCCGTTTCTCTGGACAACTTTAGAGGTAAGCGGTCCGGCCGGCGTATCGATCCTGCGGTGGAATACCTTCCGGCCGCTTTCGTTTTCGGACCACACCTTCATCGAGGCTTCGGGGTGAAGGCTGTGATCAAGGAATCCGACATGGGCAAACGGGTCCAAGCCCATATCCATCTGTTTCCGGATGAACTCGACTTCACCACTGCACTGCTCATACAAATTGAAGAAGAGCATAAAACAGCAGGGAATATGATCGGGTGATTCCCCTGATAGTGCGGTGAGCATTCGTTCTCGAGAGGTCATAGCAAAACTCCTTTTATCAATAAGTTAGTTAACTTATCTAACTTTATATAATACTTTATTCATAGCGTCAATAAAAATCACTTGTTTTTAATCCAGACTGGTGATGTCCAGGCTGCCTGCCCGTTTGATTGTATGATCCGAATGTAGTAAAAATCTTCCAACCGTCCCTTCTCCGGGCAGTTCGGTCGAGGATCACGCCATCGAACGGTCGTTTGATATCCGGCAGAAGGTACTGCCCGGTGGATTTTGGCTTTATAGGCACTGAGCCAATAGCGGGATTCGTGATCGATCTCGTCTCTGCTCAAGCCGAATTCGGATTTTATGAGTTTCTCGACCTCATCGGTAAGTGCTACAATGGTGGAACCCCGGAATATGTCCTGAACAGACAATGTTACAGGATGTCCGGATATATTATAAAATAACTGTGCATTACTGTCCGCTTCGATCTCAAAAATAAGCCCCTGGTTAGAAAACGGTACTAACGTAAAAGGGGAATCCGCTCCCACTCTCTTCGAGTGAAGAGTCCACGTACACCTCGTATCACTTTCAACGGTATATGCTTGCTCCGGTGCGGTAAAGCACGGTTCGACTGATATAATTGTTCCGCCGGAGACCCTCAGTGTACCATTCCACCGTTTTACCTGGGGGCCGAAATCCTTAGGCCCCCATCCCATCGTTACCCGCTGTTTGAATCGTACCCGCTTCCCTGCCAGGATGCGCTCAAAACAGTTCTTATGACAGAAGGTATGGACAACTGCATTGTTTTTGACCACCTCGATTCGATCTATTTCATCACTACCGGTAACATCAACGAAAAGGTTCCGCTCCCGCTCATTTCTGCCATCAGTTTCTTCTATTATAGACCCCATATGAGCATCGTTTATGGTGTAATCAACCTGTATTCTGTCTCCGGTTACCGCATAAACACGTCTGTTTTTAAACGCATCCCAGAGGGCCTTCTTCGTAAGCTCCTTTGCCACGACCCCCATCAGCCCGCTGTTCCAGGCCCCGGCGAAGTTCTCATGATTGTCCGATGAGCCGACAAAACCGAAGTGGTATCCACATGCCAGGCCGTCCTGGATCGTTCCGCCCGAGGTGCGCGGCCCCATCATCGTGTTTCTCTCCATTTTAACGGGTGTTCCGCACCCTTCTGAAGAGCCGTGGTTGGAATAGATTTCCGCGAACGGAGAGAGCTCCCCGTCAAAGTAACGCCAGTCTTTCCCCCGCATTCCCACTTGATAGGCGGTATGATGGGGGATAACGATGCCTTTGTGTTCTTTTACCTGCCTGTACAATTCGGGTAGTTCGGCAGCTGCCAGGAGCGGTCCGTCTTCATAATAGAAAATATTGTGATCACCATATGTTTCGCGGTCACCGTGCCATTCGTAGCCGAGAAACGTAATGAATTCCCCGGGGCTATTCCACTTTTCTACAGCGGCCTGGACGATTTCCCATTCATCATCAAATTGGGGATGATGCCCTGAGCTCTCGAGCTCGAGGCCGTTCTTCAGATATCGGAAAAACGGATAATATGCTACGGGGAAAAAATCGAGATGAGCGGAAGCTGCCTCGAAGGCCTTATCGAGGGTGTCGAGAAATATTTTCCTTTTTTCGGGAAAGTGGAACCCTACGATGTTGCAATGACTGTCGCCCCAGTAGATTTGATCCATGTTACCGTAAACCTACTTCTCTGACACCCAGATCGGGCTCGACCATGCCCGCTGGCCGTTGCGCTGTTCTACCCGCACCCGATAGTTTGCCTCCCCTTCGAGAGAGGTATCGTCCTCAAACGAGAGCCGGGCAGTACACCCGCTTTCAGGGATGGCCCGGTGAATTTTCGCCTTGTAGGCATACATGTGATACACATCGTCCCGTTCCGGGGACCCCATCGGTATGTCGGCCCTCTCAGATAACATCTTGACGCATTCGTCTTTGTACCACAGCTCCCGGCTTTTTCGGCAAAAATCTTCAACAGTCTTCTGTATACTCAATCCATTGAGACTCACTGTGAGGGTATCCGTGACATCTGCTGAGAACTCGAAAACGGTCCCGTTTTGATGCCTGCTTTTCACCGTAGCCCCGCTGCTCCGCATAGAGAAATCGGTCCGTTTGTTTTTCACATCGACCGGACCTTGCCCGCCGCTTATCCAGCAGGGGCTGAAATCCACCATTCGTCCGTTCCCGATCTCAATCCCGCCCCGCCACCGTCGGTCAGGCAGATCCAACTCTTCTTTTCGGGGGCCCCAGCCGGCCTCTATCTTTATTTTAAACCGTGATTCCCTCCCTGCTCGAGGCAGCTCCCACGTCCCCTGATGGCAATGGGTATGGATAACTTTTCCATTGCGGAGGAGTTCGATCCTGTCTATAGCATCGGCCCCCTCGACACCGACTTCTATCTCTCTTTTTCCTCCCGTAGTGATAACCGAACCCATACCATGCCCGTTTATTTTGAAGTCCAGTTTGATGCGATCTCCGGTCACTCCATACACCCGCCGGTTTTTAAACGCGTCCCACAATTCCCGCCGGGTCAATCCTGTTGCCAGCACAGCCATGGCCCCGTTCCCGTAACAACCGGGCATATCCCCCCAGTTGTCTGTCGAGCAGACAGCCCCTACATGATGGCCTCTGTCCAACGCGTCCTGATACGTCCCGCCGCCGAAACCGGGTCCCATATAAAAATTGTTCCGCAACCCGATCCACTCTTCGTCGGTTTCCGAACAGCCGTGTACCGAATACACCTCAGCGAATGGGCTCAACCGCGGGTCATATACCGACCAATCCCTGCCTCTTCTTCCGGCACGATAAGCGGTATGATGGGGTATCGCTAAAGCGTCATAAGCCCTCAGTGCGTCGTAGAGTTCCGCAAGGGTATTCACCTTAAAAATAGGCAGTCCTTCTTTCAGAGCAAACACGTTGTGATCACCCCCGGAACCGTCCCCCTGCCATTCATATCCGGGAAACGTAACAAACTCACCGGGTGCATTGAGCTTCGCCGTTGCAGCTTGGATTTCCTGCCACTCCCGGTCCAGTTGTTCCTGCTCCTTCCATCCCTCGAGGATTATTTCCTGTGAATCTGCTTGGTCGGATTGATGTCCGCCTTCCTGAAAAGCCGAGGCGTAGGCGGTGTAATATGCAGCAGCATAGAAGTCGAGATGGGTCGACGCCCGTCGGAGCACCTCTTCTATATTCTCCGTGGCCGAAGGGAATTGATACGTATTATCATGACTCTCTCCCCAATAAATGTGATACTGCTTCATACAAACCTCCCAAAATCGTGTCTTTACACAAACAGCTCTCTCGCCGCGGACAAATCTTTACTCATCGACGCTATCCGTGTCAATTCCTGCTTTGTTACGTCGAAGTTGATGGTGTGAGGAGAGCCTACCGATGCGGCCGCTATCACCGTACCGATCCGTTGAGCATCGGATAGAGAAAGCCCGCAGACGGTACCCGCAATGATGCCTGCAAGGTGTGCATCTCCCGCCCCGCCGGTGGTCTCGACCGTAACAGGGGCTGCCGGTATGTGCGTAACAGTACTGCCGTCCCAGCTCCAACTGCCTTGTGCTCCGGCAGTCATGGAAATTGCAAGTGACGGATATCGTTGCGCCAGAGCGTTAATAACCTCTTCCGGGCGGGGCCGGTTCTCATCGTTTCCGACGGCGTCGATCTCTTCTAAGAAAGCAGCACCTTCGTTTTCATTTACAGCGAGCAAATCGATGAGGGAAGCCGGATCGTGTTTTCTTATTTCCGGGATCTCTTCTCCGGTAAAACTCGCTACCCGGTACAGTCCGTACTCTCCGGCAAGCTCTAAAAGTTTAAACCGGGCCGGAAGGGGCACCTCGGGAGCGGCCAAAGCAATTCCTCGAGGCCCGAGGGCGGCCATCTCTTCAACCGATTCTTCAACCGCCTTCTCGTCTACCTCAGTACTTGCCGAATTATCTGTCGTAAGATTTCCTCCCGAGCCGTCGGGATAGAGAAAACAGAACGAGTAGAGGGTCGGTTTTTCCTGTAATGTCTCCATGAATTGTAGATTAAGGCCCCGTTCGCTCATCTCTTCGAGGAGCCGTTTGCCGGCCGGATCATCTCCTACTTTTCCGATCGGATAGACTTCAAACCGCTCGCCCAACAGTGCTTTGGTATAATGACTGATGATGTGCAGTTTGCAGTAATCGCGCCGGTCTAAAAACCTGCCGCTCCTGCTCTCTTCTCTTCCTAAGGTGTGGTCCCCGTTGAGCCGAAAGTAGTCTCCTGATCCCACTCCGCCGGTACCGATCATTCCGGTATACGAAAAAGACTTCCCCGAGATAAGCCCTTCACGAGTATTGCCCGACATTCCGGCTAACTCCTAAAGACCTAAGTCCCATTCAGGATGGAGGCCCACCGGATGGGCCGCGGTATTTTCAGCAGCGGTCAGCAGTGCATCGGGATGCTCCTGGAGCAGGGTCATCGGATATTCGGGGTCCGGATCGCTGAAAAGCGCTACCCGCAAAGCGGTCTGCTTCCACGCACCTGTATCGGAGAAAAGCCGCACCCGCTTTGCGGACAGGCACTCTTTCAATCCGAGAGTAATGGACATAGGCGGGACGAACTGATAAGCAGTCCCGAATGTCCGCTGTGCTAAGGCCAGGATCGTGTCCCAATTATTTTCCTGCAGCCGGACTGTCGAGTTCCGCAAATCGTCGAGACTGATCTGGGCATAGGGATCTCGCCGGGCTTGATTATAGGCAATATGCCCGTCCTGCCCCCATCCGCCGTAAGTGAGCTCGATATCGGCTGCCGCTATTTTCTCACGGAGCTCTTCGATCGTATCCAGCCTGGGCCAATTGCGGTTCTCCTCCGGTACTGCAAGATTATCATCGACGGGATTGTAGAAGAGCCGCTCCATCTCGCCCCGGAAACTGTAGGGATGGGTCCGGGGGAGCTCTTTGCCTTCCCAGGTTACACATTCGTCCATGTGAAACACTTCGACATGCCGGAGAGATACCTGCTCCTCGTTAACCAAGGCGGTAAACGGTTTATACCAACAGCTCGGCCCGCAGGGGATGACGGCCTTAAACGGTCTGTTCTCCGCCCCTGCTTTTTTGACCGCATCGACGAGCTCCCTGGCCATAAGTGCACCCATCTCTTCTGAATCCTTTACCATGCGGAACGGGACTTTGAGATCGGGATGATTTTCTAATTTGTCTGCAGGCACGCTGCACCATTCATACAGTTTTTTCTTGTCTATCGCCATGTGTTCCTCCGCATATCCGGGTTTTTCGGTAAATCATAAACAGTTGGCCATGTCGTGTCAAACAAACCGCGGACCAATAATTTTAATTGACAACTTAGTTAATCTAATTTACTATTAGACGATGACGCCGCTTACGAGACAATCACAGGTGAATGTCAAAGACAACAATCTCCGGTTATGTCTGCAGGCAGTTATCGATAAGGAACCGATATCCCGCGCCGACATCGTCCGCTTTACAGGCATTTCCAAACCGACCGTATCCAAGCTCATCGACGAGCTGATCGAACGGGAAATTGTTATCGAAATCGGGACAGGCGATTCGAGCGGCGGCAGAAAGCCGATCCTCCTCAAATTCAATCGGACCAAAAAACTGCTCTTGGCCATCAAGATGGGAAGGGCCACCTTCAACATCTCCATAGCGGACCTGAAAGGAACCATAGTAGAGAGTTACGAACAGGAGTTCATCCCGGAGATGGGATCTATTGAGAAGCTCGATCTCATAAAGTCAAAAATCATCGAACTGCTCGATGATAGCCGGATAAGTACGGAACGAATCCTCAAAGTTATCGGTATTGCCCCCGGCATCTACTTAGGTCCGAAAAACGGGGCGAAGATGATCTGGAGTTACGAGGACATCACCGAAGAAGACATCAAAGAAAAATTCGGCCCTCTGCTGCAGCAAGATATAGTAATAAACCACGGGACCATGCTCTCGCTCTTAGGAGAGTTCAGAGAAGGCAACGCGCAGGGATATAAAAACGTTCTCTTTATCGATTTCGCCTACGGTCTCGGGGCCGCCCTCATGATCGACGGAAAGCTCTATTTCGGCCCCAACTACTCATCCGGCGAGATAGGCTACTTCTACTCCTCGTTCGAGGAGTTCCGGAAAGCAAAAATTAAACCGTTCGAAATGGGCAGCCTCGAAAACAAGATTTCGGGCAAAGCCCTCCGGGAGAAAGGGATACAAGCGGCTGAAAAGGACCCGGAATCCCTTATTCTTGCGTTAGCGGGCGGTGAGGCACATCAAATAACGGCAAAAACCGTATTCGAAGCCGCACAAAACGGAGATCCTGCCGCATACTCGATTTTAGAGGAGGGGTTTTCCTTTTTTAACCTTGCTCTCTGCAACGTTATCAACATGTTCGACCCGGAGATCGTCGTATTAGGAGGCGGACTTTCCCGCTCCGGCGAGTATCTGCTCGGATTCATTACCGAGCAAATCAAGCACAAGACCCTCACCAATCCGGAAATCAAGATTTCCGCTTTTAAAAACAACGCCAGTGTCATCGGGGGTATTCACTACCTCATCGACCATACCGACTTCTTAACGGAATTATAATGCAGGGAATACAAGACATCGATCCGAGAGAAATCGAAAAGCGGAAGGAGCGGTTTCGCAGGGTGTGGAACTATCAACCGGTGGACCATATCCCCATGGGATTTTATCTCGATGATCTAAGCCGGTATACGCTGCGGGAACAGTGTGAAAATGGAAAAATCCAGTTCGACGTGAACTACAACAATATCGATATGCTGCTTCGGTGCCTGCCCGATGATTATATCCCGGCGGCCAGGGTGTGGCCCGGCTACATCACCGTTGCTACCATGTTCGGGATGGAGCCCCACTGGAGTGATGAACCGAACCAATCTCCGGGGGTAACGGGCAAGCTCGTGGAGAAGCCGTCCGATGTAGAGAAACTCGAGGCCCCCGATGCGGCCAAAGACGGACTGATGCCGTTTAATCTGGAATGGCTCGACTACACCAGGCGAAACCTGCCTGAGGAAGTGCTGCTTACCGGGATCGATCTGGGCGGGCCGATGAATACGGCAAAAGACCTCTTTGATACGAATCTGCTCTATACGATGTTCTACGATGCTCCCGAGCTGTTCCACCGTTTTCTCGCCATGGCTGCCGAAGTCCAGATCGGCTGCTACCGGGAGATCATAAAAGCAGTCGGGGGAATCGACAACTTCACCTGCATCGACTTCGACCCGCTCTGGGCCCCGGAGGGAAGAAAGGGGTTTATCTCCGACGATGTGTGTGCATCGTTTTCCCCGGATATCTTTACCACCTTCAGCAGGCCGTACAACAACCGGATATTTCAGCAATGGCGGGGGGGCAGACTCCACAACTGCGGACCGCATCCATCGATTTATGAATATCTCGATCACGACCCGCCGATAAACGGACTGAACTGTTCATTTACATACACCCGGAAAGACCTCCCTGAAGTGAAGAAGGCTTTCAAAGAGCGAGGTATCATAGAATTGATGTTTGATAACGGAGAGACTGCAGAAGAAATCCTCGCGGGTATGGAAGAGATCGCCGGTACACTCGCCCCCGATGTCGTAGGGGTCCCCATGATTTGGCTTTCCGAAGAATGGACCCGGGACGAAATTACCCAAATCTGGTATGATTTGGAAAAAATATGTAAATCATATGCTGAAAGCATGAACTGGAGGAGTTAAATGAGTAACGCGCTGGAGAAACTGCTCGCCCTCGATCCTGCGAAGCGGAAGGAGATGGGGATAGAATATACGGCAAGCGAGATTCACAGGGAAGCCGGGTTATGGAAAGATACGGTAAAGCGGACCGAACAGCAGGCGGAAACACTCCGGGATTATTTCTCGACGTTTCTCGGGTTGGAAGATAAAACTATCGTATTGACCGGGGCCGGAACGTCGGAGTACGTGGGGCTCTGTGTCGACGGACTGCTTCGGAGGAACTTAAAGGTCTCTGCGAATGTAATCTCTTCTACGCAGATACTCACCGATCTCGACGGTGCAGTAATAACCGATAATCCTACCATGCTTATCTCTTTTGCCCGTTCCGGGAACAGTCCGGAGAGTGTAGGAGTTGTAGCAATCGCAGATCAACTCAATAGTCAGGTATATCATCTCGTGATTACCTGCAATCAGGACGGAGAACTTCTCAAGCAGACCCCGTCCCGGAGCCGATCGCTCGTTCTCCATCCCGATACCAATGATAACGGGCTCGCCATGACATCCTCATTCACCAACATGGTTGTAGCAGGTCAGGCACTTTCCTATCTTTTCAAGACTGAAGAATACATGCGATATATCGATATCATTTCAGTAGCAGGCGAGAAAGCACTTACCTCCGCTCCGGACATAATCGAAGAGATTTCCTCCCTTGATTTTAAACGTGCTGTTTTTCTTGGCAACGGGGCCCATTTCGGGGCCGCAAAAGAATCTCATCTGAAACTGCAGGAGATGACTTCCGGGGATGTGATGTGCGCCTACGATTCGTTTTTAGGTCTCCGGCACGGCCCTGAAGCAGTTGTGCATGATGATACTATAGTGGTCGCACTCCTCTCTGAAGACGGGTATCGGAGAAAGTATGAGATAGACTTGCTCGAAGAGCTGAAGAGCAAAAAACTGGGGATGAAGCGTGTTGCCGTATGCGGCAGGGCGGATGAGCATCTCCGTTCATTATGCGATTACGTTATCGAATACGG
>CAZQKT010000045.1:18676-23135 GCA_964594055.1 uncultured Spirochaetales bacterium
GTCCCGGATGACCTTTTTGCTCCGGTCTCCGTAATCCCGGGTCAGCTTCTGGGTCTGTTCAAATCACTCAACTTAGGATATAAGCCGGACGCACCTAGTGCCGGGGGAGTAATCAACAGGGTAGTAGAGGGGGTCAAAGTGTATGATCCGAATACCTATTATAAATCGGGCACGTTCTCTATTATCGCCGAACGGTAATTCGGCCGGGATTGACCATGATGAAAGAAATCACAGCGGATCTCGTAGGGAAACTGGAAACCGAATCCCGTGCCGGCACCAAGGATGGCCCTGCCGTCACTGTTGCAGGCGACCTCAACTACGACTATATCTACCGGTGTCCTCCCCTCGTACAGGGAAAAGAGGTGATGATTGCCGATTACATGAAAACGATAGCCGGAGCAGCGGGATACGTCTCATGCGGGCTGGCAACTCTGGGAGCCACAGTTTACTTTATCACCCGGCTCGGTAAAGATGGTGACGGGAACACTCTCTACCGGGAGGTCCGGGAACGGGGTATCAGTACCGAGGGGGTACGCCTTCTCGAGGATGAGCACACCCCGTTTACCCTCATCTTTGCAGATGAAAATGAACAGACCCCCCGCCAGGTTGCCACGTACAACGGGCTTCTCCGGGATTTTTCGATTCATGATGATGCTTACCTTCCATTTCTAAAAAAATCGGCATGTGTCTATTCCTGCAACTATTTCATCATGCCGAAACTGAGAGAAGATATTCCAGCACTGTTCCGTAAGGCGAGGGCAGAAGGACTGACGACCGCATACGATGCGAACGCCGGGGACGGGTGGGAAGAAAAAGAGCAGCTGCAGCTTCTCGAAAACGGGATTTATCCGGCCACAGACATTGTTTTTTTAAACGAGTATGAAGGCAGCTGTCTCACAGGGAAATCGGAATCACTGGAGGTCCTGAAAAATGCTGCCCCCGGGGCGAAGGTCGTGGCACTCAAACTCGGCAGTGAAGGGGCCCTCATCCGGGGCGAAGACCGAGTGATACAAATAGCGGCGTTTCCCCTTCCCGAACCGCCGAAAGATACGGTCGGCGCGGGAGATTCCTTTCAGGCGGCGTTTCTCTATTTTTATTTAAAACAGTATCCACTCGAAGAGTGCGGACTCCTCGCCGCCGCTAACAGTGCTTCCACCGTACGGTATACCGGCGGCACACCGGGTCAGCTCGATCTGTCAGGACTCGGCCGTTTTTTAAAAGACTATTCTATACAGTGGTCAGGCTCGGCAATTACAATAAAACCCACATAATATTCACAACAACCTATTTATAAAATCTATTATATATGATTTAATCAATTATGATTCGTGATATAACTCCTTTTCAGACGGCTGCTAACTGCCGTCATTACGCCATGTGCAAAATAGATTTTCTGGATACGGGCATCTGCCAGCCTGCCCTCGAAGTACCGTACGTTTCGTATTTTCCCCAGGGGCGGATGGATTTATACGCTGCCCTCGAACGGAAAACCATACCTGTTACCGAGGAACTCGTCCGCATCGTCGATAGCTGTACTCTCTGCGGGATCTGCGACAAACAGTGCCATTTTGTCACCGAACTGCGCCCGCTTACGGTAATGAACGCACTGAAAGACCATGTCAAAGATTTTCTCGAACAGGGAGGCGTGCCTGAAAAACCGGAACCGGACGAACCATTGCGGGACCTGCGTGCAATTGTCGGTGAGCAGTGGGCCTCCAATGACCCGGCGATTCTCCTCCCCTATTCCGACGATCCCTGCCCGATAAGCATGCAAACAATGCCGAAGTACGCTGCTCTTCCGGGAACAAAGGAAGAAGTCGCTGCGATTATGAAACTGTGTACAGACCGCGGCCTTCCGTTTGCTGTCCGGGGGAACGGCTCGAGTGTTATGGGCTTTGTCTTCTCCGATGGACTGGTGCTCGATATGCAGCGTATGCAGAAAATCGATTTCGATGAAGAAAACTGGAAAGTCGATGTCGGTCCCGGTGTGTCCGCTTTCACACTGCAGCAGGAAGCGGTTACAAGGAAATTTCGGGTAAATGTTGCCGAACCGTCCGCTCTTGTGTGTGCAAATATGATGTGTTCCGGCATATTTTCAAATTTCTCTCACTCCTACGGGACTTTAGCGGACAATATTGTCGATGCAGAGTTTGTGGACAGAGAAGGAAGGACATTTCGGACCAGTCAACCCGACGCCCCGAATCTGTACGGCTATAAAAAGGCTGATAAAACCGTGCCCGCCGTCTGTACTGAAGTATCGGTAAAACTGCATCCTCTCCCCGATGATGAGGAGGGCATCCTTGTACCCTTCGAAACGCTCGAAGAAGCGCTGCGGTTCTCCCGGGAGCTGGGGGTGCGGCGGATCGGCAATGCCGTGGGGGTCCTCGGCGGGGAATACCTTTCTGTCTTTATTTCTCCCGCAACCGAACTGGCCTACTCTGTAAAAGATTTTTTTACCGAATCCCTCGGAATTAAATATCTCGTGCTGGTTTTAGCAGACCGCTATGACCGGGACATTGTCCGTGATATGGGAGTTTCGATTATCGATCAGAAGCTTTTCTCCACTCTCATGCTTGCCCTGCCCATGCTCAAAAACGGTGAGATAGTGGAACTGATCGGAGAGTACGAGGGCAACCAAAAGCCGTACGAACTCTTGAGCGATCCTGACCTGCTGCCGGTCATCGAATCCCTTCTGGAAAGCTCTCCGGAAACCCTTGCCGGATCGGTCCCGGATGACCTCGAGGATTTTTATACAGAACTCTACCGAAGACCGGAGATGACCGACCTGGTGTGGCTGAGTATGTTCCGGATTATCAGTTCCCGCATGGGAAGGTTCAAACATGTTGTGGCCTTTATCGTCTACATGCCTCTGGACAAGCCGGAAATCATAGAAGCGATGAACAAACGGTTCAAAGAGATTGGAGACAAGCACGGGATCCATCACGATTACGGGTTTGTCACGCCTCTCGATATGGGCAAACGGGCCGTATTCGAGTATGATTTCTATGTTGATCAAACAGACGAGGACAATCTGGACCGGGGCCGGGCCGCAATGGGAGAGACTGCGGCAATGATCGAAGAGTTCTCCGCCCGCTGTAAAGGGGTGCGGTGGATCCGCTATACGCTTTATCAGGGATTCACCCGCCCGGAACATATTTTGTATATTGACTAATGCGAGTATCCCCTGCCGAAATTAAAAAACTTCGCAATGAACAGACCGGAAGAATCTTTATTACCGGTGCAACGGGACTGCTCGGAAGCCACCTGGTAAAAGCACTTGCAGAGGCGGGGCACAAAGTTACTGTGCTTGTTCGCCCAAAGACCGGTCGTGACCGGTTCCATCGCATCGTCCGGTGGCTGGAAATACCTGAAAAACTCAAGCAGTCTATTCATGTTATCGAAGGGGACCTCCTTGCTCCGAGTTTCGGGCTTCCAGAATCGGAACATGCTTCACTCGCCGAATCGGTGCGGGAGATCATCCACTGTGCTGCGGACACCTCATTTTCACAGACGAAGCATGAGCAGGTGGAGGCGGTCAACGTCGGCGGTATGCAGAATGTACTGGAGTTGGCCGGGGAAGGGGGCTGCCTCTTTTTTCATCATGTCAGTACCGCGTTTGTGACGGGGAAAACACGGGATTACTGCCCGGAAGAACTGACCGGTCCGTCAGCCTCCACAAATAATTTTAACAACCCCTACGAAGAAACGAAATATAAAGCGGAACATCTAGCGGCAGATTTCTGCA
The DNA here is from genome assembly GCA_964594055.1 of uncultured Spirochaetales bacterium. Lineage (GTDB taxonomy): Bacteria > Spirochaetota > Spirochaetia > SPDA01 > CAZJBZ01 > CAZKZZ01. The sequence continues at coordinate 22,422 of CAZQKT010000045.1, forward strand.
GGGATGCCGGTATACGACTCAATATGTACCGCCCGAGTATCGTCTACGGCAACTCCGTTAATGGAAAAACGTTCCGCTTTAATGCCCTCTACCATCCCCTCAGGGCAATCCACAGGTTATACGAAAGTTATCGGGCAGACCTCCATACACAGGGCGGTAAAAATGCAGGAAAGGTAGGAGTGCACCGGGAAGACAACGGTGCGTTGTTCTTCCCCTTATCGGTACCCGTAAAAAGGGGATGTGGAATCAATATCATCCCAATCGATTTTTTTATCTCTACTTTTTTAAAAATTTTTAACCGTTGTACGGACGGGAATATCTTTCATATTGTTCAGAAACAGAACACCAAAATCGAAGATATTGTAGCGTATACGGCACGTTATTTCTCACTCCAAGGGTTGAAAAGTTCCTATACCAACGGCTCCAAAGCGCCGTTGGACAAACTGTTCAGCATCTACAACAAGGTGTATATGCCTTACTTTCAGGATTCCCGAAAATTTTCGTTTGACCATGTAAAAGAGTGCGGTATAATCCCCTATGCTGCCGGTGCGTTTACGTTCGAACAGTATCGGACCTGCATGGATTATGCCCTGCAGACGGAGTGGGGAGCGAAACTGGGATTCTAGCACTACATGAAAAACGATTACAGATCACGAATCAACCGGGTCGTCGATTATGTGTTTGAGGAGCTCACTTTAGAAGAGTTGGCGCTAC
>CAZQKT010000045.1:23235-24761 GCA_964594055.1 uncultured Spirochaetales bacterium
CTCCTATTCCCGCCTTCAACCGGACACACCTCACCTCCGGGCGGATTATATCACAGATTCCATTCGAAGGCTGGGATTTTTTACCGTTTTTTTATACACTCGATCCGGATAGCGGAGGATACCATGACGACCGTTCTTCACATGACCGATCTCCATGTCGGTAATCAGGAGCAGAGAGCATACGGAGTAAATACAAGAGCAAACTTCGACGCACTTGCAGCGGCAGCAGAAAGAGAAAAGGCCGATTATTTGGTCCTTACCGGAGATCTCGTACTCGATGAGGATGACACCTCGCTGTACGACTACGTGCGGTCCGCTCTCCCTGCTGTTCCGGGAGGGATTCTGGTAACCCCGGGAAACCATGATACCATGTCCGCACTTCGCGATGCGTTCCCGGACCAGTTTTCATCCACCCAATTCCCTTACACCACCCTGTCCATCAATAATGAACAGGTTATCCTGCTGGACAGCTCTTCCGGCAGGATAGATGAAAAGCAGCTTACATTTCTCGAAGAGACAATCCGGGCGGAGAACGCATCTTTCGACGACAGAGATAGCAACCGGTTGATAATCTTCCTGCATCACCCTCCGGTGTTTGCCGGGGTCCGTTATATCGATGCACCGGGAAAGCCGAAATTTGACTTCCCAGCCGGTAATACGTAGTTTTAATAGAAGCCCATGGAATACAGTATTGCGAAGCACAGACTGCTGCTCATTGTGGAAAGCATCGCCATTTTTCTGATAATGCTTGCTCTGCTTACCATAATCGGTCTTCAGTTGTTCGGCTACTCAGGGCTTCTCCTCTCCGCAGGGGGGATAATTTTCATCGTCATCGTTGCGAACCGAAGAATGGCGTACGCACAGCCTCAAAACGTGAGCAAGCTCTCCGAAGATAAGGTCCCGCGCATGTACGAGGGTATCAGAGAGTTATCGCAGCGGGCGAATCTCCAATCCGTCCCGGAGCTGTATCTTTTCGACGCGCAGTACATGAATGCGGCGACCCTGGACAAACCGGGAGAGCCGATGATTATCGTAACCCCTCCGGTGGTAAACCAGCTTTCCGACCGGGAAGTTACAGCACTCCTCGCCCATGAAGTCGCCCACATTCAATCTCGGGACGTCTTTTTCCAGCGGATCGTACAGGCAGTTTATCTTCTCACCCAGGTTGTTGCACAGACCGCCTGGATCATGCTGATTCTGTTCTTCCCCATTTTTCTGTTCAGCAGAGCGAACCTTCCTCTCTACATCATAGCGATTCTTTTTGGAGCGCCTGTCTTAAGCATCCTCCTTCAGCTCGCTTTCTCCCGCTCGAGGGAGTTCAATGCCGATTTGGGGGCGGTCGAGCTGACCGGTGAACCGCTCGCGTTGGCCGAGGCGCTCGAGAAGATCGAAAAAGTTCAGTCCCGTTTTCTGGACACGATGCTGCCCTTCCCGACCCGGAGAAACCGCCGGGAATCATCACTTTTCAGCTCCCATCCTGCAATTCCGAAGCGGATCGAAAAACTGAAAAAGATCGCAGAGGAGCA
>CAZQKT010000046.1:0-24091 GCA_964594055.1 uncultured Spirochaetales bacterium
CTGTAGCAGTGATTCAATCGGCTCTCCAGTCATTTCCCAGCAGTAGAGCGACTGGAGAGCCAAGATTCTTCCCTGTCGACGTGATCCCATCTCCGTTACTGTACGAACTCTTTAAAGTAGGTAAGGTTCTCTTCGTTTAAGTCAATGCTGTCTTTGATGATGCGGATATCGGCATCGTCTTTTAATTCTTCTACGATATCGTCGACCGCCTGTTTAAAAATTTCCTGCTGTTTTTCCATCTTCTTGAGGTTGATGATTCTCTGGCGTACAGTCTCTGAGGATGCCGGGCTTACCGGATCGTCGAGATCGAGAAACCGTTTGGATAAATGATCGGTAATCTTTAAAATGTGGAATCCGATATTGGATTCGATTACCGGGGTAATTGAGTTGGTTTCAGTCGAAAAGGCGATCTTGAAAAACCTGTTTCCGAGCAACATCTGGGAGTTTACGTCATTTCGGGCTAAAAACCCCACATCCCCGCCTTGATGTCGCAGTTCTTTATCATCGGAGTATTTTATGGTCATATCTTCGAAACCGGCCGCACCGTTTTTCAAATCGCGATAAATCTCTTCCATCAATTCCCGTTCTTTCCGCTTTTCGGAGCTGGAAAGGTTCCGGGTGTCCCGGTATATCTGACTAAACCGTACCATTTCGGGATTAATAAAGAGGTGAGAATTGCTTTGATAAATATCTTCGATTTCACTCTCGGAGGGAGGTTTGATACTATCGAACAGTGACTGCTTTTTGTATTTTACATATTTTTGGGCAAGAAGCTGGTTTTTGCTCTGACTTACATACTCTTCCCACGACATACCGGTTTGCTGGTAAATGAGTGTTTTAAGCTGAGCATCGCTTATGTTCATCCCCTGGGCCAGTACCTGCTGTTTTACCGTTGCCAGCACCTCGGAATCGGTTACCATAAGCCCTTCGCCCTGGGCCGCTTGACTGATCAGCTTCGATATCATCAATTCTTCGAGTATGTTTTCCTTTGGAGGTAAAGGCTGGTTTGCTGCAGAATACTGCTGTTTCAACTTGACGATGGCGTTGTTGAGCTGTTTTTCGGTGATAATCTCCGGTGTCGTATAATTTATCGTAGCTACCGGTTTATCGAGAATTTGGCTTTGGCCTATAATAATCGTGAATAAAAGAAATGGTATGGCAAGTGTTATTATTTTCACTATTTTCATTTTTTAAAACCTCGTCGATTAATATTGTTACTTTTTTTTAAGAAGATGGTATTGCAGTCTTTTTTTTCAATTTTTTTACTCCTGAAAGCCCCGGAGATAGATGCAGACTCTTTGTTAGATAATATCTCGCTTTTTCAATTTTTCCCAATTTTAGATATAATTCGGATATCTTTTTCAACAGGTGTGCAGTTACCTTAGGAGAAAAATCATATTTTGCGAGTGTCGTAAGGTAGTCTATCTGCGTTTCAGGACCCAGTTTTTCCTGCATTTTATTGCAGGTAATATTCTTAAGCCGTTCAACTATCTCTTCCATAAAATGTTTGAAGTACGGCCTTTCGTATTCTAGAAGCACAATTTTTATGAGTAAATCGTACGCTTTTACATACTCTTTGTTTTTTTCATACTCTTCTGCAAGAAGAAAAGCGCAATCCATAAAATCTTCTCGACCTAAGTAGTGCTCTATAGGTATGTTATAGGTGTACACCAGCTTCTCAAACAGTGAAAGCGCGTCGTGCTCTTTATCATGGAGCAGATCGTAGAAAACAAGATGAGATTGGGAATAAAAATCATTTTCCCGTTTTCTTAAAAAATCTCTGTAGTTGAATTGCGATGGTGCGCCGATAGTCCTCCTGATCCGATCGTATTCTCTCCGTTTTCTCGGATCACTTAAAACTTGATACGCTTTTAAAAGCAGTTTCATTGCCGTATCCGATTTATTAGAACCGGAGACAATATCAGGATGCAGCCGTTTTGCCTTCTGCCTGAAGGACCGTTTTATCTCATGGATCGAAGAAGTTTGCTGTATGCCTAAGATCTTATAATAATCTATCGGTTCCTGTTTCATTTGTTGATGTGGAGTCTTTTTCCTATCTCTGCCGCTTCCTCTTCCGTACTGATAATATCTGAGTTTTTTAAATACATTCCTTCATGTTCCATTGCCTGCATCAATTTTGTAAGTGTTTTGATTTTCCGCAACCCGGCATTGAGAATGAATGCAAAACTCCGTTTCCCGGTAACCACACCTGCATTATCGAGAAAACTTTTAATTGTCTCGGGTATCTTCCCGCCGATCATTGAAGTGCCGGCGGTCCCTATTGCTATATAGCTGTATATGGTAAGTTTTGTGTTGACATCGCGGTCTCCATCGATAATGTCAACTTGGTGCCCTTGGCTTTCCAGGCCGCTTGCAAGACCTTTTGCAATTTTAAGCAGCTTGTCCCGGTTGTTCTTTGAAAAAAAAATAATTCCAACGCGCATGCTTCCCCCAACGTTTACAACGGAATAGAGATGATCTTATTGCTCCATTTGTTCTTCATCTGTATCTGTAGTAGCAGGCGCCTCTTCTTCGGTTGCTTCAATAGGGGTTTCTTCTTCCGTATTCCACCACTGTTCAACCGATGATTGTTCGCTGCTTTGACGCCTCGCAGCACCAATCACATCTCCGGCTTCCGGTGTTTTATTGACCCAGGCCAGCCCGAAAGAACAAAACAAAAATATTCCGCCGATTATAGCGGTAAACTTTGTTAAGACATTCCCGGAACGTGAGCCGAACGCAGTAGAGCTTCCTCCCCCAAAAATACCTCCTAATCCTTCTCCCTGTTCGTCCTGCATGAGAACAAGGACAACGAGCACAATTGCGCTTAGAATAAATAGGATCAGCAGGACTATTTCAATTATTCCCATGATAATTCTCTCCGTATAAGGTGTTATTCATCAAATTGTACAATCGGCACAAATTTCTCGGCTGTAAGTGCTGCTCCACCGACTAATGCACCATCTATATTATCTTTGGCCATGAGTTCTTTAACATTCTCCGGCTTAACGGAACCGCCGTATTGAATGACCATAGTGTCGGCTACCGATTGAGAGTACAGTGTCGTTAACGTTTCTCGGATAGATTTGTGCATGTCGTCTGCATCTTCGGGTGTTGCAGTTTTACCGGTCCCGATGGCCCAGACCGGCTCGTACGCTATCGTGACATAGTGTAAGGCATCACTTTTTATATCTTTGAGCCCGCTCAACAGCTGGTTTTTTACGACCTTACCCGCCTCCCCTTTTTCCCGCTGCTCGAGCGTTTCTCCGACGCAGAGGATACTGTCCATGCCGTGAGAAAGGGCAAGTTTTACTTTTTTATTTATAAGGGCATCACTTTCCCCGTACACCAGCCGTCTCTCGGAATGACCGAGGATAACCACGTTGACCCCAATGTCCTCGAGCATAAGGATTGAGACTTCTCCGGTATGGGCCCCCTGCTCTTCGCTTGCCATGTTTTGGGCACCCAACAGGATGTTAGAACTCTTTATTACCCCTGCGACCGAATGCAAAGCTGTAAAGGGTGGAGCAATCATTATTTTGTGCTTGCTCCCGTTAAGAGTATTTTTTAATTCTTCAGCTAATGCTACAGCTTCGGGAATTGTTTTGTGCATTTTCCAGTTACCGGCTAAATATGTAGCTCGCATGTTTTTATCCTTATTTTTTTTGTATACCCGATTGTGTTCTTCCGTATTACTGTTCCAAGGCGGCAATTCCGGGAAGCGTTTTCCCCTCAAGTAATTCAAGAGAAGCGCCTCCGCCGGTTGATACGTGGTCGATTTTATCGGCAAGGTTGAACTTGTTTACCGCGGCAACACTATCGCCGCCGCCGATTACTGTCATTCCTTTGCACGCAGCTACCATCTTTGCCACTTCCAGTGTTCCGCCTGCAAACGCATCGAACTCGAACACACCCATTGGCCCGTTCCAAATCAGCGACTGTGCATGTTCGATCGGTGTTCGAATTGCTTCTATGGTTTTCTCTCCTATGTCCATAGCAACTTTGCCGGCAGGTACATCGAGGCTGTCTACTTTCACCGCATCGGCGTTCTCGTCAAACGTATCCGCAACTAAATGATCTGTTGGAAGAACCACACTTACATTCTTCTCTTTAGCACTTTTGAGAAGCTTTTTTGCCGTATCAAGATATTCTTCTTCAAAGAGCGAATTACCGATTTCGTGTCCTTCCGCCTTAAGGAAAGTGTACGCCATTCCCCCGCCGATGATCAAGGTGTCGCACTTGGGGATGAGATTTTCGAGTACACCTATTTTCGTTGAAACTTTTGCTCCTCCGATAATTGCAACAAACGGCCGTTTCGGGTTGCTGAGTAGCGGTTCGAAGAACGTAATCTCTTTTTCTAGAAGAAACCCTGCTACCGACGGAAGATGTTTGGTAATACCTTCTGTAGAGGCATGGGCCCTATGGGCGCTTCCGAATGCATCATTGACATACACATCGGCTAAGGCTGCAAGTTTTTTTGAGAAATCCGGACTATTTTTCTTCTCTTCATCGTGGAAACGGGTATTTTCGAGGAGCATCACCTCTGCCGGCTTGAGTTTTTCAGCCTGTTTTTCTACTTCCGGACCGACGCAGTCCCGGGCCATGATGACCCGGGTGTTCAATATTGTTCCTAAGTGTTCTGCAACAGGTTTTAAACTGAATGCAGGGTCCGGTGATCCTTTCGGCCGACCGAGATGGCTCATCAGGATAAGAGATGCTCCCTCCTGTTCCAGCACGTACTGTATTGTGGGGAGGGCCGCCCGGATGCGGGTGTCGTCCGTAATCTTTCCTTCTTTGATCGGCACGTTGAAATCAACGCGCGCGATTACCCGTTTATTTTTTAAATCAATGTCTTTTACTGTTTTAACAGGCATAAAGAGGTCCTCCTCTTATAGATGCTGTCCGAGTTTAACGGCAAGATCGACTACCCTGTACGAGTAGCCCCATTCATTGTCGTACCAGGAGAAAACTTTGACCTGGTTTCCAACAACCATCGTACTCAGGGCATCAAAAATAGAGGAGTGTGTATTATGAATAATATCTACCGAGACGATGGGGTCCTCGGTATACTCGAGGATTCCCTTCATAGGACCTTCCGCGGCTTTTTTCATTGCTGCATTGACTTCCTCTGCCGAGGTCTGTTTCTTAACGGTTGCTACGAGATCAACGATAGATCCGGTGGGTGTGGGAACACGGATGGCAACACCGTCGAGTTTTCCATTGAGCTCGGGGAGCACTTTTCCTACAGCTTTAGCGGCCCCGGTTGTGGTCGGAATCATCGACACTGCACAGGAGCGGGCCCTGCGAAGGTCACTATGTGGCGCATCGAGGATTACCTGGTCGTTTGTATAGGAATGAATGGTAGTCATTACACCGTTTTCTATACCGAACGAATCGTTTAAGACCTTAGCGATAGGTGCAAGACAATTGGTAGTACAGCTTGCATTTGAGACAAACGTGTCACTTGCCTTCAAGGCGTCGTCATTTACTCCGAGTACGATCATATTGTCTATCTTGTCTTTTGCGGGAACGGTCAAAATGACCTTTTTTGCCGGGTATTTGTTGTTTTTCAAATGGTCCCCATAACCGCCTTTCGAACCTTCCTTCGTACGGAAAACCCCGGTCGATTCGACAACAACATCCGGTGCATCGCCCCAAGGGATGTCTACCGGGTTTTTCTCAGAGCATACTTTATATTTTTTCCCGTTAACGATTATATTTTCATCATCACTCTCAACGCTGCCCGGAAACCGTCCCTGTGTCGAGTCATATTTTAACAGATGAGCTAAGGTTTTCGTGTCCGTTAAATCGTTAATTGCAACGACTTCTACATCTGAGTTTTCCAGTGCGATTTTGAATACATTTCTTCCAATTCTTCCAAATCCATTAATAGCTAATTTCATGTTTTCCTCCTGACTATAACTTCGTATTTCCATTGAGAATATAAGAAAAAAGGTATTACTGTGTCAATGAAAGGAGGGTAAATAAACGGCGTCCCTCTGTTTTTCCGTGCTATTTATTTAATTTTAGTAAAAAATCAGTCTATTTTTATGAGATCTTCGTAGAGATCAATGGTTCTTCCTGACCGAATTGCTTCTTCCGGTTCTTCTTCCGCCCTTCCGCCGAACAGTCTTCGTCGCGGTTGTTCTTCTTCAGGGGGCTGCTCCTCTTCCTCGGGAAGGGGCCCGATAATTTCATCGCCCGGATTGATCATATCAAAAAACATTTCAGTAGAAATAGTACCTTCACAGATCAATTCATCTGTCTCCGTTACGGTAAATGTCCCTATCAGTGCATCTTCGGTGTAATTAAGGCCGATTGTATCATTTTTAAGGGTGACCGAGTCCGCTCTTACCAGCGCGAGCTCGTTTTCCGGCTCGATTCCGTCGTAAGAGCCCACATTGACAAGTCCGACATCGAAGCGGCGGTCAACAAGCCTCCCTCGAAGCGGTAAATCTTCGAAAAAACCCGCGCCGATCTGTTTCAGCGCTTCCGTGACCTTATCATTACCGGTGCGGTAAAACCTGTATTCCTTTATTTTATCGCCGGTTACGGCACTGTAGAGCTCGCAGCTTGCGGAAAATGAACGAGCAGATTCATTGAACGTCGTAATGAGAAAATAATGGGCGTCCGATTCTCGCGCCTGCCTGAAAGCCTCGGAGAATGAACCGGTCTGTTCAATATCGTTTACTACATCGATTGTCTCGTAATGAAGAAGCAGGTCCTTGAGATACTGAGCAAGTGTGCGGTCGGCCGAAACATGCTGCAGTGTGCTTCTGTTAGAATAGAAGAGCAGGACCTTATACGTAAACCGTTCCATAGGGAGCGTTTTATTCATACCGGGCTGTTCGCCGCTGCTCTCTTTGAGAGTTGGAGGGAACTGCCGCACCCCCCACCTGTTCGCCACACTGTCTTCCTGAATGCTTTCCTGTATTTCGTACTCGTCGAGTATAGCGACATCAGTATATTCGAGATCATCAACGAGCAGCTCGAGCTGCGCAAGATAGCGGGCAGGTTCTCCCATTTTATTGAGAATGTCCGCGTAAAGGAGCCTCCCCTGTACGGAAAACGGGTCGATCCGCAAGCCGCGGCGGTATTCTTCCCGGGCCTTTCTGAAAAAGTTTCTCTCTTCAAAAGTTTGCCCTTTTTTGAAATGGTACGAGGCGTACTGCGCTCGAAGGGGATCGTCGAGATCGTAATGATTTATTAGGATGTACTCCAAAGACATTCTCGATATTTCGTCATCGGTGCGAATGCGGAATGCGCGGTTGTAGCTGGTAATGCTTCTATCATGCTCTCCATTTTCCCCGTAGGCGTATCCAAGCGTATACCAGAGAAGATGGTTTTCTCTGTCTGTTTTCAGTACTTCATTGAGAAGGGGAATAACTTCTTCGTATCTGCCGCTCTGTAAATATATCTTGCTCAGTAGATGAATTGCCTCGATATAATCAGGGTTTAAAGAGATGCTCGTCTTAGCCTGCAGCTCAGCTTCCAAGAGATCACCGTAGGTAAAGTAATGTTTTGCAGCGAAATAGTGGACTTGAGGATCGTGAGAATAGTGGTGCAGTGCAGTCCTTATGTATTCCTCAGCTTGTCTGCGCTCACCCTTGGCATCGTAGACCAGCATAAGAGAGAGCAGGGCCCGTTTGTTCAGAGGGGCGTAATTGAGAGCTTCGAGATATCTGTTTGTTGCGTATTCCGTTTTTCCGAGAACGATATTCAGTTCCGCGAGTCCGAATTGGGCGGCGATATTGTACGGTTGCTGCTCTAAAACGTGTTGAAAGCGATTTCCGGCTTGATCGTAATTACCGAGGGCAATGTGTATTCTCCCTTCTAAAATGATGATATGAGGGTCACTCCGGTTGTACCGTTTTGCCCGTTGGACCCACTGCAATGCTTCTTCGTACTCTTCCAAATAAAAATAGGTTTCCGCGAGCCCGATAATCGGTTCGATATAATGAGGAGATTCCTCGAGAACCGTCCTGTAGAGTTCTATTGCGCGATAGTACTGTTCGTTTTGTTGTGCTGAACGGGCTTTGTTGTACAATTCACGAGGTTGAACACTGTTTTGCGCCCCTGCCGTAACACCGAGGAAACACACAAGAGAGAAACAAATAATTCTTGCTTTATTCAGCATCCGGTTCTTCCGCCTTTTTCACCACCTTGATCGTTTTGATCTTATGTCCGTCCATGTCCTGTATTATAAAATTAGCCGGACCATATCCTACTTTCTCAAACTTTACCGGTATTTTCCCGAACAGATCGAATACAAACCCCCCGAGTGTGTCGTAATCCTCATTAGGGATGTTCATTTCCAATTTTTCGTTTAAATCTTCGATATCAACACGGGCATCGCAGAGGTATATCCCGGTCCCGATTTCCAATATATCTTCTATCTCATGATCGAACTCATCCTGGATCTCCCCGACGATCTCTTCTAAGATATCTTCTAAACAGACGATCCCTGAAACGCCTCCATATTCATCCACAGCCACTGCGATATGGACCTTTTTAAGTCGAAATTCTCTGAGCATGCTGTCGAGCCGTTTACTTTCGGGTATGAAATAGGCTTTGCGAATAATCGATTCGATGTTGATCTCTTCATTTTTGTAGAGGTAGGAGAGAAGATCTTTTGCATACAAGGTCCCAATAACATTATCAATCGTGTCTTTATATACGGGAAATCTGGAGTGCCCCGATTCGATTAAGCTTGCCATCAGTTCATCGAGAGAGACATCGGCAGATATAAAAACGACATCGATTCGGGGAACCATAACCTCCTTTACCGTCGTCTGGGACAATTCTACAATTCCTCGAATCATGTCCTTTTCAGCTGCGTTGAGGTTTTCATAGGAGGTTTCTTCTTCCCGGACGCGGTGTCCGAACAGTTTACGAATAAATGGTACCTGTTTCAAAATAGTTCTACTCCATTGACGGAATGTAAGATATGTTCTTGTTTCTTTATCATTTCCTGGTTTTCAAGATTCTCATACGAGTGGTCCATTCCCATTAGGTGGAGAATGCCGTGGATTAATAATCGCTTTACTTCTTCGTCCTTCGATACATTGTACTTTTCAATATTTTTTGCACATGTTTCCATGCTTATGACAATATCACCTGCATGCCTGCCGGGCCTGCCGGCTGGCAGAGCGGCATCAGCTTCATGGGGTCCTGTCTGGGGGAAAGAGAGAACATCAGTTGCGGTATCGTTGTTTCTATATACCCGGTTCAGTTTTCGTATATACGCATCGGTGCAAAAGAGGACCGACAGCTCCACAGTTTCTACCGATAGAAAAGAGAGGACTGTAGAGCAGTACTGCTCTACAGCCTTCGGTGGAGGATGATCAGAAAGGGATTCTTCTTCGTAGTTTACCTCAACGACATTCAATTCTTTTCCCCGTCTGTACGCGGATATTCTATCCTGGAATGAAAATATCCTGCAAGAATCTGAACAAACGTTTTTCGAATGATCTCCAAATCTTTTAAGGTAAGATCGGAATCGTTTAACTGCTTCTCACGGAACCGCTGCATGATGAGGTCCCAAATAGCTTTTTCCAACTTTGCGATGCTCGGTTTTTTAAGCGTCCGGGTAGCGGCATCTACGGTGTCGGCAAGCATAACGACTGCCGCTTCCCGACTTTTCGGAGGTGATTCCGAATATGAATAATCTTCCGGAGTAACCTTGGTGTTTTTTTTATCTTTAAGTGCTTCACTGTAAAAATAGCTGATAAGCCCGCTTCCATGATGCTGGGATATGATATCTACTATGGATTTGGGAAGTTTTAGCTCCTTCGCCTTCTCAATACCTATTTTGACATGTGATTTTATTACCGCAACGGAGAGTGACGGTTTGAGATCATCATGTTTATTATCAGCTTTTTGGTTCTCGATGAAATACTCTGCCTGGTCTATTTTTCCGATATCATGATAATAAGCTCCGACCCGTGCTATGAGGGAATTTGCACCGATTTCTCTACAGGCACTTTCTGAGAGGTTTGCGACATTGAGCGAGTGACTGTATGTTCCCGGGGCGAGTGTAAGCATTTTTTTCAATATCGGTGTATTGGTATCCGAGAGCTCCATCAAACGAAATACTGTCGGTTCATTAATAATATGTTCGAGTATCGGCAGAATACCTAAATTGAGAAAACCGCAGAAAAACCCGTTTAAAGCACCCCACCCGAGAACAACAGGTAGTATAAATGGATCGTCATAGAAAACTAAGGCACAGACAGCGATTATCCCTCCGCTAATCAAAGAGAGATACATGGTAGCTTTAATAAGATCGATCCTGCGTTGGGCTTCCTGGACGACAAGAGCGCCGGAAACACCTGAAAATAAGGCAAATAAAAATGTAAGAGGAGCAGCATCGTGAAACAAAAAAATTGTAAGCGAAAGAAGCAGGGAGAAGACCACTGAAGTTCTTGCATTAATAAGAATGGCTGTGAGCATGCCGAGTAGTGAGGTCGGCAGCAGTACGGAAAACGGTACTTGTTCGGGCAGCAGATCAAACTGTTTAAAAAAGAGTGCAATAAGAAGAAAGAAAAGAAACATTCCAAGAAGTATGTAGCTGTTCTCTGTTTTTATCGCCGTTTTAACGAATGGAGGACGGAACAAAATAAACGCAAGTCCGTATATCAGCAGCAGAAAAAGGGCTGTACGTAGAATTGTTATAAATCCGGCAGCTGCCGTTTGCTTCTTGAGTTGTTCGATTTGTTCGATGTCGTCATCCGTTATTACCGACCCTTTTCGAATAATCGTATCGCCTTTCTGCATCCGTTTTATCACCGGTTGCGCATCCTGAATTGCTTCTGCCCGTTTTTTTTCCGTTGCATCCCGATCATAAAAAGAGTTGGGCTCGACAAATGAAGAAAGCAGAAGATAAACAGCAGACCGGTTCGATGATCCGACTCCCGTCTTTTCGATAAGAGAGTCGACATGGGATTTTAGATTTTCAAAGACAATATACTCAGAGCGTGAAAGCTCCCTCTGCCGGTTTTCATCGGGATAGAACACTTCAATCGTATCGAGAATAAAATCCCGGTTTAATCCGGAAAACTCTAAAACAGGTTTGTCCATTACACGTTTAAGCAGATTATATGAGAGAGAGACCAGTTCACTAACTTGCCCTGTTCCTACCAGTTCAGCGACCTCTTCTTCTGAAAAGAGACCGGGAAAAGTGGTTTGAAGCCGGAGGAACAGTACTTCTGTAGATATCTCTGTAGTGTATAATTCGATGATCTTCGAAGCAAAATCCTCATACTCGGACAAAACCCGCTCAGTAACATTTGTATTGTAGCGGAAAACCGGATAAACCAGTTGTTTTATCGCTCTGTATTTGAGTTCAGTAGCTTTTTCATCGATGTAGAGAATATTTCGCTCTAAAACGACATCCTCTTTCGCACTATTCCCTATTTCATAATTGTCAGAATTATACGATTGGAAAAGCGGTCCCGGCTGCAGGAGAAGAATAAGGAGAAACAGGACGAACGGATAGGAAAAAAAGATAGCGAGGTAGAGATATTTATCCCGTTTTTTTATATGCAAAAACGTCCTCAACGCTGAGAGAAGTGGACGCTTATGTGTTTTCGTTGGTTTCATATGCGTGGATAATTTTTTTTATCAATGGGTGACGAACAACATCGCTGCCGTCAAAATATGAGAAGTAAATGCCTTCGATCCCTTCGAGTATTTTCATTGCATGGAGTAGACCGGACTCCTGCTTGCGGGGAAGATCGATCTGCGTTATATCTCCCGTAATAACGATTTTTGAGTTCTCACCCATCCGGGTAAGAAACATCTTCATCTGCTCTTTGGTCGTGTTTTGTGCTTCGTCCAAAACAATGTAACTGTCTTTAAGACTCCTGCCCCTCATGTAAGCGAGCGGTGCTATTTCGATGACTCTATTCTCTTCGAGTTTATTGATTGTTTCAATAGGTATCAATGAATCCATGGCATCGTAGAGGGGACGAAGATACGGGCTTATTTTCTGGGCCAAATCTCCGGGAAGATACCCCAGCCGCTCACCCGCCTCGACTACGGGACGGGTCAAAATCAATTTCCGTTTCGATTTCGTGAGAATTTCTTTCAACACATGGGCGATGGCCAAATATGTTTTTCCGGTCCCTGCAGGACCGATAGCAAATACGATATCACGTGTTCCCATCTTTTCTACATACAGTGCTTGATGGTAGCTTCTCGGATAAATCTTTACATCGCTCGAAGGGATCCGGACCGTCAAATCCTGCATGATTTTTTCTTTTTCTTCTTCCCCTTTGCGGTTAGAGTTATACAGGGCGTGAATGAGATCGGGACTCGGAGTGTGGCCCATCATCGTGTGTGCTTTGAGTTGATCGATGATCAACCGGAACAGTTCCCGTTTGGTTGTATTCTCCGATTCAATAAATATTTCATTGCCTCGTGAGAATACTTTTTCTTCAATGAGTTCTTCGATTACACGGAGATTAGCATCGTTGGCCCCGCATAATTCGCTCAAGGTTTTTCGATCATTGAGAACGATAGTCAGACAGTTCGCCAATACCCTCCCCTTTTTTATAGTGTACATACGGCTAATAGGATACGTCAAGGTTGGTCTTTGTCAAGTGTTCGTGTTGAAATCCCGCCCGTTGACTCCTTTAAAAGGTAACGACATCATTATCATACCGGACCCTGCTTCTCAATTCCGGAATCGGATTCCACTGGACAAAAACGGAGAATGTTCTGTTCCATTCATATTGCTTATATCCTTGATCTCCGGTTTTCAGTACCGGTTCGGCACTGAACTCTACAGTGAGGTCCCAATCGTGCATATGATGGACTAGACTCAGCCTTATCCGTTTTGCATTGAAGAAAGACTCTTCCCTGTCGGTCATATTAAACATATTAAACGACTTACCCAGATCGACGAACGGATCGAGTGTTTGTTCTCCGGTAATTGCCGTATAGCCGTCAAAATAGCGGTATATATTGTTGTTTTCAGCTTCAAAACTAAAATTTAGATCTAAAAAACGATAGATGCTGAGTTCCAGACCGACTGTAAAAGTAAACAGCGAATCTGAAAATTTTATTAAGTTCATCGTTACGGAACTGTCGATATCGAGGAGAAAACTAATTCTGTTTTTCCATACAGGTGTATTTTGAGGATTGGTGTCTATTCCAATCGTCACTGTTTCCGGTATGAATTTTTTTGTATCTTCCTGTTGCCATCCGATACCCGGTTCAAACGTAAAAGGATACGTTTTTTTCATCGTAAAGTCGGCATAGAAAAACCATAATCTAAGTGAAGAGGTATTTGAATAAGGGTCCTCAAAAAGCGGTAAGACCTCTTCAGTTTCATTTTCCGGTGTCTGTAGGGCCGGGTCCCCAAAAATAAAACTTTCTTTGATCACGATATTGTTGCTGAGAAAGGAGAAGTTCGCAGTCGATCGGCTTTTTATCCATTTTGCCAGATCAAAATCATAGGTAAACAGCTGTTCTAAGAGGATCGACGTTGTTTGCGGATTGACGGAAAACCGTTCCGTTAAGGAGAGCGGTTTCAGGTTCCACTCCTCGGGTGAGTTCTCATCATCAGGGTCAATCGGTTCTTTTTTGAGTTTTCCCTGGGCAATGGTGGTAAAAGGGCCGGTATTCAGTGTGACTGTTCCGTTTATTTCCTCGTCGAGCGGAGGCAGTATCGCATGTATATCCAGTATTTGCTGTTTCGTAAATGGTACAAAGATCAGTTTTGCACCGAGGGAATGCTGTGTAATGTAGTCTTCTTCCCATGTAAAAGTAGAATCTTCGTAGACCGGTTGGTCATTCTCATCTAAAAATTCGAATTTTTTTTCCAGCAATTTCATAGTAAGTCTGTAGGTTAGAGAGGAGCGGTCGAAATAGTTTACCGCGCTCAAAGGAAAACTTGTCACGGTAAGGTTGTTCATAAGGGTGTAGAGAGTCGAATTGTAGTCCTGCTGCAGATATTCAGCCCAGGTTTCCGAAAGGACGTTCTCCGCTCTATTGAAGTGTTCCTGGTACGTTCCCGAGAAGATTAATGCATCGGAGAGAATAAAGTAGTCATCAAACAGCTTGGCACTGTACTGCAAGCTGCTTGATCCGTTTGTTTTGAAAATCGAGTATTCTTCCGAGAAATCGATGTCGTACGGTGTTTCCCACATGCTCGAATTCATTCGGGAGCTCACATTAACTTCGGGCAATATTTTGTAAAGCAGTGTATGCTGAAACGGTTTGCGTACAGCCCGGTCTCTTAAAGGAAGATCATTCTGAATTTCCTGCAGTCTATATTCAGATTCACGTTCATTATCTTGTGCCTCATCGTGCATCTCGTCCCAAGGCGGCGCTGTACGGCTTTCACTTTCTTGATCGGCCCCTGGTTGCCTTTCGGACCCCGAGACTGCTTTTTTCTCATATACAACATCGAAAATAGTGCCTGATAGTTCCGCCTTTATTTCCGGGAGAAGGTAGCTGTCCGGGTAGTAGAACTTTTGGGAAGGGAAACTGAAAGGGGTTCTCGACTGGGTCGGAACATATCCCGGAAGGGCCGGATCGAGCCCTGTTATTCCTTCTGTATCCGCATCTTTGCTTTTCCAGTACATGTTGAAGTAGTAATTCGTTATGCGTGCATTACTTATTACCGGCTGTAATGGTGTAATACGGGGAGAAAATGAACCTCCGAGATTCCACTGCAGTGTATCTTTACTGGTGAAAAGGTAGTCTGATTGCAGATCCGTATCACCGACCTCGGTGCCGGGGCCTCCTTCTGTGGTCGTATCTTCCTGCGCACCCTCTTCCGCCGACGTATCGTCGATTCCGAGTACTGTGCCCCAATCGATATCTTCACTTCTTCTGTCGAAATCGCGGAGAAAATAGGGATCACTGTAGAGGTCGAAATCTGTGTTCAAGGTCAGTAGTTCGCTGCGTAAATCAAGCTGAGACTCAATACCGAATCGCACCGGCATATCGTTACCTAAAAAATTCGAGGTGTGCCAGGTCGATTCTACGACTTCATCATCGTTATACCAGTACGGCAGGTATTCTCCACTGGTAGAATCGTAAAAAATATTCCTGCTCCGTGCTACCCCGAGATAGAGAGAATAATTATTTACAACTCCAATTTCCGATATGTTCGCCTTGAGTCCTGTAAATACTCCGAGGCGGGTATACATATCAAGCAGTACCTTTATAAATGAGTTTGTTCGTTCGATAAAAAGGTATTCCTGTTTTTCTTTGAGGGTCATTGGTATAGTCGGACGGATAAAAAAATCTTTTACCTCATATTTATATTCTTCTTCTTCCTCGGATTCGCTCTGGAGAAAGGAAAGAGATCCTTCTTGGTCCTGTTTTCTACCGAAAAGATAGGTAGTGGTCTGGAAGAAGTTTCCTTCCATATTTCGATAACCGAAAGAGGGGTGAAAAAAAAGGTCATTATCTACATAGAAAAAAAACGGAATGTAGAGCATGGGGACCCGGCCTACGTAGAGAACAGCATCGCGAAGTCCCCATTCTCCGGGAGCTAAAACCCATATTTTTTTTGCCTTGATGTGATAATAGGGATCTTCGGGTTTACTCGAGGTAATAACACCCTCATTCAATGTAACAATCTCTTCTGCGGACCGAAAAAAGTTTTCTCCGGAATAGCGAAATGTAAGTGTTTCTCCTTCTACAATTCTCTGTTTTTCAGATACGCCGCTGAAAAAAAATCCTTCTAAGGAGTCAACATTAAACGAGAGACTCTCTCCTTTAAATGTTTCTTCTTTGCCCCGTTCGATCAGGGTGTAGGTAATGTTCCCAACAGCTGTAATGAGGTCTTGTGCTTCATTGAAAAGTATTTTGTCGGCTCGAATTTTGTGAACAGTGTCCTTATCAGGATCGTTCATCTCTAAGATAACATTTCCCGCTAATTTTATATAATCTTCGTCAATCTGCTCAATTGTAAAATACTCCGCGTTCTCTGCAGAGGTAATGGTGATGATCATTGCATTTCCGGCGCCGGCTTTCTCTTCGGTAACGGCCGCTTCGATTGAATAGTAGGTAATTAAACGTTTCGCGAGGTCCTCTCTGCTCCCTTTTTCAGATAGTCCGAGTCGTTTACACCAGGCTAGTAATTCGTAATAGCCTGCAGTCTGAATATCCAAACTGAGGGTTGCACCGATAAAATCATACACCTCTGCCGGCCCACTCTCTTGAGCGGAAAGCACGCGGGGGGAAAAAAACAACCCGCATATCGTCACGATCAGGAGAGTAAGTCTCATCATGAAAGAGACTCCTGAAGAGCAGTTTTCACATATTCTCCCGTATAAGAATGGGGACAGGAGGCTACTTCCTCCGGTGTGCCGGTGGTTACAACTGTCCCTCCCTGCTCTCCGCCTTCCGGACCAAGGTCGATAATACGGTCCGCCTGTTTAATGACATCGAGATTGTGCTCGATGATGGCAACAGTGTTTCCGTTATCAACGAGCATATGGAGCACGTGGAGCAGTTTTTTTACGTCATCAAAGTGCAATCCGGTAGTAGGTTCATCGAGAATGTAGAATGTGTTCCCGGTGTTTGTTTTTGAGAGTTCCAAAGCAAGTTTTACCCGTTGGGCCTCTCCACCGGAAAGGGTCGTTGCGGATTGCCCTAATCGGATATACCCGAGGCCCACATCTATTAACGTATCCAGTTTACGCCGTATTTTGGGAATGTTTAAGAAAAACTTTTGGGCCTCTTCTACCGTCATTTCGAGTACATCATAGATATTCTTTCCTCTGTAGCGGATATCGAGCGTTTCCTGATTGAACCTCTTCCCTTTACATACATCACAGGTGATGTATACATCTGGAAGAAAATGCATCTCTATCTTGATTGTTCCCGCACCTTCACAGTTTTCACATCTGCCGCCCTTCACGTTGAAAGAAAATCTCCCCGGCTTATACCCTCGTGCTTTTGAATCGGGAAGGGAAGCGAACAGTTCCCGTATCGGAGTAAAGAGGTTTACATAGGTAGCGGGATTGGACCGGGGAGTACGGCCGATCGGACTTTGGTCCACATTGATTACCTTATCGATGTATTCAAACCCGGTTATGCCGCCGAATGCACCTTCCAGAAGTGAACTTCCGTTTACCCGGTTTGAAAGGAGCGGATAGAGAAGATCACAAAGCAGGGAAGATTTTCCGGAGCCACTTACTCCGGTGACAACAATCAATGTACCTAAGGGAAATGCAACGTCAATATGCTTCAAATTATGCTCAGCTGCTCCGATCAAGCGGATTTCCTTACCGTTGCCGTCTCTTCTCTCTTCTCGAGTTGCTATCCCGAGCTTTCCGCTCAAATAGCGGCCGGTCAAGCTCTCTTTATGAGCAAGAATTTGCTCGAGTGTACCCTCTGCAACGATATGACCGCCGTGTTCTCCTGCAGCCGGCCCGAGATCAACGATGTAATCGGCTTCCCGCAGTGTCTGTTCATCATGTTCAACAACGATCAAGGTGTTCCCCAGATCCCGAAGGTGCTTCAGTGTTTCAATGAGTTTCCGGTTGTCTTTTTGATGCAGCCCGATGGTCGGCTCGTCAAGAATGTAGAGAACGCCGACTAACGACGACCCGATTTGGGTCGCGAGCCTGATCCGCTGGGCTTCTCCGCCGGAAAGAGTGGAAGCTTTCCTTTCCAGGGTTATATAATCTAACCCGACACTCTGTAAAAAAGAGAGCCGCTCCGTTATCTCTTTGAGGATTTGTCCGGATATCTTCCGTTCAGTTTCGGAAAGGGTAAGTTCGGTAAAAAACCGTAATGCATCTGTTATTGAGAGGGTTGAAACTTCATAAATGTTTTTTCCCTGGACCGTTACGGCAAGTGCTTCGGGGCGAAGGCGGCGGCCCTTGCAGGTCGCGCATTCTTTCTGACTCATAAACTGTTCGAGCCACTCCTTCACCCCTTCGGAGGTCGTTTCTAGGTACCGGCGTTTTAATTCCGGTAGAATGCCCCGAAACGCGGCCGAATATTCGAATTTACCGGTTTTATTACTATTTTCATAAGTAACATCGATCGTTTTATCGGTTCCATACAGTAAGATCTGCATAATATGATCGGGAAGCTCGTTAAGCGGTGTATCGAGAGAAAAAGCATACGCGGCTGCAAGTGATTCGAACCAGCTTCTGTGCCATGCCGCAGACGGATTATACGGCACAATACCCCGTTGATTAAACGAGAGGCTTTTATCCGGCATGACCAGATTCGGGTCAAACTCGAGAGTAACACCGAGACCGGAGCAGTCGGGGCACGCACCGTACGGATTGTTAAAAGAAAAGAGACGGGGCTGCAGCTCAGGCAGGCTTATAGCACAAACTGTACAGGAGCTCTTCTGAGAGAAAAACTCTTCTTTCGAGCCGTAATGGGCGGCAATGACCGTCCCGTTTCCTATTTCCAAGGCTGTCTCGACTGATTCAGCAATCCGCTTTCTACTGTCCGGGTGAATCTTAAACCGGTCAACAACAATTTCTATTGTGTGTTTCTTCCGTTTGTCGAGCTCGATTTCTTCATCGAGAGATACCTGCTCTCCGTCTATTCTCGCCCGGACAAAGCCGGCCCGTTTTGCATCTGAGAGAACTTTTTTATGTTCCCCTTTCCTTCCTCGGACTACAGGTGCTAACAGTATAATTCGTTCTCCCTCGGGGTACAAAAGTATTGTATCGATGATTTGATCAACGGATTGTTCCCGGATTACCCGTCCGCATTGGGGACAGTGAGGTGTCCCGATACGGGCATAGAGAAGTCTCAGGTAATCATAGATCTCGGTAACGGTACCGACGGTAGAACGCGGATTATGGTGCCCTGTTTTCTGCTCGATAGATATGGCAGGAGAGAGCCCTTCGATATAATCGATATCCGGTTTATCTAATCTTCCTAAGAATTGTCTGGCATAGGAGGACAATGATTCGACATACCTGCGCTGGCCTTCCGCGTAAATTGTATCGAACGCCAGGGACGATTTCCCTGAGCCGCTTACTCCGGAGACAACGATCAGTGAATCCCTCGGTAGCGATATATCAATATTTTTGAGATTATGCTCTCTCGCGCCCTTGATAATAAGATTTTTCATAAAAACAGTGCGGTATTATACACAATGAAATGAAAAAAGTCAGTTTTCCATAAGCGGTTCGAGAAAAGGACCGGCAAGCTGTCTTCTCGCCCTTTGCTGCCATACCGTGGCAGTGGAATACTCGGATACCAGCGCCATCAGGTTGTTGAAAACATCAAACTCGCTCTCGGCATACAACGATCCTGCTAAGTAGTAGAGGTACCTAAACAGTTCGGATGTAGTCACATACCTGTTCAGTTTTTTGTCCCTGAGAATTTTCTGTAGACATTCGTCACCGTTTTCGAACTTATAATCCGGATCAATTATACGAAGTTCTTCGATGCATTTTGAAAAAATCGATACCACAGAAAAGAGAAGATGCTCTGCTGCTCTCCCGTATCTGCCGGTTCGATAATAATAGACCCCTAAACGACCGTGAGCGTTGAGGGCAAAGCCGGTCTGCAGCCTGTAGAGTATAAGTAGTTTATCGAATCCGTCCCTTTTGAGGGTCTCCATCATGGCGTTGCGTATTCTCCTCTGTTGCGGGGATGAAAAAGATCGGTCGTCAGCAACGATTTGAAGAAGTGTGTCTTCGAACTGTTTATATTCCTTCCTTTTATCGTAAAGGTCTGCAAGGGTGTATAAGACGGAGTATTGTTCTTCGGGAATATAGAATTGATTCCGGAGATTATACGCTCGTTTATACTGCTGTTCTGCCAGCGCGAGTTCCGCCTCTACCTCAAATAGAGCACCTATCCAGTATTCAACTTCGGGAAACGCTCCCCGTTCCTTTCGGGCTTCCCGAAACAACCGCATAGCTTCTCCGTATTCTCCGTCCCTGTATTTTTTCTTCCCCTGTTCGAAGAGGAGCCACGCCTGCACAGCTTCAATCTGTGTTTCTCCGGGCTGGGTGGTTTCAGCTTCCTGGGGGAATACGGAAAAGAGCACAGATGTAAGCACTAGTGAAAGAACTGCGAGAGGCCGTGCACGTGTGTATAATGAGTTTTTACAAAAGCTTCGATAACTCATTTTTAAACGCTTCCAGAGCTTTTTCAACAGGCACATTAGCAACAATC
Organism: uncultured Spirochaetales bacterium; assembly: GCA_964594055.1. Lineage (GTDB taxonomy): Bacteria > Spirochaetota > Spirochaetia > SPDA01 > CAZJBZ01 > CAZKZZ01. The sequence continues at coordinate 20,125 of CAZQKT010000046.1, forward strand.
TTCCCCTTTTTGAAAATAACTGCTCCATTCTTCGATCCGGTAATACCGATATCGGCATGTTTTGCCTCTCCCGGACCGTTTACCGCACATCCCATAACTGCAACAGTCAAATCCTTACGAATTGCATACAATTCAGTTTCAATGTGGGCCAAAAACCCGTGCACATCGAACGATGCTCTGCCGCATTGCGGGCATGAAACGATAGTGACCCCGCCTCTCTTTCTATTTTCGGCAGAAAGAATCTCTCTTCCAGCGATAATTTCACGTTCGGGTGTATCCGATAACGATACACGGATCGTGTTCCCGATTCCTTCTCTAAGAAGCCTCGAAATACCGATTGCGTTTTTTATTGCTCCGCTGAGAAGCGGACCGGCTTCCGTTATGCCCACGTGTAGGGGAAAGTCATGAGACGCGGCGAACTTTTGATTAGCGCTTACCGTTGTCTCGATCTCCGATGATTTAAGAGAGACAACCACGTTATCAAAAGATAACGCAGAGAGGACGGAAAGTTCTTCTTCTGCAGCTTTTACCATAGCCGCCGCGGTATCTTTTTCATTTCTCAATGAGGCGGGCAGAGACCCGCTGTTTACTCCGATACGGAGAGGCACCCCTTTATCCTTTGCCTTTCTCACCACTTCTTCTACCTTCCATTTCGCACCGATATTTCCGGGGTTAATGCGTATTTTCGCTAGAGGGTAATCGAGACATTTCAGGGCGAGTCTGTAGTCAAAGTGAATATCGGCTACTAAAGGCAAGTCGACCGCTGAAGAGAGTTCACCGAGTGTATCGGTACTGTCCTCATCAGGTACCGCGAAACGGAGAATGTCGCATCCTAATGCTTTGAGATCGTTAATTTTTTGTATAAGCGATGGAGTTATAGCTGTAAGCGGTTCTTTCCACATGGTCTGTAACGCGACCGGAGAAGAACCGCCGATTACAACATTTCCGATAGAAACCGTTTTACTTATCCGATAACTCCCATAAGAAAGACCATGACGAAAAGCGCGACTGTCTCGACTAAGCCTAAAACCATGAGATAATTACCGAACCCTTTTCCCGTTTCAGCTAAAGCGTCGGATGCGTTCGCTCCCGCCTTTCCCTGAAACCAGGCTGAAAACATCATGCCGATACCGCCAAATACTCCCGCCCCGAGCAATAAGGCCGGGTCAGTCTCCCCGACAGCTTCGTTGAGTGTGTTCATAAGAATTAAGCCATAAATAGTTTGGGTCAACGGTGCCCCGACAAATGCTATAAGTATAAATGGCGCGGGTCTATTCTGAACAAAACACTTTTTCCATGCCCCGACAGCAGCCATTCCTGCTGTCCCGGACCCCAAAGCAGATCCTACCGCAGCAAATGCAAGTGCTGCACTGACTCCAATTAAACCGATATCCATTCAGTATTCTCCTTTGAAAATTTATTCCGATTCTAATTTCTTAAAAGGTTTATAAGGTATTCCGGTCCATGACATTCCTAAATGACCGGAAAATTCAAGCATATTTAATCGTACTCCGTGCACTACGACACTAAGCGCTCCCATTGCAATATTGAGGAGATGTCCGAGAAGAAGGATTAACACTCCTCCAATAATACCTACTACACCTTCTCCCGCTCCGGCGGCCATTTCATTAAAGCTCCTGGCAATTTCTACGGTAGCCAACCCGACAGCAAAAAGCCGTATGTACGAAATAATATCTGATAAAGCACTGATCCCGTCCAAAAAGAGAGTGAGGAATCCTCCGATACCGAGAAGCACACCTTTAAAGAAGTTGCCTTCCTGTTTCCCGAAGAGAACCACTGTTATGAGTCCCCCCAAAATCATGTAAAGAGCAAACTGGGGTATCGGATACTGTGCGGAACTGAGGACAAGATTTAAAACCACATAGTAAAGGCCCAATACTATAGCAAACCATCCCAATTGAGCAAATGCACGTATACGAGGTTTTTCTTTAATTCCGGTAATAAAATTCCAGATATGGGCAATACTGATTTGCACAGTACCGATTATAAAACAGATATGTTTTACCGTCTCGCTGCTTCTCGGATTAAACGTGGCAATCGGCTCTATTACCAGATAGGAAAGAAAGTTGTTGCCGCTTACCGCGCCTTTCCAACCGAACCAGGTGCCGGTAATTGCACCCCATATAATGGTACAGCTGCTCATCACGAGCAGAAGCGGTATACCGAGACCCACGCTCTCCTTTTTGTGTAGTTTTCTAAGCATGACGGCAAAGGTGAAGCCGAAAAAAATAAATCCGTATCCGGCATCGCCGATGATCATTGCAAAGAAAATACTTAAGAAAACGAGAAAGAAAAAACTGATATCGTATTCACGGTAGCCCGGGACTGTCCCCAACATATCAAAGACGGGTTGAATAATCTGTATCCATTTAGGATTTTTGACCAGAGTCGGGACTTGATCTTCCGGGCCCGGTTCTTCGAACAGAAGTGCCCATCCTTGTTTGGATGCCTCTTTTTTTAAAGTATCTGTTTTCGGTCCAGGTGAATATCCGGTTATAAAGGAAAGCTCTCCATCTTCTTGCATGTTCGCGTGGGCCCTTTCGAACTGTCGCCGAAGATCGACTCTCTCCATGTTTTTCTCAAAAGAGCTGCGGTAGCAGGCGATGTCTTGTATGCGGGAGGTTATCGATTCTAATTTTTCACCGATGATATCCATTTCTTCCCGCAGTTCAGATATGCCGGCTTCCGGAATCGGGAATTGATTTTCTTCGATAATATGTTCCGGGTCGAGAAAAACTACTGCAGCTAAAATGGTTGCCTTAGAACGGGCCACAATAAAAACATAACCCTGCTCTTCGAGCGACGGCAATGTATCCGGAGCAATCGAGTACAGTCGTATAATGGCCCCGTATTCCTCGAGTTTACGTATTTCTTTCGGATCGAACTGTCCCCATTCCGCTAATCGTTCTGTTTCTCGTTTGAGCTTGTCCTTTTTGTCCTGAAGGCTCCGCTGTTCTTCGTATAACCGGTTGACCTCTTCGGCCAATTCAACTGTCTCTTCCCGGTCGAGCATTTCGGCATTCGGGTTTGCGTATTCCGGGGGAAGCAACATCATTGTACGTTCAAGATAGTTGTACGTTTCGATCAATTTCTCTAAATCGGCGGTAGAAGCGTCTCCGAACTCGAGATGAAGTATTCCGAGTTTTCTTAATTGTTCTAAGGTCTCCCTCTTTTTTGCGTTCATGGTGATCAAGGAGACTTTTTGCATCGGCACAATCATTTTGCGTTACACCTTCTTGATTTTGTTCTTTGCTATTTTCCCGCGGACTACCGCGGCTGTCTGTTGATCGCCTAAATAAATCGTAATCTGGCGTATGTTTTCTTTTGTTTCGGGAATTTTTACTTTTTCAAACAGATTTACCCGCTGTGTTGTGATTCGCAGTTCTTCACTGAGCCGGTCTATCTGTTCCTGAAGACAGGTCAATTCCTCATCTATCTCGATCAATTTCTTTATGTATTCAATACCGGTATCAACCCACAGCGGCATTTCAAAAAGATTGTACGAACTATCTTCGAATGTGATGCTGTCAAAAACGGGAATATCAACTCCCGCAATATTACCGGTTTCTTTTTGCAGTTCTTTTATCTTTACTATATCCTCAATACCGACCCGTTCACCAAAAACATCGATCCAATCAAAAAGCTCTTCATAGTAAGCATCTCTCTGTTTTGTCTTTTCCCTCAACCGCGCTTCGGTTTGACGAATGACCATCTGCAGCTGCTGTTTTTTCAATGTCAGCGTGGGCAGAAACCGTTCGAACCGTTTTAAAGCGTCCTTCTGCTTTTTGAGTTCGTTCTTAGTGTACTTTACCTTTGCCATAGTTTATGAAACCTGTTTCTCTTTCGGCCAGTATTGTTTTACCAGTTCGGTTCTCAAGCCTGTTTCCTCGGGAGTTAAACATGCAGCGAGAATTTCCCACCCTTTATCCAGTGCTTTTTCTAAGGG
>CAZQKT010000047.1:0-14381 GCA_964594055.1 uncultured Spirochaetales bacterium
CACGATATCGTGTACCGGAGTCGCAATCTGCTGTAGATGGATCATATCACTTTTGGCAAACACACTGCACCGCCCGGCGATGCGGGGAGGGTCTTCCGACTGCAGAGCGAGCCTGCCGAACTCTTCTTCGATGGAAACCCCGATCCGTTTTGCCTGCTGATCTAGAAAAGAACCGGTGCCTGCAGCACACATGCTGTTCATCTCGAAGTCGCTCAATTCGGTCTTATCAACATGACCGTTCGGCTCCATGAACAGCAGCTTGGAATCTTCACCGCCCATCTCTATGACCGTTTTTGCTTCCGGATGGAGCCGTTGCACCGCAGTAGACTGGGCCACGATCTCGTTTACGAACGTACCACCGATAAGCCGGGCAGCAAGCTCACCCCCGGTCCCGGTAATACCAACAACCGCAATGTCCTCCGGACGATACCGGGTTAGTATGTCCTGAAGTACTTCGTGGAGCCTAATAAAAGGCCTGCCGTGGCAGTAGCGGTAATGGTTCTCTCGTACCTCTCCATTTTCATCCAGCACCACACCATTTATCGATATCGAACCTATATCTAAACCTAAAAACGCGGGCATAATTCATCCTTTATATATAATAAAAATAGTATACTACAAATCCGCCTGTTTGTCATCCCGATATACTATGGTATAGTAAGTGAGAAATAAAAATCAACTGTAAAAAAGGATTACTTATTATGGATAGAGAGGATTTCAGAACATACGGCCACAATCTGGTCGACTGGATGGCCGATTTTTTTGAATCGATTGAATCGTATCCGGTCAAATCCCAGGTAAAACCGAAAGAAATCATAAACAAACTGCCCGCCGGTCCACCGGAAGCGGGGGAAAGTTTTGAAGATATATTTCACGATTTTCAGCAGATCATTCTTCCGGGAATTACCCACTGGCAGCACCCGAAGTTCTTTGCCTATTTCCCGGCGAACTCGAGTTACCCCTCCGTACTCGGGGAAATGCTCACAGCCGCCTTAGGTGCTCAATGCATGATCTGGCAGACCTCTCCTGCGGCTGCGGAATTGGAAGAGCGGGTCATGGAGTGGCTTCGGACCATGCTCGGGCTACCTAAAGACTACAGCGGAGTCATTCAGGATTCTGCATCGTCGGCTACCCTCGTCGCACTCCTTACTGCGCGTGAAAAACAGACCAATTATGAAATAAACGAAAAAGGATTCACTTCCGACCATAACCTGACCCTCTACTGCTCGGAAGAAACCCACTCTTCGATAGAAAAGGGGGCAAAAATAGCCGGGTTCGGTAAGGAGCGGATACGTAAAATAGAAGTAGACGATCAGTATGCCATGGTCCCGGAGAAATTGGAATCTGCTATAAAAAAGGACAGAGAAGCCGGCTTTACCCCCTGCTGTGTCGTGGCCACAATCGGGACGACCGGTTCTACCGCAATCGACCCGCTCCACCCGGTCGGAGAAATCTGTAAGAAGTACGATGTTCGGCTCCATGTCGATGCAGCGTTGGCAGGTACGGCAATGGTCGTCCCCGAACATCGGTGGATGATAGACGGGATCGAATACGCCGACACGTTTGTTTTCAATCCGCATAAATGGATGTTTACCAATTTCGACTGCTCGGCCTATTTTGTCCGGGACGCGGAAGCGCTGACGAAAACCTTCGATATTCATCCCGAATATCTTAAAACAAAAGAGGAGAACGAGGTCAACAACTACAGAGACTGGGGTGTGCAGCTCGGCCGGCGGTTTCGTTCCCTCAAGCTGTGGTTCGTCATACGCACCTACGGCGTAGAAGGGATCCGCAAGGCCGTACAAAACCATATGCATCTCGCCAACGAGATCGCACGGAAAATTGATGAAGCTCCGGATTTCGAACGGCTCGCTCCGGTCCCTCTCAACACGATCTGTTTTTGCTACACTCCAGCCGGTATGCGTGACCGGGAGGAGCTTAACCGGATAAATGAAACCTTGTTAGAGACTGTAAACGATACAGGAGAAGCGTACTTTACTCACACCACCCTACGCGGAATGTATACGATACGATTTGTCATCGGTCAGACCTATGTAGAAAAGCGCCATGTGGATGAAGCGTGGGAACTCATTGTTCGCACGGCGCATCGTATTACCGGCTGCAGTTAGAGCAATGATAGGGGTCCGCTCTCTCTCTTCCTTTTTTTCGAGTTCACGTACTCGTCTCGTCGTTTCTATGCCGTCAATACCGGGCATATACATGTCCATAAAAATGAGATCGATCGTGCCGTCCTGCTCGAGAAGTGTTAGCGCTTTATACCCGTCCTCTTCGGTAAGCGCCTCGTAACCCAGTTTTTTAAGCAGCGCACGTATTACCTTACGGTTAATTTTGTTGTCCTCTACGACGAGAATTTTCTTTTGTCCTTTCTGAACCGAGCTCGGCGATACTGTCTCGTCCTTTTTTTCTCCGCTCACCGGTTTTTCTTCTTCCTGACCGGAACCGATGGGCAGGGTAATGGAGAAAGCCGAGCCTGCTCCCGGTTCGGATTGGAATGCGAGTTTTCCGTCCATCATTTCTACAAGCCGTTTCGTTATAGCGAGACCGAGACCGGTACCGCCGAACTTCCGCGTCGTTTTCATCTCCGCCTGCCGGAATGGTTCGAAGATGATTTTCTGCTTTTCTTTAGAAATCCCGATACCTGTATCACGAACGTAAATTTCTACCTGCTTTCCGTCATCCGCTACAGAGACCCCGTAGGTTACCGACCCTTCATCGGTAAACTTTATCGCGTTGCTGAGGAGATTGATCATTACCTGTTCGACCCGGTACGGATCACCGAACAGCCGTATCCCGCTTGTCTCGGTCAGGTCTTTCCTAACACTTCGTCGAGGCTGTATCCATGCATCTTGGCAAACGCATTGTTTGCATAGAGAACGGTCCCTTTCAAATCGACAATAACAGTCCCGTAGTCGGCCTGGTCGATGATTGTCTTGAATGTAGCAATGTCGCTGTCCATGCCCCCGGTTTTACCTCTTTACCGATCTTTTCGCCGAACGCCGTTGCGTACAACCGCGAAAAGGATGATGGTTGACCCGGAGGGGAAGTCGTAGAGGTAACTCAGCCCCAATCCTCCGGACGTAAAAAGTATACAGAAAAGAGTAGAAAAAATCATCATCCCAGAGAGCCTCCTCGAGAACAGCCCGCTATCAACGCATACCATGCTCATACTGCCTCGATCAATGATGCTCGTATTTGTGATTGCAGGTTACATAGTATGCGTGACAAGTAGAGCATTCCTCTATTGTATGGTCCCGGGCAAACTCCTGCCAGTGGTTCTGCTGCTCCGGAGTTAACACCCCCGTTCCTCTACAGAGCGGGCACACATTTTCCAAGGCCGATAGAATCGCCCTTCTGATAAAGTCGCTGCGATTAGATATCCCGGCAAGTTTATGCGCCAACGATTCATCCACTTTAAACGTGATAATTTCTTCTTTTCTATTACCAGCGCCCATACGTTCCTCCTCATTGAATAGTATTACTAAGTATTACGAACTGTCAATTGTTCTTCTTGTATTCCATCATTTCATCAAAAATAAGAAACAGTTCTTCTTTCCATTCAATCCAGAGGGTTTCAAGCAGATCGTGGTCCGCCATAGTCTGCAGTTTTTCGCCGTTTTTGTGAATATAAGCCATCAGCTCAGTATCCGTTTCCAAGAAGGCGTGTAAAATATCTTTCTGGTCCTCTTTCCTTATAAAAGAGCGAAGTTCTTTACAGGTAAGATTGCACAATTCCATATATCCTTTAATTATTTCTACACCATCAATCATACGGGTAGTGTACCAATATTTGATATTCGTCTCTACCTCTTTTATACTACGATGTATGAAACAGTATCGGTCCATCTTCGATTTTATTGTCAAAGCCGGTCCGTCGGACAGGAACAGCACCATTGCCGACCTTCCGCTTATTGATCCGGTAACGGTCAAGGAGGACGCATTCGGTATACCCCACATCTATGCGGAAAACGAGCATGATCTTATGGTCGCCCAGGGGTTTATTCATGCACGAGACCGTTTGTGGCAAATGGAGACAGTGCGCAGGCTGGTAAACGGCACCCTTTCTGAAATAGCTGGAGAAGATACCTTTTCCTTGGACTGTTTTACCCGTTTGGCCGGGTTTAAAACACTACAAGAGAGGCAGCATGCGGCCCTCGACCCGTCGGAGCGAAAACTCTATGGGGCCTATGCGGATGGGATCAATGCATATATAGATTTTGCCCGACCGTCGTTTCCACTCGAATTCAAAGGCGCCGGGTTCGATCCTGCGCCCTGGACATTCGAAGATACCGGCGGCTCAATAATACTGAACAGCTGGTTCTTACAAACCAACTATTTAGAAGAAGTCCTTGCAGTTATCGTGAGAGACCGGGTCGACGAAACCCAATGGAATGAGCTCTTCGGTGTGTATCCGGGTGCAGAGCATAAACCGGAACCTTTTTTTAAACAATTCGCCCACCGCAAATTCGGCCGGTTTTTGCCGCCGGTCTTTGCATTTTTTAATTCTCTCGGCATGCTCTCCGGAGGCAGCAATAACTGGGTGGTCGCAAACGGCCCTGCAGGACTGCCCCTTTTGGCCAACGATCCGCACCTCGAAAGCACCGTCCCTCAAATCTGGCATTTCTGCCATCTGCACTGCCCCACGTTAAACGTTTGCGGGGCATCCCTTCCCTCGACACCGGGTATCATCATCGGACGGAACGACCATGTAGCGTGGGGATTGACCAATGTCATGACCGACTGCTGTGATCTATTTATCGTCGAGGTTGATCCGGACAACCCCCTCCGCTATAAGCAAGGCGACAACTATGTTGAGATGGAGACCGAAACCCTCCGCATTCCCATCAAGGGAAAAAGAAGCAGAGAGTTTACCTTTAACCGTACGGTGCATGGACCGGTAATCACTGCATGTACTCCCGGTATTGATGCTGCAGCTGCACTCACCTGGTACGGGACCTACCGGTCGGACGGAGCAGCTAACGGGGCCGGACCGGAAACCTCATTGCAGGCACTATTCGCGATGAACCGCTCCCGTACCGTAAATGAATGCATACTGGCTGGACACCTCCTCAAATCGGTCGGACAAAACATTGTTATAGCAGATGTCGAGGGGAATATCGGTTGGTACGCCTGCGGGAACATCCCCAAACGGCGGGGGTATACCGGCAGACTTCCGGCCGACGGTTCTTCAGGCACCTGCAGCTGGGACGGTTTCATCGATCCAACGGAGAATCCCGCTTCGGTAAACCCGAGGGATGGACGGATTGTAACTGCAAACCATAAAACGGTGGATCATACCTATCCTTATACGATCACGCACAGTTGGGTCCCCCCCTACCGATACGAGCAGATATCAGCACTACTGCAGCAATCGGGAAGCCACACCGTGGCATCATTTAGCCTGATCCAGAACAATGTGTACTCCAAACGGGCGGAAAAGTCACTGCCGGTTGTTCTCGGGTTTACGTATCGAGATCCAAAAGCGCGGGAGGCCGCAAAGCTCCTCGAAAAGTGGGACTGTACGATGGTTAAAGAGACGACCGGAGGATTGATATTTCAAGTCTTTCTGCTTCAGTTTGCAGAAGAGCTTCTCTCAGAGCTGTTGGGTAAAGCCTTTCCGCTCTACCTCATGCTCATGATCATCTTCTACTCGGTAGTGGACAGATTTTTTGCTGTCTCCGCAGGGGTCCCCGCCGGCAATTCGAGTTCTCTCTTGGGGGAGAGGACACTCCAAGAGGTTTGCGAGAAGGGTCTTACACGAACGATACTGTATATCGAAAACGCCCTGGGGAAAAACCGAAAGAAGTGGAGCTGGGGTGCTCTTCATCGGTATCTGTATAAACATATCGGCGGGACAAACCGTGTTACCGCCTGGCTAGTAAACCGCGGTCCCTATCCGGCACCGGGAAGCACCGATACGATCAATGTAGCTAACGTGAACCTCGCCCGCACCGGGGAGGCACTCAAACAATTCGAGGTGACGGCGGTCCCGTCGATGCGGTTTATTACTTCATTGGCCGATATCGACAGTTCGGTAATTATGGGACCCATGGGCCAGTCCGGCAAACCGGGGTTTTTCCATTATGCGGACATGATCGGTCCGTGGAGGGAGGGCCGGACCACGCCGCTTCCCTTGAGCAGAGAAGGGGTAGAGGCAATAACCGTAACCGAAACGGTCCTCCGATCTTGAGTGAGGCTCTTTTTCATTACCACGGTTCAACCGTTTGATCAACGAGTGAAATCGCCGTATAGTTGGAACGTGCATAATCGAAAGCTTTTAATCGGCGCGGGTGTACTCATCGCCTTCGGGGCGGGGTACCTTCTCTTTCCCGGTCTCTACGAAACAGTGTGGCAATTGATTACCGGGTTCTTCCGCAATCCGGAGCAGTTTCGAAAAACTGTTCTGGATATGGGTATAGGCGGTTACCTTTTTATTATTGCTGTCCAGATCATCCAAATCGTTCTGTTTCCCCTGCCCGGACAGGTTTCAACAATTTTAGCAGGGGTATTCGGGGCCTCCTGGGGGCTTATTCCGGGAATTTTGGTCACGATGGTGGGGCTTACAGCCGGTGCGGTACTGGCTTTTCTTATCGGGAGGTTCTTTTTCAGGGACTGGGTGGCCCGGAAACTCGAAGGGAAGAAGATATGGCAGACATTTTCCCGGCTTTCGAGCGGCAAAGGGCTGTGGATTATCGGTTTGATCTATGTCGTCCCGGGCCTGCCGAACGACTTTATGTGCTATATTCTCGGATTGTCCAAAGCGCCGCTTTCAAAGTTTATCCTCGTAACAACGGTGTGCAGAGTACCAAATGTCATTATTACTTTTTTATTGGGCTATTTTGCCGGATTCAGCAGATGGTGGCTGGTAGCACTCATCGGGACTGCTGTTTTTATTATCACTCTTTTCACGTATCTCAAACGAAACCGCATCGAAGAGTGGATTCAATCCCGAATAAACTGAGCAATCATTTGTTCTACCTTCTCCCGGGAAAGCGGTTTGGAAATGACCCCGTTCATCCCGGCATCCTTACAATCCTCTACTATATCTTCTTCAGATGAACCGCTCAGTCCGATTATAGGAATGTCTCTGTTTTTCTCCAAAGCTTCTCCGCCCCGGATTCTTCGTGCAGTTTCTATACCGTCCAATCCGGGCATATAAATATCGAGAAACAGCAGGTCGAAGCGTTCTTTTTTAAGCGTTTCAATGGCCTCTTCGCCACTCTTTGCGGTTGTCACACTGTGACCTTCGCCGCCTACTATTTTTTTTGCTACAGTTCGGTTTATTGAATCGTCATCAGCAACAAGAAAAGAAAAAACCTCCGGGGCAGGGTGTCTGCCGATTTCTTCCTGCTCTTCCTGCTCTTCCTGCTCCTCCTCTACGCCCTTCAAGGGGAGTGTGAAGAAAAAGAGACTGCCCTTCCCCGGTGTACTCGTAAAGGAAAGTGTGCCGTTCATAAGGGTGACCAGTTCCCTGCTGATCGTAAGTCCGAGTCCGCTCCCTCCATAGGACCGGGTAATCGAAGAATCAGCCTGTGAAAAACTCTCGAAAATAAGAGAAGCTTTATCATGGGGTATTCCTATTCCGGTATCTCTTATGTAAAACGTTATCGGAACTCTCGTACCGTACTGCTGTTCGTACTGTTGTTCTGTTTCTCCCGGGGGCAGCTCCCTGTCCCGCTTTACTTTTAGAGACACTCCGCCTTCTTCGGTGAACTTGAGTGCATTTCCGAGGATGTTCAGCAGCACCTGTTCTATTCGAAGGGGATCACCCCGCACACGAGAGGGAACATCAGAATCGATAGAACAGGAGAAATCGATTCCTTTGGTTTTTGCACTTACCGTAAACAACCGCACGATCCTGCCGATCATCGTATGGATTTCAAAACTCTCCTCTTCTAGAGACAGCCTCCCCGCCTCAATCCTCGAAAGGTCGAGAATGCTGTTGAGGATGCTCAGCAGTACGTCGGTCGACTTTCGTACCGTCTCCATGTCCTCCCGCATATAATCATGAAGGTTGCTATCATCGAGTAGAAGCTCGACCAAACTTTTTATAGCCGTCAAAGGAGTACGAATGTCGTGGCTCATATTGGCAAGAAACCTCGATTTCGCCCGGTTTGCCGCATCGGCCTTCTCTTTCTGTTCGGAGAGCTCTCTATTTGCCGTCTTTAAGCCGGTAAATGCCTTCTTCAACATTTCAGTAGCATGACGAAAATTGACTACAAGACCGGATATTTCACTTATTTTGGTCTTCGGCCATTCAGGACTTTCTTCCTTATCGAGCTTTTCGGGTAAATCGGTCGTAATGGCCTGGAGGGTCCGGATGGGCCGAACATACCGGGCGGCAATAATCCGGGACAATACAGCAGATAGTAAAATTACAGCAATTATAATCGAAAGCTTCCAGAGGGAAGTATAATAGATTCTGCTCTGGTAAGGCGCAATAGATGCAATACTGTATGCCTTCCATCCGGGAGCTCGAGCCACGTTTGTCTCGATAACATAGACAGCTTCCTTCCACCGTTCCATTACCGATATATTCCGCATCTTCGGCGGAATCCACCTCAGCACATCCGTTTCCAAACCGGCTTTTTTCGTCCGGTCCTGTTCAATAGCAGCAATGAGTTCAACAAAATGGGAAGTCTCATCTCCTGTATTTATCACCACGTTTCCGTTCCGGTCGAGTATCAGAACATCGCTTTTATTACCGCTTACTATTTCTTCGATAAACCCGCGGATTATATCAGTTTTTTTTACCAGCAGAACGGACCCGAAACCTGCTCGAGAAGAAGAGCTGCTTTCCATCGGACACCGGTAGCCGGTTTTAAACAGAACAAGGCTATCGTATTCGGAAGAGGCAGTTTTTTTCAGGGCCGTAATTTCCGTACCGCTGCTGCCGGATTTCACATAATCACCTCTAGTATCCAGCTCCGATTCCGCATTACCGGTATGCACGCGGTAGATCGGCCTCCCGCTGCCGTCCGTTATGTACAGCTCGACTATTTCTGATCTTCCGGAAATAAATTGTTCGCCGATTTGCTGTATAAAAGAACCCTTTTTGTTGGAATGAACAGCTGCCTCAATCGCCCGGGAGAGGGATTCCGTTTGTAATTGCGAATCTTGGATCCACGAATTGACGGCATGAGAAGCGGAACGACCTTTAGCAACTACATTTACCTTTATTTCCTGTTCGATTTCATTCAACTCGAACCATCCGCTCAGGGTGATAAAAACGAGAGCAGGGAGGATTACAAATCCAATAATCGTATTGAACAAAACATTGCTAAATTGCCACTTTCCGCTCCACACCGACGGACGGAGTTTTGCAACGTTGTCTCCGGCAAGCATCAAAGCCACGCGAGCGAGCAGGGCATTGAGAATTCCGTTTACAGCCTGTTTGAACATGATAAGGACCGACCCGGTAGTATCCATTTTCATCACGCCGTGATAGAACAGATACACCAGAGGCATTCCAATAACGAACCAGTACAGCACATCGAGAAAAACAAAATTGGCCTTCTTGCGGCTGTAAAACAGACCTACGAAAAGAGCTTCGCAGGTAAAAATGATAATTGCGTAGGGATGGTTCCATAACAGGTAGGTATACGAGGCTGCGACTGCCCCTGCGACCGTTCCCCATACCGGTCCGTACAGGGAAATAACCAACATGACAAAAAAACTGCCGAAAATGAGGTCTACATTAAAAAACAGGGTAAGCTTGAAAATATTAGCAACAAATCCTGCACCGACAAGCAGGATGAGGACGACCGAAGGGAGTAGCTTCTTGTTATGATGAGTCAATTTGAACATGCTTGTTAGAGTACCATATCACTTTAAGAAAAGTCAGTCTATTTCAAACTAGTGGAAAGGGCGGAGGTGGTCTCATCCGGTCCGCTTTTATTCTGTTCTTCGAGAAACATTCTATTGATAGCTGTTAGCCGGTTATGGAACTCTTTAAGTTTCAAGCATTCTAAAAAAAACTCATTCCGTCTTGTCTAACGGCTGGATAATTACGTAGTCGTTGTTCTTCATCCCTTCATGGCAGGAGATGCAGCCACCCGGTTTTCCCTCTGCCTGTACTTCTCCCTGCGGCGAGTACTTCGCCCAGAACCAGTCGCCGTGTTCCGGATTGTATCCTTCTACTTTGGCCATCACCGTGACCGCTGCCAGGGTTTGGTCAGGAGAGTAGTTTCCCTTTACAATAATGCTCCCCTCGGGTGCTGTCCTGTTCTCTACCGGAAGAGCATCCAGTAATGCGGCGTTGATATACACCTTGTGGTAGGCGCCGTGAGGGGCCTGTCCGGGCTTTAGCCCTTCATGGCCGGGCCAAAACTCATAGTTCGTGTAATCGGTCTCCTCTGCAATACGAGTCCAGAGCACTTTTCCAGAAATCTCGGAAGCTGAAAGGGGAGATACTTCCTTCTCTTCCTTTTCTGTGCAGGATATAAGAAAATAGGACATAAAAATCAATGAACCGAGTATTGCTGCTGTAATTAGTCTTTTCATCTCTTTTCTCCATCATACCGACATGCTGTTGAACTGTTCAGGAAGGATACGACAGGCAAAAACTGACTCCAGATTTTATGAGCAATTCTCTTACCATTATAAGAAAATTGAAAAAAATTGCAACCTCGTAACATATGTTACGGATATCAACTCCGAAGCCTGTTACTTTCGAACTAAGAATAAAAACAATACAGAAAGGAGATGAACTATGTTTTGTTTTCAATGTCAGGAAGCCGCTAAAAACAGCGGATGTACAGTGCGGGGTGTCTGCGGAAAAGAAGCGACAACTTCCGATCTTCAGGACCTCTTGATGTATACGGTAAAAGGCTTGAGTACCGTCGCAGAGGCACGCCCGGATAATGATGCAGCAATGCTGAAGCGCGCAGGCCGGTTTATTACGAAAGCGCTGTTTGCAACGATTACAAACGCCAATTTTGACGACAGCAGATTCTACCCGATTATTCGGGAGGGACTGGCACTGCGGGATGAATTGGCGGCCGGGCTGCCGGCTTCCGCCGACGGTCTACCCGACTGCGCTGTGTGGCGGGGAGATACCGAAGAAGAACTGCAAGGAAAAGCGCAGTCTGTCGGGGTCCTCACCGTAGAAAATGAAGATGTCCGCTCTCTGCAGGAGATCATCGTGTACGGACTCAAAGGACTTGCCGCCTATACCCATCATGCAGAGATACTAGGGTATGAGGATGAAGAAATCTACAAATTTACCATTAACACCATGGCAGCTCTTACCGGTGAGCTGTCCGCAGATGAGTTGACCAATCTGGTACTCGAGACCGGCAGCTGTGCCGTAAAGGCAATGGAACTGCTCGACCGCGCTCATACCGACACGTACGGGCATCCGGAAATTACTACGGTAAACGTGGGGGTGCGGGACAATCCGGGTATTCTCGTCTCAGGGCATGACCTCAAAGACTTAGAAGAACTACTCGAACAAACCGAAGGGACCGGCGTCGATGTCTACACCCATGGAGAGATGCTCCCCGCCCATTACTATCCCGCCTTCAAGAAATACGAACATTTTGCAGGCAACTACGGAAACTCTTGGTGGAAACAGAACAAAGAGTTCGCTTCGTTTAACGGACCGATCGTTATGACTACCAACTGCATTACACCGGTTCAGGAAGCGTATAAAGACAGAATCTACACAACCGACATTGTAGGTTATCCCGAGGTCGTCCATATCCCGGACCGCGAACCGAACGGATCTAAAGATTTTAGCCGGGTCATAGTACAGGCAAAATCGTGCCCGCCTCCAACATCGCTCGAATCCGGAGAGCTCGTGGGAGGGTTTGCACACAATCAGGTCATCCAGCTTGCAGATAAAATCGTAGAGGCAGTCAAATCAGGGGCAATAAAGCGGTTTATCGTCATGGCCGGCTGTGACGGCAGACAGAACTCCCGCAGCTATTTTACGGAAGTAGCAGAAACACTCCCCGAAGATGCAGTAATCCTTACTGCCGGTTGTGCGAAATACCGGTATAACAAACTGGGTTTAGGAGATATCGGGGGAATCCCCCGCGTACTCGATGCGGGCCAGTGCAACGACTCGTACTCCCTCGCCGTCATTGCTTTGAAATTAAAAGAGGTGTTCGGCGTGGAAGATATAAACGAGCTTCCCATCGAGTTCGATATTGCCTGGTATGAACAGAAAGCGGTTGCGGTATTTCTCGCTCTGCTCTCCCTCGGTTTTAAGGGGATCAGGCTCGGTCCGACCCTTCCCGCCTTTATCTCGCCGAACGTGGCGAAGGTACTGACGGACAATTTCGATATTAAACCGACTACGGACCCGAAAAGAGATGTCAAGGAAATGATGAGCGCTTGAGAAACTGGTTATTGCAATGATGGCCCATCATCTTATATAAAAGAAGATGAGGAATATGACCGTCTATGCCCTTTGGAAAGAGCGCGCGCGAAGAACACTCCCACCATACGATAAGTTGGGATGAACTCGATATTGCACCGGCAATCCAGATAAAGGAAGGGATTCTTAGACGGTTATACAACCTGGAGCGTGAAGAGACGGGTCACCGCAATCATCTAAAATACTCAAACGAACTGGTAGCACTGGAAGGACAATGGAAGGATTTTTCTGAATACGGGTCCGAATTGTCCTTCCGGCTTAAAAACAAAACAGACAGTTCTCTGCGTATTGCCCGGTTGATTTTTCCGACTGAAAACGGTCTGGACGATTTTATAAGTGAGTTCGACCCGCTCACCCTCTCGTTTCTCAGAAACGGCTACCAATCCTGGTCGACTGCGAGGAGTTACCGGCGGAAGGAAAAACCGCTTCGTCCCTGGCTTACCATAATCTCCCTGGCTTCGAGCAATCTGGCCAACCTCCCCTCCAATGTTCCGGGCATTCTCTCTTCCGATATGTACTCCTGCATTAAAGATAAAAAGAAGGAGGAATCGTTTTTTATCGGTCAAGGACCGCCTTTTAATCAATTCTTCTACATAAGGCTCAATCTCCACCGAAGTGAACGTGCTAAAAGTTATTTTGAAGTCGTGTACGATTTTGGGAGAAAACTGCTCAAACCGGGAGAAACAATTACCCTCGATTCAATCTTCGTTGCCAAAGCAAAAACAAAAAACCTGCTTACCCTTTATTTCGAGATGATAAAAAAAACGTTGAAATTGAAAACTCTCGAGAACCATATACGAGGGTGGTGCAGCTGGTATTATTACTACAACCGCATAAAGCCGCGGGACATACTTGCGAATTTACATGTTATACAAGAGAAAAACCTCCCTATAGATCTCGTCCAGATAGATGACGGCTACGCCCGGGCTGTCGGTGATTGGCTCAACCTCACCCCGGAGTTCGAAGGAAAGATGAAAATGCTTGCCGAGTCTATCCGTGAAGCGGGATATATCCCCGGCATCTGGATCGCTCCGTTTATTGCGGACAAAAAATCGGACATCGTAACATACCATCCGGAGTTTCTGCTCCGTAACGAATACGGTAAGCGGATTACGGCAGGATACAATGTATTCTGGCCGGGACACTTTTACTACGGTCTCGACATCACCAATCCGCAATTCGAAGAGTACATCCGCAAAGTAATACGGACCATTGTTCATGAATGGGGCTTCACCTATCTCAAGTGTGATTTTCTCTTCGGGGGGTGTCTGCGGGGCGGTATCCACAAAGACCTTACCCTCTCTAGGGCGGAAGTTATGAAACGGGGTATGAACATCATCAGAGAAGAAGCCGGAGAAGATGTAATTATCGTCGGCTGCGGAATGCCGCTCTCTCCGGGAATCGGTACGGTAGATACCATGCGGATCGGACCGGACACCGGTCCATTCTGGATAAAACGGATTATAAAACTGCTCAGGACCGGAGCAATGGTCGGTGTACGGAACTCGGTCCGCAACATTCTGGTCCGAAGCCCCATGCACAAACAGATTTGGTTAAACGACCCGGACTGTCTGATGCTGAGAAGACGGAACACCAAACTTACTGAAGATGAGAGGATGTTTCAGATAAACGCAATCATCCTCTCCGGCGGACCGCTTCTTTTAAGCGACGATCTTACAAAGATCGACCATTATGAGCTCGAGCGGTACCATAAAATAGCGGAACTTTCCACGGAATGCGCTTCCGGAGTGCCGGAGGTCCCCGATATAATGGAACGGGAAATACCTCAAGTGTGTTATAACACGGCAGGATACATCGGTATTTTCAACGGCTCGGACGATAGAAGTGATATCAGTATCGAAGTCGAATCGGGCCGGGTTGAAGACGTTTGGAACGGAGAGGTTTTTACCGGCACAAATGGAAAGATAACATTGAAAGAGGTCCCGCCTCATTCTTCCCGATTGTTACGGATACTTTGAAG